>CANIVF010000100.1 GCA_947470895.1 Bacteroidota bacterium
TTAATACCACCCCAAGCAGTGACATTTTTATCCGTAAATAACACCTGTATCTCTTTCACCTTATTGGTTGTTTTAATCCTTTTAGTAAAGATAAATCAATCAAGCATTTATGAATAACTCTTCCGTCCTAATGAATAATCTGGGTTTAACGCGCTGTGTGCTGGTGTGCTGATAGCACTTGCCGGCTTTGCTACCCGTCATGCGTTTGCAGCGGGTGCCATCGGCAGTCTTGCCCGAGCATTGGGCAACCTTATCTTTAGTATGTTCGTCAGGTTTGCATATGCCACACGGTGTTTTGCTTGCATTTTTGGCTGCATCCAGCTTTAAGCCACCGGCATCACCAGAAAGTTTGCAATCCGCAGTGTGGTACTTTTCTCCTTTGGCAGAAGAGTATACCGTTTGGCTGAATCCTTTAAACGAAACGCCCAACATCAGGAAAAAGGCAATGACAAAAAGTTTTTTCATTTGAATTAAAAGTTTTGTTGAAGATAAATGCAAGTTTAATTATTCAGGCAAAAGAATCCATTTCGTTTTGAATTAACCTGTGGATTAGCCACATACGATCCCGACCAAGAAACGCAGTGCCTTTCTTAAACACTAAATTTCTTAAAATAATAAGGTTGTATTGCATATTTGATGTGGGATATTAAATTTGCAGTCCCTTACAGAAATGGAGGGGTTAAAAAGCGGGAGTAGCTCAGTTGGTAGAGCACGACCTTGCCAAGGTCGGGGTCGCGAGTTCGAGTCTCGTTTCCCGCTCAAACGAATAAAAGATTTGCCGCAGACGATGCGGCATCTTTTTTTGTTCGGGTTCGCCCGGGTGGTGGAATTGGTAGACACGCAGGACTTAAAATCCTGTGGATAGTAATATCTGTACGGGTTCAACTCCCGTCCCGGGTACTTTGATCAGATAATTAAAAGCTCTCATTTCATGAGGGCTTTTTTATTTTCTAATAATCGCATGCCCGATTAGCCACTCATAAAATAGCTGTAATATTCGTGCCTGTTAGGTGATCAAAATTCAATATCTTTTAACTTTTAATTAAGACCTAACCCGCACTATGCAACGTAAGCACTGGTTCCTCGTTCTGCTGGCACTTCTATCCATCATCACCTTTCTTGACCGTAATGCAATTTCATTTGCCGGCATTGAGATTACGCGTGAGCTTGGGTTGAGTGAAAGTCAGTTTGGTTGGATACTCGCAGCCTTTACCATTTCATACGGGTTGTTTGAAATTCCAACTGGTTTGTGGGGCGATCGTTTTGGCGAAAAGAAAACCTTGTCGCGTGTGGTCATCTGGTGGTCGGTGTTCACCAGTCTTACTGGTCTGGTGGGCGGTTTTGCCTCCTTATTCGTAGTGCGGTTTTTATTTGGTGCGGGTGAAGCAGGCGCTTATCCGAATGCATCGATTGCCGTGAGAAAATGGTGCAATGTAGAAGAACGCGGTCGCGCCCAGGCAGTTATCTGGATGTCGAGTCGTATTGGTGGTGCTATTACACCATTCGTTATCATTCCCATGCAAATGAATTTTGGCTGGCGCACTACCTTTTATCTGCTTGGGGTGATTGGCATTTTATGGGTGGTGCTGTGGATGCTCTTTTATAAAACACGCGAAGATGCTCCCGCTGAAAAAATAGTAAGCACGCAATCGTGGCAGCAAATTGCTCACACAAAAAATTTCTGGTTTCTCATGCTCACTTACTACTGCTATGCCAGCGGTGTTTTCTTTTTCATTTCTTGGCTTCCAAAATATTTACACCAAGGGCGAGGGATACCACAAGAAGAATTAACATACTCTACATCACTTCCATTTATACTGGCTGCTGTTGGCTGCCTTTTTGGCGGAGCACTCAGTGATTATCTTGTTAAGAAGATAGGCATCATCTGGGGCAGACGCATTGTTCCTTTAGTGGGATTGAGTTTGTCGGGTATAGTCATGCTCATAGCCACATTGACGAATAATAATTCTGTTACGATTATCATGCTCTCATTGGGTCTTGCCTTTATGGATTTCACTGCACCCGTGGCATGGGCCATGGCAACCGGACTAGGAAAAAATCATGCGGGAGCAATTACCGGTGCCATGAACACAGCAGGATTGCTTGGTGGAACGATTGCTTCACTGGGCATTGGTTATCTGATTTCATGGACTGGAGATTACAACTTACCGGTAATGATTATCGGTGTTCAACTTATTTTAGGGGCGTTTTTAACATTGGGGATAAAAGCTGAATCCTGATGTTTAGCAAATAATAGCTTCTTCCTGCTTATGCTTTTGGTGCGTGGTGCTTGATACTCAAAGCCTCAAACATATTCATTATAATATCTTTATATAAACGCGAGGTGGTTTAATACCCGATTTATAATCAGGCTTGTACTTTTGTGTTGTCAAAAGAACATGATCAAGGACCTCTTCCATAACCCACCGCGAACAGATTGAAGAGAAAATTCTAAAATCCGTTTTTGCCAAAAAACTAAAGCGGGCCGATGTGTACTGGTTTCTTCACATCGATAGAACCGATGAACCTTATATTATGAAGTGACCGAATTAGTTGATGATAAGGTTATCAAAGTAACCATACATATTGGGTTTCGGGTGACCTCCGCTCTGAACTTTTCTTTACAAGGATTGTACAAGAGCTGGTTGCCAACAAAGAACTAAATCTGAACATCAGGCCCGAATGCTCTACCAAATGGAATCCGGAACCGGATTTCAAGTTTGTGATTATCGAAAAGTTTCTTTCCGTGGAAAACAAATTCAACGTGCGCGAAGGATTATTGCTCAACGGATACTTTTTTCTTAAACATCTTGGCCAAAGTGATGAAAAAGCATTTGGACTTGACAAAAGTGATGTGGAAATTGAGCAGGTGCCATTAGTCTATCATCGTGTAGAGCAAGTAGCACTTACCCGTTTAAATCAAAAGTGGAAAATGAAAAATCTCTCTGTTTTTTTTATTTTAACAATCACCACGGTGAGCGTTTGGGGCCAGGTGATCAACACGGCCACAATGGATACCACTGACTTTCGCTTCAATGGAAAAGTTACCGTTGAGGGATACCTGGATAGCTACTATGGATATGATTTCAATAAACCATCAACAGGTGACCGGGCTTATTTTGTATCGATGGCCCGACACAATGAAATAACGATCAACCTGGCTTACATCGGCATAAAGTATTCTTCATCTCGTTTGCGTGGCCATTTCGTTCCTGGGTTTGGCACCTACATCAATGCTAACTATGCGAATGAGCCTTTTAGTTTAAAGAATATTGTTGAAGCCAGCGCGGGTGTGAAACTCTGGCACGATAAAAATTTATGGATGGATGTGGGTGTCTTCGGATCGCCCTATACCAACGAGAGCGCTATTTCAAAAGACCACCTTGCTTATACCCGCTCGTTTGCTCCTGAATATGTTCCTTATTATTTATCAGGAGTTAAACTTTCCTTTCCGATCTCAACAAAAGTTAATGGCTATTTCTATTTGTTGAATGGATGGCAGCAGATTCAGGATGTTAATCAAAATAAATCCATCGGCACGCAGTTGGAATATCGCCCATCAAGCGCATGGTTAGTGAACTGGAATACCTATGTGGGCAACGAACAATCAACCACCCACATGAATTTTGGTACTCGCTATTTTACTGATGTATTTTTTATTTACTCGAAAGGAAAATGGTCGGCTACGGGTTGTTACTACATAGGTCTTCAGAAACAAAATAACATGGCCGATGCCTATTGGTGGCAGGCCAATATCATAGGACGTTATACCATTACTGAAAAATTATCTGTCACCGGCCGTCTGGAATATTTTGATGATCCCGATGGTGTGCAAAGCATTCCGATAACCAATGCTTCAAATTTCAGCAGTTATAGTAGCTCATTAGGGTTGAACTTAAAGGTTGCCGAAAATATTTTATTCCGTGCAGAGGGAAGAACATTCTTGTCAAGCAAAGAGGTTTATGAGCGCAGTGGAGCGGCTGTGAAAAACAGTAATCTACTTACCACAAATGTTACGCTCTGGTTCTGATTGTCAGCCATGTGGCAATCTTACAAATCACCTTTCTTCATTTCCTCTACCGCATAATTTGCAGCGCGGGCTGTTAATGCCATATATAAAATCGAAGGACTTTGATTTCCAGTACTGGTCATGCAAGCTCCATCGGTAACGAATACATTCTTGCACGCATGCAATTGATTCCACTCATTTAATAATGATGTCTTCGGATCGCAACCCATTCTGCAGCCTCCCATTTCGTGAATGTCCAAACCGGGTGCCTGATTTGAATCATGCTGCAAAATGTTTTTTGCTCCGGCTTTCTCCAACATCAACGTGCTCTGCTCTAAAAAGTCCTTCACCATTTTATCATCGTTGTCATCATAATCCACGGAAGTGACCAGCAATGGAATGCCCCACTGATCAGTATCTGTTTCGCTCAGGCGCACATGATTTTCTTCTTTGGGGATGGTTTCCCCTTGCATATACATATAGGCTGTCCAGCCTCCGGGCTTCATCGCATTCTTCTTCAAGTCTTCACCAATCGGACCTTCCAATGCATTGTGCCAACCTTTGCGGCTCGCACCCATAAACGTGGTGAACCCGCCCAAGTAATCCGTATCTTGTTTTTTCAGATTGCGATAGTTGGCAATGATAGGCTCCGTGGGGTTGCGACCAAAGTAATATTGGTCTTCAAAGCCTTCGATCTCGCCACCCACGGATGCACGGTAATTATGAAAGGCTACATACTTGCCTAACAATCCATTATCGTTACCTAATCCATTAGGGAACCGATTTGATTTTGAATTGAGCAATACCAAATTACTATTGAGCGCTGAGGCATTTACAAAAATGATTCTGGCAAAATATTCAATCACCTCGTTGGTATTCGCATCGATGATACGCACACCCGTTGCTTTTTCTTTTTTCTCATCATAGATAATCGAATGAACTACCGAATGAGGACGTAAGGTAAGGTTGCCGGTTTTTGCTGCCCATGGTAAAGTTGAAGATACCGAACTGAAATATCCACCAAATGGACAACCACGCATACAAAGATTTCGCGCTTGGCATTTGCCTCGCCCTTGTTGAAGATGAATGTCTTTGGGTTGTGTAATGTGTGCCCAACGCGCCTGCACGAGATGTCGACCAAAATTCTTTTTAATACTGTTTTGAATGTGCGACTCCACACAGTTCAAATCGAAAGGCGGAAGAAATTCCCCATCAGGCATGGATTCGATACCATCCTTATTTCCACACACACCAATGAAATCTTCTACATGCGAGTACCAAGGAGCTACATCTTTATAGCGTATTGGCCAATCGATGCCATAACCAAATCGGGCTGGTGCTGTGAACTCATATTCACTCCAGCGCTGACAAGCACGTCCCCACGTGAGCGACTTGCCACCGACCTGATAGCCACGAATCCAGTCAAATGGTTTTTCCTGAACGTACGGATGATCTTTATCTTTAATAAAAAAATGCTGTGTGTCTTCCGAGATACCTGCCGATTTGCTAATAAGCGGATTCTCCTTCACGAATTCTTCCGTAAGATCACCGCGATGAGTAAGCTCCCACGGATGTTTGTTTACTGTTGGATAATCTTTATTGTGCTCTACATTTCGTCCGCGCTCCAGCACGAGCGTTTTCAACCCTTTCTCACAAAGTTCTTTGGTGGCCCAGCCACCTGAAATACCAGAACCGATGACGATGGCATCGTAGGTATTTTCACCTTCCAAATAGAAATTGTTCGTGTTCAATTTACTAGCCATAACAGGTTAATTAGTTCGCTTCAATTTAATCAATATGAGTGCGAATTTTCCTTGAAGTTACATGTTCGGTGACGCGCAACTTTGTGCGAATGCGAACACCATACACATCTTGAATGTTGATTTCCTTCACATTAAATAAGGTTTTTATTCTGGCATAATTATTATTACTACAAATAGGAATTAATTATTTGTTCGGCTATGAAGAAATATCAGTTAGGTGAATTTGAGGAGGTCGTCATGCTTACCGTGGGTATTCTGTATGGCGAAGCTTATGGCGTATCGATCAAAAAGGAAATTGAGAGTAGATTAAAGCGCAGTGTAAGTGTAGGTGCTTCGCAAACTGCTTTAAAGCGCTTGGAAGATAAAGGTTATTTAAAATCGTACGAAGGTGAAGCCACCGAAGAGCGTGCCGGACGGCCAAAAAAATATTTCATTATAACAGCCTATGGAAAGAAAGCGATGGAGCACTCGCGTAACACAAGGAAAGAATTGTGGAGTGCGATACCGAAGATAGCACTGGACTTAAAAATAGTAGGCATTTGGCAGTAAGCCATGGCCGTACAAATTCTGCCGACTGCACATTGCATACTGTTAACTAACAAGAATTGAAAAACAAAAAGTACACTCCACCCAGCTTACCACTTCGCTTCTTCCGCTGGTTCTGCCACCAGAAGTTGAGAGATAGTATTGAGGGAGATTTGATGGAATTATATGAAGAGCGAAAAGCACAAAGTGGAAAGCTGAAAGCGGATTTGAAATTCATTTTCGATGTGGTACTGCTCTTCCGACCAGGCATCATCAGACCAACAGAAGGATATCAACATTTAAATACTTACGGTATGTTCAAAAGCTATTTTAAAATTAGTCTTCGCCATCTGATCAAAAACAAAACGTTCGCATTTATCAATGTGTCTAGCTTAGCAGTGGGGCTGGCAGCGTGCGTAGTTATTTATTTGTTTGTATCAGACGAACGCAGTTTCGATACCTTTCATTCTAAAAATAAAAACATCTACCGACTCGATGAGGTGCAAAAGTTTACAGGAACAAACGAGCAAAAGGTAGCACTGTCTATGCCCGCGATGGCACCCGCCATGAAGCGGGATTTTCCTGAAGTTCAATCGTACGTGCGATTTTGGCAGCGCGGCAAACAACTGATTACCAGGGAAGACACCAAACATCTAATCGAAAACGTAATGGTGGTGGACAGTACTTTTTTTGATGTGTTTGATTTTCCGTTGGTGCAGGGAGATATCAATACGAGTCTGAATCGGCCTCTCACTATTCTACTCACAGAATCTACCGCATTGAAATTTTTCAAGACAACCAATGAGGCCGTCAATAACACAGTCTCATGGGATGGACGAGACTATCAGGTTACCGGAATTCTAAAGGACGTTCCCAAAAATTCACACGTTCAATTTGATGCGTTGTTATCTATGGTTACTTATACGAGTGGCGAGAATAATGTCAATGATTCATGGGGTGCCAATTGGATGACTACCTATCTACTATTGGAACCCAATGCGGAAATCAAGTTGCTGGAAGAAAAATTTCCTGCATTTCTCTCCCGGTATATGGACGACCCTCAAATTACTTCTGAGTATAAGTTGTTCCTTCAGCCACTTAATGAAGTACACCTAGCCTCTACGGATATCGAACATGATTACATTAACTATCGAAAATTCAATGGATCATATCTGACTATATTTTATGTGATTGCTGCTTTTATTCTATTAATAGCAGCTGTCAATTTTATGAACCTCACTACGGCCCGCGCATCTCATCGATGGAAAGAAATAGGGGTAAGAAAAACAATCGGAGCGAAGAAAGTTCAATTATTTGCTCAGTTCATTTTTGAGTCGGTCATGTTAGCAGGCATTGCCTTGGTCGTGGCCTTGTTGATCGATGCGCTTTTCATTCCGTTAATCAATGATTTGATCGGGCGAAAACTTTCTCTCCTTTTGCTGTTTCAAAACGGTTGGCAATTAGCAGCGGTGTTAGTCGGTACGCTTTCATTGGGAATACTAACAGGTATCTATCCCTCTTTTTATATGACCTCATTTAACTTATCAAGAGTGTTAAAGGGTGGTAACAAAGGCGAAGGCAAGTCAGTATTACGAAGTACGTTAGTCGTGGTCCAATTTGGATTGGCCATCGCCATGATGGTGAGTACACTGATTGTTGTGCAGCAACTGTCGTTTATGAAAGAATCTGATATTGGTTTTGACAAAGACCAAATGTTGTTAGTGAATATGAACAATGAAGCCAATGAAAAATTTGAAACCATTAAAAAGGAATTGCAAAAGCAGTCCATGATTCGCGGTGTAACTGCTAGTGGACAGCGCCTGGGGAATAACTTTCACCAAGGGGGCTTCAAAGTAATGGCCGATACAGGAGTGATGAGCATCACACCCTCCAATATAAACGTAGATTACGATTACCTGAATGTGTATGGTATAGCGATGAAGGAAGGTAGGGGGTTCTCAAAAGATAATCCGACAAAGAATGGCTCTGCATTTATCATCAACGAATCGCTTGCCAAAGAACTAAGGTTAAAAGAAACCATTGGTACAAAGGCTGGTCACGACTGGTATCCCAATGACTCACTTGGAACCATCATAGGCGTAGTAAAGGATTTTAATTTCAACTCGCTTCACTATAAAGTAAATACACTTGCCCTATCACTGCATCCTGAGTGGGGTTACAGCGAACTATCAGTAAAAATAGAGAAAGGTCGCACCGAGGAAGGAATAGCTGCGGTAAAAAAAGTATGGGACGAATGGGTGCCCTCCTATCCATTTGATTATACATTTCTGGATGCTCATTTTGAAGAGGTATATCGTTCGGATAACCAAATGAGTTCGGTAGTGGCGATTATGGCAGGGCTTTCCATTCTGATTTCGTGCATAGGCTTGTTTGGCCTGGCCGCCATCACCATTGAGAAAAAGACCAAAGAGATTGGTGTGAGAAAAGTGCTGGGAGCTACCGACAGCCAGATTACTTTCCTGTTATCGCGCAACTTTGCCATGCTTATTATTATCGCGTTTGTGATAGTAAGCCCAATAACCTACTATGCACTCCATCGCTGGTTGGAAGGCTTTGCTTACCGCATTAACATTAATTTATTAGTGTTTGTATCAGGAGGTGTCCTTGCATTGGTTATAGGTCTACTCACGATTAGCTATCATACAATAAGATCGGCACGGGCAAACCCTGTGAAGGCATTGAGGTATGAATAAGTAAAAATAATTTCAATACCCAGAACAATGCCTCCCAAACTTGCACTTTGCTTCTTTCGGTGGTACTGCCATCCAAAGTTAAGAGACTTTATTGAAGGAGATTTGATAAAATAATATGAAAAGCGAAAAGCACAAAGTGGAATGCGGATATGAGATTTGTAGTGGTTGTGCTGTTACTTTTTAGACCCGGCATAATGAGACCAACTGAAGCATATCAAAAGTTAAACCTCTACGGTATGTATAAAAGTTATTTTAAGATCAGATGGAGAAATTTTTTAATGAACAAGGGGTATTCTTTGATCAATATTGGTGGCCTGGCATTAGGCATGACCTGAAAACTACGATCGCATTGCCAAAGTGTATCGCAATCATCTGTTCAATAACGAAATCATATCCAACCCCGTTCAACCCACCGCACTGGGAACACTTCTCAAATCCGAATACAATTCACAGTTCGAAAATGTTGTGTTGGTATGTCAGCGCATTGAGGGGCGGGCCTGATCCAAATGAGCTTTACTAAGCATAAAGCGCTTTACCGTATTGGCCTCGGGTGAAAATAAATTCACGCAACGGGGCTACTTCATGCAGCCTGAAGGTTTAGAAATGTTCTCCTTAAAAATTCTAAAAGGGACATCGAAAGGACTTGGAGATATGAAATCCATTCTGTTCTCAGCGTCTCTGGCGGAAAAAATATTTGGATCTGGCGATCCCGATTAATCAGATCGTCACCACGGTAGTTATTTAAACGTTCCGAATTTAATATAAATACCATGAATCGAATTCCTATTGAAATTTTGAATCAACTTCAAAGTTTTTTTGCATGTCAACTTATATTGACTTGGACTTAAATCAAATAAAAAGAGGCGGAAAAAATCCCGCCTCTTTTTATTTAATAAAGCTGTCCACTATTGGAAGATCGGTAGTTTAGTAAACTGATCGGGAAGTGGGCTTGGTACGTTAGCACCGTTAGTGTTAATCTCATTCTGAGGATAAATATAACGACCAGGAATTCCTCTAACATTGGTTGGAGGAATTGGCAGCTGAACAATCGGAGTTGCTTTTGCAAGTCTGCGCACATCGGTAAACACATTGTACTGAGCCAGAGAAACGATATACTTCTGAGAAATAATTTCATACAGCAATCCCTTCTGTTGATCTCTTCCGGTGCTTACAGGATTTGCAAGACCGCCTGATAAAAAATCAGCATCTGAATAATCGTCATACTGTATGCCCTTAGCTTGATTGGCAGAATTAATGAATTGTCCATTAATATATCCCGTTGCCAAGCTTTGTCTCGCTGAGTTAAGTGCAGTAACAGCATCTGATATATTTCCAAGACGAGCCTGTGATTCAGCGATAATTAACTGATTTTCATAGAAGGTCAAAAGAGGGTGTGGAGCATCTGATACAAACATACCATCCACTGTATTAGGGTCTAAAGCACCAGTTGAATAAACACCTACTTTAAAAAAGTGGTTATAAACTGCTGTTTCATCCGTAGCTGAATTGCGCATTGCTTTACCACTTGCTTGAGCAACTCCATCTAAACGAATCTTCATGAATACGGGAAGGTAAGCAGGATCATCAAAGCCTGTATCTCCAGGGCGTGAGTTCTCGAAGAAGTCAAAGTTCAGGTTGTTATCAATGGTCTGAGCTGTTCCATGAGGAATTAGCGCATCTCCATCAGGATCAGTAATACCAAGTTGCGCTGCAGCAACTGCATTGGCATATTGACCAAGGTGCAGATAGAGTCGTGACTGCAACGTTTTGGCAGCCTTAGCCCATTTACTTCCAGAACCACCAAAGATAAACTCCTTAGAGCCATCCACAGAACCTACACCAGAAGATAGATTAGCATAAGCATCGTTCAATAACGCGATCAATGCCGTGTAAACATCTGCCTGTTTATCAAAAATAGGGGTTGGATAAGTTACTTCTTCGAAAGCCTGAGAATATGGAATATCACCATACAAAACAGTGATCTTAGCCATCAGTAATGCCTCCGCCACTTGAGCAATGCCCAAGGCAACTTTGTTATTTATCGGAGCAGCCTTTCTTTGCAAGATTCTTGCATTTGAAGCAGCCGAATAAGCAGTGGACCAACTTGGATCAAATGTTGAAGCGGCAACGTTATATATTCCAAAACCAGCATGCTGGCGGCTAAGACCAGCCAATTGGCCAGCCCACATATAGGCAATGCGTGTATCCGTGTCCTCATGGGCAGCGGAAAGACCTACGAGCATACCTGACATCAATACATCAATGGGTGCATCTGCCGGAGCATTTGGGTTTACTTTAATATCCTGAGTATCCAATAAGTCTGCACAAGAAGTGAAGACTACTAAAGCAATTAAAATAGAAACTGCTTTTATAAATATTTTATTTCTCATATGAAATTTCATTTAAGTTTATCTCGTTCTCTTTTAGTAAGAAATCTTTATAGAAAACAAAATTGATTTAGTGTTTGGATTGGTGAACCAATCTGAACCTCGGGCAAGTGACGCACCTGAAATGTTAGTCTCAGGATCTACACCTCTGTACTTCGTCCACAACAGAACATTACGTCCTGTTAAGCTAAAGTCAATTGAAGATAACTTAGATGCCTTGCGGAATCCAGCACCAGCAACTCTATAGCTAACCGTAACTTCACGTAGCCTGGTTGATCCGCCATTTTCTACAAACTGCTTTGCAGATGCCTGGTTAAATGAAGTACCTGGCCCTTTATACCATGCTTGGGTTAAGGCAACTGGGCCACCTCCGAAATCTTTAATCTGGCCACGGAACTCAGAACCTGCAGGAATTGTAGCTCCATCGTATGTTTTCAAATCACTTGAAGCGATCGAGGTGATTCCGTTATCCGCATGAGTACCGAATGTGTATAATGCACCGCGAGTACCATTCCAATAATCATTACCGTAAACCTGATCAAACAGGAAGTACAAGGAAATACCTTTATACTCCAGTTTGTTTCCGATCCCTGCTCTCCATTTAGCATTTGGATTTCCAATCACTTCATTGGCAATTCCATCTAAAGGGAAGCCGCTAGCATCAAGCTTGTAGGTGCCATTGGCTTCTTTTTGGAAGTCTGTTCCATAGAACACACCAAAGGGCTGACCTTCAATAAGGGACTGACCACCATAAGCTCCATTACCGGGGACACCCTGAGCCGCTGAACCTGCTAATGAATAAACAATGTTTCTGTTTGCAGCCCAGTTACCTGAAATATTCCATCTCAGGTTTCCTTTGTTCAAAATGTCATAACCAAGTTCGACCTCCAAGCCTTTGTTATGAATCTCGGCAGCGTTTATGTTCTTAGAAGAAAAACCGGTTTCATAAGGAACTGACAAAGTAAGAATAACATCGGTAGTCTGGTTTGAATAAGCAGTAGCTGAGAATGTTAACCTATCGCCTAAAAATCTCAAATCTGTTCCGATTTCAACTTCCGTCTTTCTTTCTGGTTTCAGATTAGGGTTTCCCTGCAATCCACTGCGGGTATATCCACCGCCATAAACACCACTGACAGCAGCCAATCCATATGCATAACTATCTCCATAGAATGTAGGATTAAACTGTGTTAAGTTTAAATAGGGTTGAGGTTGGATACCTACCTGACCATAAGAAAGGCGAAGCTTTCCAAAACTTAACAAGTTATTATCTTTCAATACATCAAGCTTGGTAAACTGCCATGCCAATGCGGCAGACGGGAAGAAGAAGCTATTAGCAAAGGTAGAAGCGCTTTCTCTGCGCGCTGTTAAGGTTAAGAAAAGCTGATCTGCAAGTGCCAAATCTGCCGATGCATAGTAAGCATACGTACGGATTTGAGTCCTGTAATTATACGCCTGTAAGTTCGAGTTCAACGCGTTAGTTAAAAGATCAGGAGCGTTCGGGATGATGAAATCTGTGATCTGTGTGTGAATGGTCTCTCTCTTTCTATCATTGAAGTTAGCCCCGATCAAAAGAATTAAGCTAAACTTATCGTTGAATGTCTTAGTTGCACGAGCAAAGAGGTCAGCATTAAACTGCGCTTCTGAGTTGACATTACGCTGCATAAAACCTGTATTATAGCTGGCAGATTTTTGAGGGAATGTTTCATTGTTGTGATCTGTGAAGTTATCAACTCCAGCACGACCGGTGATATTCAACCAGTCTGTTGGATCGACAGCTAATTCAAGATTTCCGATAACACGATCAACACTGGTGGTGTTCTTGTTATTATGAATATTCCATAATGGGTTTGAATAGCTAGGACCAAAGTTTTTACCCAATGGGTTTCTGAACGAAACATGACGATCAGGTAAAATAGCACCTGTAACAGTGGTGTAATCACCCTGATAATAACTATTATCAAAATCAGGTGATGTGCGAAGGCCACCTAACATCAAACCGTCAACGTTATCACCACCCTGAGCACGGGTTGAGAATGAATTAACGTAAGCAACGTTGGCAGAAGCCCTGAACCAATCTGTAAACTGACTTGAAACGTTTACTCTGGCTGAATTTCTCTTGTAATCACTGAAACTCTTTACAACACCTTGCTGATTCAAATTAGAATAACTAATCATGAAGTTAGTTCTTGAATTTCCACCACTAATCTGAAGGTTATTGTCAACAAAATGACCTGTCTGGAAAGCATCATAACGGTGATCATAAACATCTTTCGAATTTTTGCCACCGTGTGCATCGGCACCTGTTCCACTAAAACTAGTTCCGGTTCCAGGAGCGATGGCATATCTCTTTGTTCCATCAGCGAACGTAACAAATCCGTTATATTCTGGAGCAGCTGGATCCGTAATAAAAGCATCAGTACCACCTGTACGATCAGCTATTTTATCTCCCCAGGTCTCTCTGTTTCCTTGTTTGTAATGGCCGTCAGTACCACCACCATAGGTAGTCTGCAACTCATGCATTTTATTCACTTTATCAAAAGAAACCGTTGATTTGAAATCAATGTTTACTTTACCATTCGTATCCTTTCCTTTTTTTGTGGTGATGATGATAACACCGTTTGCAGCTCTTGTTCCCCACAAGGCAGCAGCAGAAGCACCTTTAAGAACTTCCATGGAAGCAATATCATCCGGGTTGATATCATTCGCTCTTGATTGAGAATTGATTGAGTTCGCTGAACCTGTTTGTCCGTACTCATTCAAGTTACTAATCGGCACACCATCAACAATGAACAAAGGCTGAGCATTACCATTAATCGTGTTTTGACCTCTGATCTGAATGTATGCTCCAGCACCTGGGTCACCACCTGATTTGGTGATCTGAACACCCGCTGCTTTACCAGACAAGCCTTGTAAAAGACCTGTCTCACCTGAGCGGGCAATATTACCACCTTGTACGGTTGAAACAGAAGATGCAAACTTGTCCTTGTCAACTTTAACACCTGAAATCAACCGGATTAATTTTTCTTTTGTTTAATGTGATCGTGGCCTGCAACAATGAGGACTCAACGAATTCCAATCAGAATAAGGTAGTGAGCACGGCATCGGCTGGTACGTGGCGCATCACGTATTTTTATGATACGGATAAAGAGGAAACAGCCGGCTTTACTGGTTATAATTTTACGTTTGGCTCTTCACTTACCGCTACTAATGGTACTAACACGTACACAGGCACATGGAGTGTCTCTGATACCAATAGCAGCGATGACTCTCTGGAGGATCTGCACTTCAATATTTTATTTTCATCGCCCGCTGCTTTTGCAAACTTGTCTGATGAATGGAATATTCAGGAAAGGACTGATACCAAGATAAAGCTCATTGATGTAAGCGGAGGCAATGGTGGTACGGATTACCTGACCTTCGAAAAGAATTAATTGTATTTTTCAATTTGAATGTGATCCTGGCGTAAACCGTCAGGATCATTTCATTTAGGGGGTTTGATATAGGAAGAACGGACTCACGTTTAAAAAATCAAATCAAAAAGCATATTTTTGCACCCGCATGAAAA
>CANIVF010000101.1 GCA_947470895.1 Bacteroidota bacterium
ATCCAGCTTCATTCTTTATCGTTCGTATTGCTGCTTTTTTTGACCTGATCACCTTTTCCAGTTACTCCGGAACGGCAGTCCTTTTTGCCGTAGTGAGTTTTGTGGGGATGTGGATGTTTTTCAATGCTTTCTATGAGCAATTTCCACACTTGCACCGATGGATTGCCGTGGCTGCTTTCTTCGTTCCTTCCGTATTTTTCTGGGGATCGGGTCTGTTGAAAGACACGATCACACTCGCCTGCTTAGGTGCGATGATGCTGGCCATGAAAAGAATTCTGATCGATAAGAATTTCAAGATGGGTTCTATTCTTCTTCTGATCATCAGCGCTTACGCCCTCTTTTCGATAAAAAAATACATACTGCTTTGCTTTCTTCCTGCTGTCATTTTGTGGATTTATTTAAGCAATCTCTATCGTATCCGGTCACTTGTGCTCCGCCTTCTCATGGTTCCTTTTGTCCTTGTAGTTATTGCTGGTTCTGGGTATTGGGCAGTGCTGAGGGTTGGTGATAGTGATGCCCGATATTCACTTTCAAAAATCCCTGAAACAGCACGTATCACAGCCTATGACATTGGCTATTGGACCGGAAGAGGTGCCGGTAGTACGTATTCATTAGGCGAATTAGATGGCACTTTTAGTGGTATGTTCATGAAGGCACCCCAGGCAGTTAATGTTGCACTTTTCCGGCCTTATTTATGGGAGGTAAGAAATCCATTGATGGCAATATCTGCACTGGAGTGCTTTGTGTTATTCCTGTTTACACTATATGTACTTTTTATCAGACGAAATGTATTTTTTAAAATGATTATGGATCCCAATGTTATTTTTTGTCTGGTGTTTAGTCTCACCTTTGCCTTTGCCGTAGGCATATCCACCTATAATTTCGGTACGCTAAGCCGCTATCGTATTCCCATGATGCCGTTTTATGTAATGGCACTTGCGCTTATGTTTAATTATTCAAAGAGGGAAAGAAAGCTGGCAGAGTTGGCGGTAACTGAATAGCAGGCCAGTACTTTTTTACGACCATTTTTACCTAATGAAATTCTCAAATCCGGGTTGCTGATTAATTTTCTTAATGAGGTAAGCCATTCTTCTTCACTACTGCACAGAAAACCTTCCACTCCGTGTGAGATGATTTCAATGTTGACACCAACATTTGAAACTACTGCGGGGATTTCGAGTGCCATATACTGCAAGGCTTTAAAACCACACTTGCCTTTTGTCCATTCATCATCGGGCAAAGGCATGATGCCGATGCCGATCCTCGATAAATCTTCTATTTCGGTTTTAGCATTCCACCTGATAAATTCCATTCGCTGAAGGTTAAGTGAAGGAGGTTGATCGGCTATTACCAGTAAAGTTATCTGATTAAATTCATGCTCAAGTTTTTGCAGAACACGTTCAAGCGAATTAAGATATTTTAACGTGGAGTGCGACCCTGTCCATCCGATAACAAGCTTGTCAGATTTTTCCTTTGAGCCTTGTTCTTTTGGCGCGTACATATTTTCGCAGTCGATCGTAGTAGGGTTAACAATCGACTTGGGGTTAAACTGAAGTGCATATTCCTGTAAATACCGGTTGCCACAACTGACTTTATAACTCCACCGGCATATTGACCCGACTTTGCTCCTCCATTTTAATAGCCGCAACAATGCGGGTTCATTTACGCGGTCGGTAAGCCAGATGGCATCGTCAAAGTCGTAGATGATTTTTTTACGAAGAATTTTAGCGATGATCCATTCGAAGACAGGAGGTCCAAGAGGAGTTGTTTCGCGGTGAATAAATATGAAATCAAACCGTGTGGCTAAAGCTAGCGCATAGATTCTTTTCAAGTAACCTGAAATCAGTGCCCATGCCTTTTTTACCAATTGACCGGATTGAAAAAACAATTTCCAGTCCTTAGCTGAAAGGAAACTCTGGGTTTGAATTTGGTGACCCTTATTTTCAAGCATTTTGAAGTATTGTTCAAAACGAAAGCGTTGCGAAGGTGCTTCTTGTAGCGGATACGGTACGAGAAAAAGAATTTTCATGGTAACTTGTCGCAAAATTGCAGAATAGAAAGGGAATATCCTTTTAATTAATGGCTTGCAAAATTGATCATGACTGAATCGGTAGAATATAGCATTGAATCATCAGGTAGAAAGTTGTTTGACTGGAAGGAGTTGTGGCGTTACCGTGAGCTCTTTTATTTTTTTACCTGGCGCGATATAAAAATTAAATATAAGCAGACCTTCCTGGGATTTCTCTGGGCCATTCTGCAGCCATTAATGATGATGACCATCTTTACCTTGTTTTTCGGCAAGGCACTCAACATACCATCCCAGAATCTTCCATATCCGGTCTATGTATTTTCGGGGTTATTAATCTGGAATCTATTTTCTTCAGGTCTTACCAGTGCTTCCAACAGTATGGTTAACAATGCATTAATTATCAAGAAAATTTATTTTCCCCGACTTATTATCCCAGTGTCCTCTATTCTGGTGGCATTGTTTGATTTTCTGATGGCATTTATATTATTCATTGGCATCCTGATTATTTATCAACAGCCCGTTTCATGGCTTGCTGTAATACTCTGGCCTTTGGCCATGCTAATAGGAATTATTGCCACCCTGGGTTTAGGTTCATGGCTGGCAGCGCTGAATGTAAAGTATCGCGATTTCAGATATGTGATTCCATTTCTGGTTCAGGTGCTATTTTTTCTGACCCCGGTGATCTATCCACTTTCCATGTTGAAGTATCCCATATTACAATACATGCTGGTTTGTTCGCCCATGTATGCTGCTGTTGAATTATTCCGTTATCCACTCACAGGAATTACCCCTGATTTTTATTTTGTGGGAGCAAGTTTACTCTCTGGATTAATCTTGTTATTGGTTGGTATCTTTTACTTTAAGCGAACAGAAGATTTCTTTGCCGACTTTGCCTGATGAAATCTATTTTAGAAATACAAAACATTGGCAAGAAATACCGGATTCAGCATCTGGCGGGAGGCTATTTGAGCCTGCGCGAGCGGATGGTGAGTGCCTTAAAGTTTCAACGCAATGAGGCAGAAGATTTTTGGGCGTTGAAAAATGTTTCATTTGAAGTGCAACCGGGTGAGTCGATTGGAATTATCGGTAGAAATGGAGCCGGTAAATCCACGTTGTTAAAAATACTTTCTAAAATAACGCCTCCCACCACAGGGCGAATTATTTCACGCGGGCGTATTGCCAGCTTACTGGAAGTAGGCACCGGTTTTCATCCCGAACTGACAGGAAGAGAGAATATTTTCTTTAATGGCTCGCTGTTGGGCATGAAGCGCAGAGCAATTGAAGCCAAGTTTGATGAGATTGTAGACTTTAGTGGAGTAGAGAAATTTTTGGATACTCCTTTGAAGCATTATAGCAGCGGAATGCAATTGCGCTTAGCCTTTGCCGTAGCTGCATTTTTAGAACCTGAGATTTTAATCATTGATGAAGTATTGGCAGTGGGTGACACCGAGTTTCAAAAGAAGTGTCTCGGCAAAATGGAGAATGTAAGTAAAAGCGGCAGAACGATTTTATTCGTGAGTCATCAGCTTGGAGTTGTTTCTCAGTTATGCCGGAGAGCAATTTTGGTAAAAGAAGGTGAAATTGCAGACATGGGTGATACGCTCGATATCATTAATAAATACAATGCATCTTTTCATCAGAGCACGGGTTTTGTAAGGGGCCATCAAAAAAGAACAGATATATTTTTCCAAAGCATTCAACTGGCAGATCGGTCGGGAACTTCGCGATATAACTTTCTTCATCATGAGGAAATGATATTAGATCTCTCCGTGTTTTCTGAAAAATATCACTCCATGGTGTTTGTAAGTGTAGCCATTCAAAATTCGTTGGGAAGAAAAGTATTTACTACCGAGCGCCCGCTTGAACAATTTTATAGACCAGGCGAAATAAAACTCAGAGTAGAATTACCCATGCAATTTCTGGCACCGGGTTCATACAGCGTGTATGCAGCTATTCACGTTCCTCGCACAAATACGTTTGACGAACTAGATCGAATTTGCGACTTCACCATTTCTGATGGAGGTTCGGAATTTGCCAAATATGAAGGGGCGTGGTTTTACGGAGATGTATTTGCGGATTGTAAATGGGAGTCCCATTATTAAGTGATTATGCTCAGTCGGTGGTTAACGGTATTATCTTTTTTTTCATTAAGTGACTTGATCGTATTGATATCCGGTAAATTGGGACTCACCAGACAGTCAGAAAAATTCAATGTGCTGGATGATAAAAAAAACAAACTAGATCTTCTTTACCTTTATGATAGCAAGTCCTTTCGATTAGCGGAGAACAATGAAGTATCAGTACGACTTGCGTTGGAAGGTAAAACGTATTCCTGCAATTTAAGATTAGCTGGTAGTGATGTGTTGGTGTTCCAACAAGTTGTAATTTCTAAAGAGTATGAGTTTGCGCTTTCTTTATTCAGAGAAAAGTTTGGTCGAGCGCCCGCTAAAGTGGTGGATGCAGGGGCTAATATTGGCCTTGTTATTATTTTCTTTAAAGCAGCGAATGCGGACGCAAGAATTCTTGCTATTGAACCTGACCACGATAATTACATTAAGGCTCAGCAAAATATTTTCTTAAATAATTTTTCAGGAGTTGAACTCATAGAGCGTGCCTTGTGGCCGACAAAGGAAAATCTTTTGATAGTTAATGATTTTCGCGATCAAATGAATTGGTCGCTTCGGGTGAAGGAAGACGCGGAAGGTAAAGTAGGTTCGATTACTCCATCAGATGCGATTGACTATTTTGAAGATAATATTGACTTGTTTAAGATTGATATCGAGGGCGGAGAGTCAGAGATTTTTAAAGCAGATAGTAATTTGGACTGGCTTCTTAAAGTCAGGGCCATTGCCATAGAAATTCATGAGGAGCAGGTAAGTAGTAAAAGAATAATTGATACGTTGGAATCAAATGGATTTACCATTTCGTCCAATGGTGAATTAACCTTAGGTATTAATATGGCCTTCCTGAAGTGACATAATTGAAATGTTAATAAATGACGATTGGAAATTCAATAATTAAATCTATAAACAAGCCGGCTACACGAGGATTGCTCAAGAGTATTATTTATTGGAGGTATAAGCAACGCGGAAAAAAAATAGACCTTGTAAACTTCCATAAAGAGTTTGATGCCTGGGAATTTAGAATCGATGGGGTCACTTATCTCGGTTCCGGACCTGGTTGGGTGTACGATAGAGATTATCTCCATGAACAACTGAGACAACTCTCCGGGTTTGCCTATATGCCTAAGTATGGTGATACCGTAATTGATATTGGTGCCGGTGTAGGAGAAGAGACAATAATATTTTCTTCTTTGGTTGGCTCTACCGGTAAAGTGTTTGCTGTTGAGGCCCATCCCAAAACCTATAAGGCATTGGAATACTTGGTGAAGTCAAACTACCTTGGCAATGTAATTAGTTCAAACATGGCTTTGTCCGATAAAGCAGGAACGGTAAACATAGAGGACTCTGATAATTCGTTGGCTAACTCTATTTTACATGTCTCTAACCGCAATACGTTTACCATTCAGGCCGAAACCTTCGATGACTTTGTGGAACGTAACAACATTCAATCCATTGATTTTTTAAAAATGAATGTAGAAGGAGCCGAGCAACTTATCGTGAAGGGAATGGTAAAAACCTTGAAGCGAATAAAGCACTTGGCTATTTCCTGTCATGATTTTAGGTTTCGCCAGGGTGAGTCAGAATTTTTTAAGACGAAGCAAATCGTGGTTGATTTTTTAACGTGTAATAATTTTAAGATATCCACACAACATTCGTCCGTATCCATGGTTGATGATTATGTCTATGGTACTAACCCGGATTTAGTATAACTGGCAAGCATTGTTTCTTCATTGAATGGTAAGGGAAAGAATAATATTCTTAAGTGCGAAAAATCCTTTTTCAACAAGAGACTGGTCCGGAATTCCCTATTTCATGATGCAGGCTCTTCAAAGGGAGTATGAAGTAGAGCACCTCTCGGCACCATCATTTAATTTTTTAAGAAACGTTGGATATTATTTTGGAAAGCTTACAAACCTGCTTACAGGAAGGAAGTATATTTTTGATTATGGTATTATCCTGGCCTGGTGTTATGGGCGGCACTATTCGGGTTTGTTGAAGCGTAAGGACGGCTACAAATTTATTTTTGTTCCATCAGGGTTATCAGAAATAGCTTTTTTAAATACCAAAATTCCCATCATTAGTTTTGGAGATTGCTCAATCTTGCAGTTATTTAATTATTATCCTTCTTTAAATAATGTATCAAGGATTTCATCCCGGGAGGTAAATTTTGTTGAGCATCGGGCCTTTAATAAAATTACAGTGGCTTTTTTCTCATCTTCGTGGGCTTCCGATTTTGTTAGGCAGCATTTTAAAATGAATGGAGTAGGTACTATTCCCTTTGGCTGTAATCTTAAACAGGTGGCGGAAATTTCTCCTAAGAAATTGTCTCAGAAGGAATGTAACCTCCTGTTTGTTGGAGTGGATTGGGAGCGGAAAGGCGGAGTGGTGGCACTAAAAATTCTACAGGCTCTTATTGAAAAAAAATTGGAAGTTCGCCTGACTGTCATTGGTTGTGTCCCTCCATCGGGAAGTGATTTGAACCACGTGCGTGTGATTGAAAAGTTAGATAAGGATTCAGCAGAAGGTGAAAGAGAGTTTGTAGCGATACTGAATCAAACTGATTTTTTCATTCTTCCAACGCTGGCGGATTGTACACCCATTGTGATTGCGGAAGCTTTCTCTGCCGGAGTTCCTGTATTGGCCACTAACACAGGAGGCATTCCTTCTTTAGTGAGTGAGGGAGTCAACGGATTTATGTTTGCACTTGGTGATGTTCAGGGCTATGTTCAAAGAATTATTCAGTTGATAAATGACCCCTTGCAATACGAGATGATTTCTCAAAACTGTATCCAATCGTATTCCACTACTTTTAATTGGCAACGATGGGTGGAGGAATTTAAACGGATAGCAGCTACTCACTTAAACTAGTATGTCAATTATCCTTTTTTATACGTCCATAAGAACACGGGTGAAAGACCAGGAAAGCCTGATGGCTGAATTTGTTAAATCACGGCACCGGGTATTTTTTCTGAATCAACAAATAAATCCTTACTTGCCTGATCTCTGTAAATCGGCCGGAGTCACTTACGAGACGGTCACAATTCGACCAACCCGATTCACCTCACTTAGAATTATTTACTACTGGTTTCATCTCATACAGTTTATTAGAAATAATAAGGTAGATGTAGTGTATAGTCATTTGGAACCGGCAAATTTCATTGCGGTATTAGTGCAATATTTTGTGAAGGCAAGAATTGTTGTTGTCAGGCATCATTTGGATTTGGCGGAACTTATTGGTTTTGACGAGGATCTTTCTTACAGACTTTCTTACCGGCTTGCTAAAGACATTATAACAGTTTCGGCAGCAGCAAGGCGCTACATGATTGAAAGAGAGAAAATCAAGGCATTGAAAATTCATCACATCAATCTGGGTTATGATTTTTCTGTCTTTGGCACACCTACTCCAGAAAAGGTGACTCAGATCCGAAACAAATTTTCTGAATCGATAATTTTAATATCGGTAGGAAGATTGGATTCTTTTAAAAGACCTGAACAATCCATTGAAGTATGCAGTATGCTTATTGAGAAAGGTCACAAAGCTCATTTATTCTTATTGGGGTCAGGGGAAAATGAGTCGACCATCAAAACGAGAATATCGGAACTTGGTTTACAAAACCACGTAGAGCTATTAGGTTATGTCGATAATGTGATGGATTACCTAAAACCTTCCGATTGGTTGTTGCATCCTTCTATTTCTGAATCAAGTTGTGTGGTTGTAAAGGAAGCAGCATTGGCAGAACTCCCGGTCATTGCCTGCAAAGGAGTTGGTGATTTTGATGATTATCTGATCAGTCATGGAAACTCCGTTTTAGTTGATCGCGATCATTTTGCCGAAGAGGCAGTGAAAGAGATAATTTATTTTGAAAATAATAAGACAGAAAAAGTAGATATGGGAAGGAAGTTAAAGGAGATCGTGGTATCAAATTTTGATATCCGGACTGTGGTTAGTCAATACAATCAATTTCATAGTTAGAATACCCGAATGGATCAAAAAGTAGTTCTTTTGGTAATTACGAATTTAAACTTTGGCGGTGCCCAGCGGGTGTTTTATAACCTATCTGTTGAATTATCTAAAAAGTATAAAGTAGTTGAATGTGTTTTTAATTTCGATGCAGGTCATGCATTCAAAACGGGAAATGAGGTGATTTCTTTGGATGTTAAAGCAGGCAAAGGATTTTTCGGGAAGATTTATAATTTCTACTTGCGGTGTAAACGATTGAGAGAAATTAAAAAAACCGTGAAGGCGGATATATGTATCAGCCACCTGGAAGGAGCGGATTATGTGAATATCCTGTCGCGGGAAAATGAAAAAGTAATTTGTTGTATACATGGCAGCAAACTTCATGATGAAAATATTGAAGGCCCAATTGGCTGGATCCGAAGAGTGATTTTGATTCCCCTTTTATATAAGAAAGCGGATGTTTTAATTACGGTGAGCAGAGGAGTGTTGGAAGAACTCATTGGCCATTTTCATCTTGATGAAAAGAAAGTGCAGTGGATTCCCAATTTTTTCTATCCGGATGTAATTAAAGCAAAAGCAGCAGAGCCGGTGCCTGAGCAATGGCTTCAGATTTTCAATGATCCACGACCGCGGTTTATTACAGTAGGAAGGCTCACACGCCAAAAGAATCAGGAAGCATTTGTTCGACTCGCTGCGGAGTATGTTAAATCAGTAAAATCAAAATGGGTAATCGTTGGTGAGGGTGAACGTTTTGATGAACTCTATTCTTTGGCTAAAGAGCAAAAACTGCGTGTATATTCTTTTAAAGAACCTACAGACGATATACAAGATTTTGATATTTATTTTCTGGGCTTTTATGATAATCCTTATGCATTGGTTAGTCGTTCGGATTGGTTTATGCTTACCTCCTCCTGGGAAGGGTTCCCCATGGTGATCGGTGAGGCCATGGCATGCGGTACTCCAGTAATCTCAACAGATTGTCATACAGGGCCTCGGGAGTTTTTATCAGATGGCAATGAACCGGTAAATTCACACACGGCTTTTGAGGCGAAGGAGTTCGGAATTTTGATGCCTTTAATGGACACCACTACTATGGCCATAAGACTTGACGACTGGACAAAAAAGTTGGTCCTGTTTACACAGAATAGTGAGCTGCGCGAGCAATATTCAACGATTGGGTATGATCGTGTGAAGCGGTTTTCGGCTGAGCCAACAATGACGCAATGGTATTCAATGTTAGATAGCCTGAAATGATAAAGAATTTTATAAAATCAAATTTTCCTGGGTTCGTTCATCTTATAAACAGAACGTATAACCACCTTTATCATCTTCGGTTCTACGGTAAAAACAGGATTCATGTTTTTTCAAGTATCTACAAAAAAAACCAGTGGGATGATGCCGAATCGATTTCGGGACCAGGGTCTACGTTGCAAAATACTATGTTGATACGAAATGCTCTTCCTCAGATTATTTCAAAGTATAAGATCAAAACAATGCTTGATATCCCTTGCGGGGACTTTAATTGGATACAAAAAATAGACTTGTCGCAGATTAGCTACACCGGCATGGAATTCGTACCTGATTTAATAAAAAGTAATACCCTGAAATTTGGCGGAGAGAACAGGAAATTTATGGTTGCGGATCTAGTTGAAGACAAATTGCCAAAATCGGATTTAATTTTTTGTAGAGACTGCCTGGTTCATCTGTCTTATAGGGACATACAAGCAGCACTTGCAAACATGAAAAAAAGTCAATCAACCTTTTTGCTAACCACTTCTTTTACAGATCACCCAAATTTTGACATCGTAACGGGTAATTGGCGGCAGATTAATTTGCAGGCAAACCCCTTTAACCTGCCACGTCCTTTGGAAATTGTTAATGAAGGGGAGACCGGGGAAAATAAAGATAAATCGATGGCACTATGGAGCCTGCAGGACTTGACGTAATTGCCGGCTAATCTGCGTATTTTTACAGGCAATGTCTTTCCCTAAAAGAGTTTTAATTATTGAAAACAGCATACACATTACCGGTGCGTTAAAGTCCGTTACCAGGGTAGCATTTGACTTGCGGCACTTGTATTCATTTGTGTTTGTGCTTCCATTGGGTAGTCAGGGTCGTTTTTTGGTAGAGAAGTTTGGGTTCACGGCCATTTACGAATTGCCCATGAAAGAACTAAACAGAAGAGTTTGGTCCTTTCTTATTTACATACCTTATTTGATAAGCAATTCACTAGAGCTGAGGAAGCTAATCCGGAAGGAGAATATTGATCTGATCCATGTGAATGATTTGTATAACCTGATTCCAGTGGTTTATAAAGTATCAGGCGGCAGTAAGCCATATGTATGTCATATTCGCTTTCTGCCAACGAGCTTTCCTAAGTCCATTTTTAATCTATGGCTCAACCTTCATTTGAAGTTTTCAGAGAGAATTATTGTTGTATCCCTTTTTCTAAAGAACCAATTACCTTCTCATGACAAAATAGAATGGATACCGAATGAACTTCCCATTGATGAGCAGTATCCACCGGCTGATTTCACAACGCCTAAGGAAGTATATACATTTTTGTATCTGGCAAATTTCATTCCCGGTAAGGGACAGAATTATGCGCTGGAAGCTTTTGCCAGGGTAAAGGATACGTTGCCAAACTGGAGATTGCGGTTTGCTGGTGGAGATATGGGATTGCAGAAAAATAAAATGTTCAGAGATCAACTAAAGGCGAGAGCGCACCAGTTAATGATAGATCAAAAAATTGATTGGATTGAGTTTGTGGAAGACACCGAACACGAGTATAAAAGAGCTGATATTATTTTAAATTTTTCAGAAGCAGAATCCTTTTCAATTACTTGCCTGGAGGCGTTGTTTTACGGGATGCCTTTAATTGCTACAGATTGTGGCGGCCCGGCTGAGATCGTAGATTATAACCTGACGGGGTTATTGGTTTTGAATAGAGACATTGACTCCATGGCTAAAGCAATGACTCAATTGGCTAATGATAGAAATCTTCGCATTCGTTTTGAAGAGAGTAGCAGATCGATATCCAGAAACAGGTTTAGTTTGGAGAAAACATCCTATCGCTTATACGATGTTTACAAGAAGGCATTAGAGAATGATCGTGTGATTATGGGCAAAGAATGATTGGTATGCGTTTCATTATTTCTATTTTTTTTATTCTGTGTATTTTAAACTTTTCAAATGCACAGGTGCTTGATTTTAGCTCTCCGGTAAGTGCTTGCCTTCATGAGAATGTCATGTTGGTGAATTCGTCAACCAATATTACAGGCGTATTTCAATGGGATTTCTGCGAGGGAGAATTATTAAAACCACTCGAGGCCACTCTCACAAATAGAGTAAATGCTATTGACCAGGCTGCTGGAATAGTCACTGTTCAGGCTGAAGGAAACTATTATTCATTCGTGATTGACCGAGCTACCAATTCCTTACATCGACTTGAGTATGGAACAATTCTGGAAAACTCACCGGTGGACAATCTAGTCGAGTTACCGATGGGCATATCATTGATTTCTCCACAGGGTTTTAACCTTATTCGTGTTTCAGGTTCATGGTATGGATTTGTAGTTAGCACAGGAAATAATAAAGTCTATCGATTGGATTTTGGTTCGCTGCTCACGAATTCTCCGACAGTGGTCGAGCTGGATTTCTCAGGTAATCTGAGTATTCCTATTGAAATCGAGATTGCATTGGAAGGAGCCACCTATTATCTGGCAGTGATCAATTTCTCAGGGAATAACGTAGTGGTGGGTAGTCTTGGCAACGCAATTACCAATCAGCCGCAATCATTCAACCTGGTGGCTTTGCCAGGTGCGAGCAATCCATATGGCTTTAGTATTAGAAAATTCAGCGATGCAAAATGGAGAGGTATTGTTGGCTCATTCAGCAATGGGAATTTTCATTCCGTTTCTTTTAATAATGGGCTGTCTCAGGCCCCGGTTGTAAGTAACATTACCACTTCATTTACTGCAGTAGTAAATCCAGTAAAGATGGCACTTGAAACTTGGGGTGATGAAAGTGTATTGTTGGTTATGTCGGCAAGTGGATTTGTTCAGAGAGTTCATTTTACCAGTGGATCACTGCTTGCTTCGGTAGCATCTTCTGACGTGTTAAACACTATCTCATATGGATCGCCACTAGCCTTTTCAACGTTTTACGATAATGGAAAGTGGCGGGCGCTTACGTTTTCAAATTCAACCCGCGATTTACACAACATCTATTTCAAGTCGACTTGTAGTGGTGTAAGTCAATCTTATTTCTCAGGAGAAATCCCACCTGCAATATCATTCAGGGAGCCGGGCGTAAAGGATGTTTCATTGATGGCGGATATAGGTGGTGTCCTTGAAAGAAAGACAAAGACCATAACAATCAAGAATCTTGCGACTCCACAAATTGATTATTCATCAAACAAAAAGTGTGCAGGGAATGAAGTAACTTTTTCAAGTTCATCCGACACACCCATCTCTCAGTATAACTGGGATTTTGGGGACACTAATAATTCGCTTCTTCAGAGCCCAACACACCAATACTTGAGTGAAGGATCTTATTCAACTTCGCTTACTGTACTTGCCGACAACGGATGCTCTAATTTCGTTACTAAGGCAATTAAGATTTACCAACCTCCTGTTGCCAGTTTCAATCCTCCCTCCGGCCTTATCTGCACCAACAATGAATTCACTTTTACCAACAGCACAACCGATATCTTCGATGGCAACCTCACCTATCAATGGCTTGTCAATGATACGCCTGAATCAACAGCACGGGATTTTAAGTATGCCTTCACAACGGCAGGTGATCAACAGGTTAAATTGATTACTTCGATACCTGGCTGCTCAAGTGAGTTAACACAAACACTTTCGAATGTGCAGACAGGTCCTTCGATTGGATTTAGTTTTACGGGCAAATGTGAAGATGAAGCGATTGAGTTTACCAATGAGTCGGCAGGAGCCATCAGTGGCTATCAATGGGATTTTGGAAATGGTGATTCAAGCAGTGAAGAAAATCCTTCTGAGATTTATGCTGCCTATGGCAACTATGATGTTTCACTTTATACCACGGGAATCAATGGCTGCATAAGCACACTCACCAGGCCTGTTTCCATCTACTCTGTTCCCAAGACCAGCTTCTCTCTTGATCTTCCTCCTTTTGCATGCAGCGGTTCCTTATCACAATTCAATGATGCTACGCCACCCATGCCCGACAGCAACATCACCTCATGGGCATGGTCGTTTGGTGATCCATTAAATGGTAGTTCACCCCAAAAGAATCCTGGATATACTTATTCACTGCCCGGAGATTATTCGGTATCCCTGACGACTACATCAAATTTTGGCTGTAGTAATTCAAGTCAAAAAACGGTCACCATCGATCCTTCACCTAAGGCAGATTTTTCGTTCGGTCCTGCCTGCATCAATCAGGGAACACAGTTTACAGATTTGTCGACTGGTGATATCAAGTCGTGGTTGTGGTCTGTTCAAAGCAATACGTATCCGGTAAAGAACCCAGTTCATATTTTTAAATCGGCTGCAGCGCATAATGCTTTACTCACGGTTACGGGATCGAACAACTGTATCAGTCAAATATCAAAAAATGTAATTGTTCCGGTGCCGGTAGTGGTAGACTTTACATCGCAGAGCACCTGCGCCACAAAGCCAGCAGAGTTTCAGTCACTCAATAATGGTGGCGCTGATCCTGCCGTTTCATGGCTTTGGAATTTTGCGAATCAGGCTACCGCAACAGGCACAACAGCACAGCATGTTTTTCCTTCCATTGGAAATTATTCTGTGACCATGAACTCTACACGCCAATCGGGATGTACCTATTCAGTCACCAGAACAATTCCGATTGCAGAACCACCCAAAGCTCAGTTTTCTGTTTTTCTGGATGCAGGCGCAGCTCCCTTTCCTGTTGATTTTGTGAATACATCGTTAGGTGCAGCTTCCTATGTTTGGAAATTTGGTGATGCTGCCAACAGCACCAGCAAAGAATTTTCACCTTCGTTTACCTACGTGGATTTGGGTGATTATATCGCGGAGTTAACGGTTGAAAGCGCAGAAGGCTGCGAAGATAGTTTTCGCCAGACCATCAGCGTGGTGGTACCAGCGATCAACGCTTCTATTTCAGATTTCAAGTTGACAAAAATCGCAGGCAGCAATAATTGGACTTCCGAAGTAATTATTCATAACAGGAGTAACGTGGCTTTGATTAATCCTGAAGTTTATCTGGACATCTCCGGAAAAGCGCTGATTAGTGAGAAGATTTTTAAAGTGATTAAGCCGGATTCGTCATATGCTTATGTCTTCACGCCAACTATAGTACCTCGAGCCGTAGACTTTGCCTGTGCTGAGGTCCGTGTTAATTCTGACCAGTATGAATTCGACAACCGTAAATGTGTGAATGTAACAGACCGTTACATTTCAATAGTGCCATATCCGAACCCTGCTCATG
>CANIVF010000102.1 GCA_947470895.1 Bacteroidota bacterium
CAACTTTGAGTAAAAAAATCGACCTTCCGATTTAAACGCTTAGTAATCTATTACCTTTATTCATTAAACCATTGATAACATGAGGCGCTCGTTTTTTATAGTTCTCCTGATCTCAATTGCCGCTTCTGTTTTTTCGCAAAAGAAAAAGGAGGTAAGCCCAGCCATTTATTATCCAGACAAAGAATGGATTCATAAAAAGCCAGAAGAAGTAGGGATGGATGCTGCCAAAGTAAAAGAAGCGGTTGATTTTGCCATCAGCCATGAGGTTAATAACCCACGGAGCATGGAGCAAAATCATTATCAAACTTTTGGTAAAGAACCTTTTGGTGATGCGATTGGCCCCATGAAAGATCGCGGTGCCCCGACCGGCATCATCATCAAAAATGGTTATATCATTGCCGAGTGGGGAGAACCCATGCGGCCCGACATGGCACATAGTGTAACGAAGAGCTTTTTGTCAGCGACTGTTGGTCTCGCGTATGATCACGGATTAATAAAAAGCATTAGCGATACCGTATACAAATACCTAGCACCGATTCAATTGTATTCACCCATCGAAACCGGAAACAAAGCGGATCGATTTGGTAAGCTAGAGTTACTGGAATTGTTCAGTACCCCCCATAACAAAACGATTACTTGGAGCGATATGCTTCGTCAAACAAGCGATTGGGAAGGAACTCTATGGGGCAAACCCGATTGGGCAGATCGCCCAAGTGCTGATCCGAAAGAATGGCTGACCAGAAAAAGAAATACTCCGGGCTCTGTTTATGAATACAATGACACCCGTGTGAATGTGCTTGCGCTTGCTGCGTTAAATGTGTGGCGTAAACCATTACCTCAAGTGCTAAAAGAAAATATCATGGATGAGATCCATGCTTCAAGTACATGGCGCTGGTATGGCTATGACAATGCATGGATTGTACTGGATGGAAGGATTGTTCAATCGGTAAGTGGTGGTGGGCATTGGGGTGGTGGCATGATCATCAATGCGTATGACATGGCGCGCTTCGGCTACTTAACGCTTCGGAATGGCAAGTGGAATGAGAAACAACTTGTCTCTGAAGAATGGTTGAAATGGTCGACCACACCAACGCCTGCTCAAACAGGTTATGGATTCATGAATTACTTTTTGAATACCAATAAAAAAGATTTACCAAGTGCTCCGGCTACCGCTTACACACACATTGGCAATGGCACCAACATGATCTATGTAGACAAAGAAAATGACATTGTTGCTATAGTGCGCTGGATCGATAACAAATCGCTGGATGGATTTGTAAGTGCTTTACTGAAAGCTATCAAGTAAGGAGACTAATTGTCACCGTATATCGCTTTGAGATTCACTATGAACCCTGTTGTTTGATTTTAGGGTGTCCTTACAACACGTTATTCAACTGCTCCTTTATTTTTTCTAATTCTTCTTTCATCATCACTACTTGCTTCTGCATTTCGGCATCGTTGGCTTTGCTGCCAATCGTATTGATTTCGCGTCCGATTTCCTGAGCAATGAATCCTAACTTCTTACCATTCGATTGCTTGTCGGCCAGTACTTTCAGGAAGTAATCAAGGTGCGTTTTTAATCGGACGCGTTCTTCATGGATGTCAAGTTTCTCAATGTAGAATATAATTTCTTGCTCAAGTCGGTTGGGATCAAATCCTTCGCTACCAAAAAAATCGGTGATGTTTCCTTTTATTCTGCTTCGTACTTTTTCAACCCGTTTCGGATCGAGTATTTCCACTTCCTTCAACCCGTTTCCAATGGAATGAATATAAGACTCCAGTTTTTCTTCGAGTACTTTACCTTCAGCCAAGCGAAACTGCTCACACTTTTGAATGGCTTCTTGCATCAACTTGCTTACGCGTTCCCACTCTGCAGGATCCAATTCTTCTTTGCCATTTCCCTGAATCACATCCGGAGAGTTTAATGCCAACTGAAAAATATAATCATTGGAAGGCATCTGCACCATCTCCGCAAGTTTTTTTATTTCATTATAGTAAGCGACAAATAGCGCTTCATTATAAGTCTGGCGTATCTCCATCCGGCCGGTCTTTTGATAATCAATAGCAAGAGATACTTTGCCTCTCTCCAATTTATCAGCAATGATGTTGCGAAGTTCAAGTTCCTTTTCAGAAAATTGTTTGGCAAGGCGAAGGTTAAGATCAAAAAATTTTGAGTTTAAACTTTTTACTTCTACGGTAATGTTTACATCGCCTGTGTTTATGGTGGCCTGGCCAAAGCCCGTCATGGATTTTATCATACGTTGTGAAACGAGTGTGAAAGTTTTAACTCAATCGCGATGCGAAGGTATCTAATTTTTCTAAGCTAATGATGCTTCTGGTTTTACTGAAGGTTGGCCTTTAAAAATCAAAGCCAAGTGTAACCGATAGGCGTGGATCTTTGACCGTATAGTTTTCTACTGGCCAGGCCAGATCAAACTTCACGTAATAGCCCAGCATCATCGTGCGCAACCCTAATCCATAACTGGACAACCATGGATTCAAATATTCGTCAATTTCTATTCTGAACGGACTGCCTGACTGCACTTCGGGTACTACTCTCTTGCGAACACTGTTTCTTGCATTGAAAGGTAACTCGCCTGTCCAGCTGGTGCCGACATCATAGAAAGCTGTGAATTGAAGATTCCGGAAAAAGTTAGATGTAATTGGTCCACTGGAAAGAGCCCGAATGAGTGGTACGCGAAACTCAGCACTAGCCACCGCCACATTATTACCATATAAGGTAGCATAATCAAATCCGCGAACGCTTGTAGCGAACTCCGTGAAAAGAAGATTTTCATTATAGCTACCAACCGGGCTTATCAAAGGATTCTGTAAGCCTTCGTAATTGATTCTATTTGAAAACCAATTATCCATACCTCCCAACAGGTATTTCTTAGGTGCATTGCCAAAAGATGATCCTACAAAACCTCTTACTGCAAATACAATTTCCCTGTAAATCTTCTGGTAGTGGCGCACATCCATAGAAACACGAGTAAAACTTTTCTGACTATTGCCTATTGCCTGATTGTGTACGGCTGAAATTTTTCCACGAGTGCCTTCAATAATGTTCATTCCAGTGGATACTGAATTATCATACACTAATTCGGCCTTTCCACCGGTGTAAAACTGTTGCTGAGAAGGTCTAAACTCAGGTCCAGTGCCTTGCGGGATACTCATTCCCCGATCGGTGAATTGAGTATAACCGATAAAGGGTTTTAAAGAAACCCGGGTGCGAACGGAGATTGGATAGGAGATACCAAATTCAATCCTTTGAAATGAATACTTTTGAAGCTCTACATCGGTTGACCTATCCTGAGGTGTTTCCCAGAAAAGAACCTTACGATCATAACGGAAAGTATAATCAAAGCGATGCGGCAAATACTGTACTTCAAGAAAAGTATCACCACTCTTAAAATCACTAAGACTAACCTGAAGGCCGCCAAATATTCGGTAGTCTTCAAGCATGTCATTCATTTGGGTTTCAATCCTCATGCTAAATCCTCGCAAAGGATCTATTAGAAAATTTGTCAGCAGATTCTCATAACTGAATTTAGGGTCATAATTGAATGGACCTGTAACACGGTTGACCTCGCGAGTCTTCATATAGCGGGTTAAAAACGTCTCGCTAGGCTGCTTCGCTTTTACTACCTCGTCTTCAAAAACATAATCATCTGTATTGATTGGCTTTTCTTTTGGAGTAACAGGGCTACGCGTATCCTTACTTACTGGGTCATTAAACTTATAATCTTCAGTATCAATTTCCCCTGGTTTATGTTTTACTGTGTCTTGCTTTACAGGAACTGGTTTCTGTTGTGTTGTGGTATCTCGTTTTTCCTTAAGCCGTTGATTAATCAAATCTTTAACGGTCATGGTTTTGACTGGCTCTCCGATCTGTTTTCTTTTTTCAGTAATTACTTTTGCCTGCATCAATTCCTTGCGCCTCGATACAGGGGTAAATATCTGACGATCGTAATTAAAGTTATTCAACAAAAAGATATCCTCAATCAGTTTACTGGTCATCACCATAGCCAGAGATCGATTGGAAAAATCAATATCATAATCCTTAATGCTGGAGTTGAAGTTTGTTATCTGAGAATAAATTCCTGTTGGTCTGTTGAATTTGAATAAATTAATAATACCACGCTGGTCACTCAAATAATAAACATTCTCGATATCAATGGCCTTAGGTTTGAAGTCTCGTCCCAAAGTGTTGGTTAATTTAGTTACCTGCACCGTGGTAGTGTCCAGATTGAACAGAAAGAGATTATAACGATTAGTCGACTTCGCGTAATCACTTATCTTGCTTGTCAATGAATCTGTGGAACGATTGGAACTAAACACAATGGTGTTTGAATTCGGAATGAAGGAAGGATCGAGATCATCAAACAAATCATTGGTTAATCGTTTGGTTCTATCTCTGCGGCTACTGATGAGGAACAGATCGTTTTGTCCTTCAAAATCCGCACTCAATACTGCCAGTCGCCCGTTACCTGAAAAATCAAAATTGCGTATGTTGCTGAAGCTATCCAGTTCGCGTGGCTGTTTACTTTTTGTGAGCAGATCATAAAGCCAAAAAACATACTGCCCATTTTTTGTACCGATTACTCCCAGCGTGTTGGCATCGGCCCAGCTTAGTAAAGGAACTCTGAAATCAACATCTTGTTTTAGCACCTTATTACCACCATTGAGAATGACAGACTCCTTTCCGTTTTCCAATGATTTTACGATCACCCGAAATTTTCCGCGATCATTTTCCGCATAAGCAATTTTCTTTCCATCCGGGCTTATCTTCACAGTGGTGAAAACGACTGTTTTACGATGCGAAGGGCTAAAACGGGTTGTGTCTGACGGGCTAACATAACTTTTGCTCACACTTTGCTCCATCGTGGTATAAAAATTCTTCCACTCCACCATCAATTGTTTGAATGGTACCCCCAGTGTAATCATCACGCTCTTCTCTTCGTTGCGAATGATGCGGGTGTAGTTTAAAATATTGTTGACGCTGCTCTTTCCGTACTTCTCAACAATAAAATTCCAAATCGATTGACCAATCAATGCCGACTCTTTCCCTGAAAGCTTAAGGGCCTTATTAACTTTCCTGCTCTTGATAAACTGCCTTACAAAATCATCCATTTCCTCATTCCATCCTTTGGATACATAAAGCGAAGCGCCATTAACAAACCAATCAGGCAAGTTGAGCAACACTGCGTTTTGAAACATGTCTTTCAGGCTACCTCCGAACATCATTTCATTGAGCATCAGATCAGAAAATTTGAAGATCAGTTCTTCTTTAAATTCTTCAATGTTTCCGGGGTGCGCGATTTCTACATAAGGTTTAATGAATTCCGTTTCACCGCCCGAACTAAATTGCGTGTCCGAAAGCCCCATATTACTTTGCTGCAAATCGATGACGGAATTGTAAAGGAAAATTTTCGTCTTTTGATATGGATAATATCCGATCAGGTCGGTAATGCGATCAAATTCAGATTCAAGATATTGCAGCGACTCCTGTGCAACCCGCTTGCGATTATCGTAATAATAAACATCGAAGTTTTCGGAGCTTAGATAACTCCATTCAAACTTTTTAAACTGAATTCGGTTTTTACCAAATGTTTCCAGTGCCTGCTGACTGAATGCGTCATTGACCAAAAACAAGATACCCGCCAAAACTCCTAAATATCGAAATGATCCTCTCATACTAATCCTGTGGATTTCGAAAATAACGATTTAAAACGATTAATATTGACTTCTGGCTGCATTTCAATTTTGCCATTGAGCCAATCCAGAAGTTGACTCGAAAAATAAGGAGCCAGGCTGACACCTTTTGTTCCCAGGCCATTAAAAATAATAACATTTTCAGAAACAGGATGCCTCCCTAATATAGGTTTGCGATCGGGTGTTGTTGGCCGCAAACCCCAATCCTGCGAAATAACTCTGTATGGAACCTTCAGCAGTTCGTCTAACTTCTGCCGAAGCTCAACGCCTCCCGCCTCAGTTACTTCTGGCGCAAGCAGTTTGGATTCGTAGGTGGCTCCTACTTTATATCTGTTTTTTTCGTGCATGGGCACCATATAAACACCACGATTGTAGATCAGTTCCATGGTTTCTTCTGTTTCTATCACCAAAGTTTCGCCTTTTAGACACCGGATGGGCACACCACCTATTATCGTTGATTGATTCAGAGCAGTTCCGTTACAGAAAATAATTTTACCCGCTTCAATATTTTTGTAGAGAACCCCATGAGACTTTATTTCCAGTTGAGTTTCCTCAAAACGCTCAGCCACAAAAGATTGGGTTGAAAGCAAATGACCCCTTACATGATGAAGAAAAGACACAACATCAAGGTAGCCGCATTGCCTTAAAGCAATCCCGCCAAATGGATCATATACCTGATTTCCATATTTGCTTTGGGTGAACGCCTCCAGAACATAATCTCGAAGGGCAGGATCTACGCTTTTCCACATCCACTCATTTTGCTCTGCCACTGACAAGAACGGACGATATATCGGTTGAGGATAAAAGAAACGATGGCCCAAGGCTTTTTCGGCACAAGTATAAAACCGATGTAATTCCGGAAAAATCTTGTCGGCCATCCAGGTTCTGGTCATCAGTTTACCCGTAATGGGATTAAACAATCCTGCGGCAATGGCAGAACTTCGATTAGAAACAGGTTCATCAAAAACAATAAACCTTTCACCTTGCTCCAGCATCCGCAAAGCAAGGGTGGACCCCGCAAGACCCTGACCCACTATGATGTAATCAACCAATTTTATGCTGATTCCGATTATTCATTCAAAAATACAACACCGTAACCCAGAAAGAAGAGAAATGCAATTTAATCTACCCGCATCGAGACAAACCTGATAGACCACTGTCGGGTTTTAATAAAAGGAATTACTTTTACCACTTAATATGATTCAAATACAAACATTTACATTCAATTCCTTCTCAGAAAACACCTACCTGGTATATGATGAAACAGGTGAAGGGGTAGTGATTGACCCCGGTTGCTACGAAAAAGTGGAAAAAGACATGTTAGCCCAATTTATTGAAAGCAATAAATTAAAGATCAAATATTTGTTAAACACCCATTGCCATATTGATCATGTGCTGGGCAATGATTTTGTTAAAGAAAAATATAATGTGCCATTGCTGATTCATATAAACGATGAGGCAGTATTGATGTCTGTAAAAGCCTACGCACCTTCTTTTGGATGTAACTTGTACCGCGAAGCGCTACCAGATAGGTATTTAGCCGAAGGTGATATGCTTTCGTTTGGTAATATCATCTTCCAGGTTCTATTTCTTCCTGGTCATGCACCTGGCCATATCGGTTTTTATCACAAAGAATCAAAGTCATTGTTCAGTGGCGATGTTTTGTTTGAACAAAGCATTGGACGCACCGATCTTCCCGGTGGAGATTTCAACACACTAATAAAAAGCATTCATCAAAAAGTATTCACGTTACCGGATGAAGTTGTGGTGTATCCCGGCCACGGTGATACTACCACAGTAGGTGAAGAAAAAACATCAAATCCATTCTGTGCCTTAAATCATTCTTAATGAGCCTGCTTCGACATATACCTAATACTTTAACCAGCGGAAATCTGTTATGTGGATGTGTCGGCCTGATCAGTGTATTCGGAAACTATCCTGTTGAGCCGGCATACTTTATATGGGCAGCTTGCGTGTTTGATTTTTTGGATGGGTTTAGTGCAAGACTTTTAAAAGTTTCGTCTCCGATAGGCAAAGAGCTTGATTCTCTTGCCGACATGGTGAGTTTTGGTGTCTTGCCAGCCATGGCCATGTATCAATGGATTGATTCTTCTTCCGAAGCAAGTTGGATATCTTACATCGCGTTGTCGATTGCCGTTTTCTCCGCTATACGATTAGCTAAATTTAATGTAGATACACGGCAAACCGATTCCTTTATAGGAGTACCTACGCCTGCCAATGCATTATTTCTTACCTCACTGGTTTTCTTGCCAGAATCAATCCGAGCCATTATGATGACAACACCTGTATTAACAGGTGTTGTCATCATCTTTTCATTATTACTTGTGGCGCCCTTTGAATTGTTTGCGTTGAAATTCAAAGATTTTTCGTGGGCACACAATCAAATCAGGTTTACTTTTCTTGCTTTATCAGTATTGCTATTAGTAATCCTTAAAGCAGGTTCGCTGCCAATAATTATACTTTTGTATATCGTAATTTCGTTAGGGAGCAGGATTCTCGCAGTTAAGAAAAATTAACCACTACGTGATTGCTTTCAAAAAAATAGTAGCAGCACATATTTTATGCCTGGCAGGGTTAGCAAATTATTGCTTTGCTCAAACTAACTCAGTATTAAGTTCAGGCAATTGGTTTAAGTTTTCGGTAACTCAAGATGGTGTTGTTAAAGTAGATTACAATGCGTTACGAAACGCAGGTATAAATCCAGATCAGATAAATCCAAAAAAAATAACGATATATTCAGGCAGCTATGGCATGTTGCCGCAGGCAAACAGCGCCCCACGCAAAAAAGATCTCACTGAAATACCCGTCTTTATTTCGGGCGAATCAGACGATAAGTTTAACTCTTCGGATTACATTTTATTCTTCGGGAAGGGACCGGATCAAAATTATTACGATGTTGCTAAACAGATTTTTCATTATGAAAACAATCTGTTTGCTGATAAGAATTTTTATTTCCTAACCATTAGTGATAAGGATGGAAAGCGAATTACTAATTCTGAAAATATCAGCGGCACATTTCCGGTAATTCAAACCTATGATGACTTTGCCTTTTACGAAACCGAAAAATATAATTTACTAAAATCAGGAAGGCATTGGTTTGGTGAGCAGTTCGATGCGATTACCGATGCAACTATTAGATTTGATCTTCCCGGCATTGCCAACAACTCCGATATCAAATTTGTGTCGCATGTGATGGCACAGTCGATCACAAATACTTCTTTTCAGGTTTCAATCAACAACACACCTGTTCTTACACAACCCATTGATGCCATTCCCAATTCATCATACGGAATTAAAGGTCGGATCAAGGCAGATACTGTGATTTTTTCAGCCACTTCCATTGGCGCACCTACTCAACAAAATCAGGATATCAAGTATCAGTTTACAAAAGGAGGCCCCGGCATATCCGTTGGTTACCTAGACTTTTTACTGCTTTCATTCAAGAGGAAATTAGCTCTCTATGGAGAGCAAACCATGTTCCGGTCTGCTGAAAGCATACTCAACAATACATCATCGTTTGAAATCTCATCGGCATCTACAGGACTTCAGGTGTGGGACATCTCAAATCCTGATGATGTGAAGAATCAACTCTTCAATACATCGGCATCAAAAATATCGTTCTCTACCGTAACGGATAAGCTTCGCACCTTCATCATCTTCAATCCTGTTAATTTAAAAGCCCCCACTTTCGAAGCCAAAGTGTTAAATCAAAATCTGCATCAACTTACATCGCCAGAACTAATCATTATTACAAATAATATTTTACTAAACGAAGCACATCGCCTGGCTACTCATAGACAAACTCATTCGGGCATCACAACAAAAGTGGTCACTGTCGAACAGATTTATAACGAATACGCTGGTGGAAAGCAAGACATTACCGCCATTCGAGATTTTATTCGCGACTTACAGAAACAGCCGGCATCGCTATTAAAAAACGCGTTGCTCTTTGGTCGTGGTTCGTATGATTATAAAAGCAGAGTGCTTGGAAATACAAACTTGGTTCCGATATATGAATCCCGAAATTCACTAAGTCCATTAGAAACCTATTCGTCTGATGACTACTATGGAATACTTGAAGAAACCGAAGGTGACTGGAATGAAAATCCAGCTCAAAATCATACCATAGATATCGGGGTTGGTCGCTTGCCATTAAAAAATAGAGAAGAAGCTCGTGATGTAGTTGATAAGTTGATTGAATATGATCTGAAAATAACAGGAGCCAATTCGTGGCAGAATGAATTTCTTTTTGTTGCCGATGATGGCGATTTCAATATTCATCAAAATCAGGCCGATCAATTAGCAAACTCCATCGAGTCATACGATCCTGGGTTCAACGTAAAGAAATTTTATCTTGATTCATTTGATCAGGTAGAACGCCCGAATGGACAATTCAGTCCGGCAGCCGGTAAGGAACTTGACCTGCAAGTAAGAAAAGGAGTGCTCATTGTAAACTACACAGGCCATGGTTCAGAACAAGTATGGATGGACGAGCGGATTTTAGATGTAGACATAATCAGTAACTGGAAACAAGCTCCGAAATACCCATTGTTTTTTACCGCTACCTGCGAGTTTGGCCGACATGATGATCCCTTTCAGATTACCAGTGGTGAGAAAACGCTGCTACAAAAAAAAGGAGGATCTATTGGATTGGTGACCACAGCTCGCCCAGTAAACTCCAGCACAAACTTTACATTGAACAAAGCGTTTTACGAATCGCTTTTTACAAAAGAGAATAGTCAGTTTAGAGATTTAGGAAAGATCTTTCGTGACACGAAAAACAAAAGCATGAGTGGTGTTGCCAATCGTAATTTCTCTCTGCTTGCCGATCCCGCAATGAAACTGGCTCTTCCGGAAAATAAAATTATCATCGATGAAATCAAAACGGCTTCGGGGTCAACTCAACTGAAAGCGTTATCAAATGTCATTTTAAAAGGTCACATCGAACGAAATGATTTACTTCACAGCACATTTACAGGAGAGTTAATCCTCACCCTTTTCGATGCCCCTACCAATCAGGTAACAAAAGGTGACGAAAATCCACCATTCAATTTCACCGAACGAAATAACTCACTTTTTCGAGGCAAAACATCTGTTTCCCAGGGTGTTTTTGAAATGGAATTTATCATGCCTAAAAACACTCCCGCAAATTTGGTGACTGGCAAGGTCAGTGCATTTGCGTCAACCGAAAATGCAGAGTACGCTGGCGGTTCCTCATTTAACAATCTTGTTGGAGGTGTTGAAGAAAATGTTCCCGTTGATAACACACCACCTCTTATAAGACTATTTTTAGGTGACACTACTTTCCTGAACGGAGGAAAGGTTGGACCAAGTACAAAAATTGTTGCACTACTTTTTGATAATAGTGGTATGAATATTTCTTCTTTTCCAACAGGAAATGATATTACAGCTCAGATAGATCAAACCGACCCGATAATTTTAAATTCATATTACGAACCAAAGACAGGAACATATAAAACCGGAATGCTCAGCTATCCGGTGGATAAACTTGAGAAAGGGAAACACACGTTACTATTAACAGCTTCCGACACCTATAATAACAGAACAACAGTGAGTGTAGATTTTTTTGTTACCGATGGAACTGAACTTCAAATTGAAGAATTCTCCAACTATCCCAATCCATTCTCTGAGACTACAACATTAGAGTTCACACACAGCCGGCCTGGGGAAGATCTCGAAGCATTCCTTGCCATTTATGACATAGCCGGTAAGATATTAGTTAACCAACAATTTGAGGTCCCTTCAAGTCAATATAAAGTAAATCTGTCGGAATGGGACGGACGGGCTGCTGATGGTGCAAAATTAAGCCGCGGAATATACATGGGTAAGCTTTCTGTTCGTTCATTACTGGACGGCTCGAAAAATGAGCAATTTGCCAAGCTAATTATCCTGAATTAATTACCTTTACCAACCTGAAATTTGATTATGAATAGGTTAAGTGTCCTCGTTATCGTATTACTATCGATTAGCATTCTTGGCAAGTCTCAAGGTATTCCAGGTACTTTAATTGGTCAGGATAGTACAAATAAGGTAATCACAACAGCCGTCCCTTTCTTAACTATAACACCTGACTCACGGGCTGCTGGCATGGGTGATGTGGGCGTGGCTACCTCTGCCGATGCAAATTCTGCTTATTGGAATTCTGGTAAGTTGGCATTTATCGAAAATGGCTATGGAGTTTCAGCATCATATACCCCATGGCTTGGAAAGATTATTAATGATATGTCTGTTTTCTACCTTACTGGATTTTATAAAATTGGCCGTGAACAGACCGTTGCTGCATCTATGAAATATTTCGATTTGGGAGAGATACAATTTAAAGATGTAAATAATAATGATTTGGGAAGATTCAATCCCCGAGAGTTTGCCTTTGACGTTACCTATTCAAGAATGCTGACAGAACAATTAGCCATTGGTGGGGCACTTCGGTACATCCATTCTAATTTAACGGGAGCTCTTACTACCGGAAATATTGATGCAAGGCCTGGTAATTCGGTAGCCGTTGATTTTGGCATCTATTACACCAAACCTTTGGTATCAAATAATTCAATATTGTCTCTAGGAGCAGCTATAACTAACCTTGGCGCAAAGATTTCCTACTCTGATGCAAACAATAGGGATTTCATTCCAACCAATCTGAGAATGGGAGCTGCCTATAAAATTGAAGTTGACCCTAAAAACAGTTTCACTTTTGGTCTCGATTTAAACAAGTTAATGGTGCCTAGTCCACCTCGCACGGCATCTGAGCCGCTTCTAAGCGGGATAGTAGGTTCTTTTACTGATGCCACTGGAGGATTTAACGAAGAAATAAAGGAATTCACCGTATCAATAGGAACTGAATATTGGTATAATAAAACCTTTGCGGGAAGGTTAGGATACTTCAACGAAGCCAAAGCAAAAGGTAACAGAAAATATTTTACTGCAGGGGTTGGATTCAGGTCACCAAATGAAAAATTTGGTATCGATCTAGCTTATTTGGTTCCGGTAAATAAACAAGAAAACGCTTTAGCTGAAACATTACGAATCTCACTGCTTCTTAATTTTGAAAGTAAGGAAAAGGAAAACGATTCAGTTACCGACTAGGTCATATGCTTGACAGGAAGGTAGCGCCTAAGCATGACGAAATAACCTTGTTCAATCTTCCTTCGCCTGAAATTTATACACTAAGTAGCGGAGTTCCTTTATTCGTGCACAGAGGTGTATCACAACAAGTATTAAAAGTAGAATTAGTATTCAGTGGAGCTAAATGGGATGAACCAAAAAATGGATTATCCTATTTCACAGCGTTGCTGCTTGAAAAAGGAACTGGGACAAAAACTTCATTTGAGATTGCTGACTACTTCGATCGCCATGGTGCTTCTGTAGAAATTTCTCCAGGCTTTGATTTTGTTTCTGTAAGCCTGTTCTCGTTAACCAAAAACATTACCCATGTTCTTCCTCTTTTTGTTGAGTTAGTTACATCTTCAGTTTTCCCTGAGAAGGAATTAACCATTCAAAAAGATATTTTCAATCAAAACTTAAAAGTCAATAACGAAAAGAACAGTTACGTTGCATCAAAGCTTATAAGACAGCATCTCTTTGGAGATTCCCATCCTTACGGAAGATCCATCGAAGAAGGTGATGTGAATAAATTATCTGGTCAGGATTTAAATAACTTTTTTCATAATCAATTTTCACTCCTCCAATCATTTGTCGTTGGCGCTGTAGATGAATCATTGTTGAAAAAATTAGTTACTACTCTTTCAGAGATTCCAGGAGACTCAAAGAAAAGTCAATTAACATTCTCAGCATCCCAAGATGAGTCTTCTATATATCTTAAAAAGCCAGGAAGCACTCAATCCTCTTTACGACTTGGTAAAAGAACAATCGGAAGAAGTCATCAGGACTATCCGGCATTAATTTTAATCAACCATATTTTTGGTGGCTATTTTGGTTCTCGCCTGATGAAGAATATCCGGGAGGATAAAGGCCTAACCTACGGAATATACTCGTCACTGAACAATCTTAGAAACAATGCATTCTTCATGATTGCCGCAGACGTTAATAAAATAAATAAAGATAAAGCGGTAACTGAGATTAAGAAAGAGCTTAATTTATTATCCAATAAATTAGTAACATCACAGGAATTGCATAATGCAAAAAATCATTTATTAGGAAGCCTTCAACTAGAAATCGCCAATCCGTTTTCAATTATTGAAAAAATAAAAACCATTCACCTTTACGGATTAGATGAGAATTTCTACAATAAACTATTCCTTGACATTCACGATTTAGATGAAGCCACCTTAAAAAAGGTCTCCAATAACTACCTTGATGACAATATGATTGAGATTGCTGTAGGCTAATCAATTGATCAAACATATTCTGTACTCTAATAACAGCTTCTTAAAATTTTAATGTTATTGATTTGAGTTATTTTTGGGAGGGGTTCTAGAACAAAAAAACCCTTCCTGTTAGGGAAGGGTTCTTGATAAAAAATAGGCAACGACTTACTCTCCCGGGTTTTACCCTA
>CANIVF010000103.1 GCA_947470895.1 Bacteroidota bacterium
ATATCCGGAACAAAAACCAGATAGCCATCGCTGGTATAGGTTGTTCGATTGATGGATGATCGAAGAGGATTGGGAATGATGTGTCCATGCAGGTTGTCGCTTTCACGCTCGTAGAAGTAGACAATCATCGGATACTTCTTTTTCGGATCGAAGTTTTCAGGTTTGTATAATAATCCAGTGAGTGGAATATTATCCAAAGAAGTCCAGTTTACTAACTCAACGCTGCCCCAAAAATAATTTTTCATCTGTGGATTGGCATCACTGATTTTTTTAGGTGCGGTCAGATTTAAATCGGCTGTCCAAACATCTGGAAATTCGCGGAAGCTTTCACGCGTGAAGAGAAGTTGATTGGCGAGTTTAGCTTTCACTGTTCCTCCAAAACGGTAATTATCCACGAGTAATTTAGTGAGCTTGCCATCGTTTAATGAAAGTGTATAATAGCCCGAAGCTTTCGTGGTTTCATTAAAGGCAGAGAGTAATAATTCTTTACTTTGATCAATGAATCGCTCTTCGGCATCCAACTTCACATAACGAAATACAATTTTTTCTTGCCTGCCCACTTTCGTGAGGTTCACGGGTGCTTTGTTATTGGATGGATCAAGCGCCCAAAGATCATAGCGATCGTAAGCTATGAAAAGCCGATCATCAGCGGTCCAGCCGGCAGCGCCATAGGGACTTGGATAATCGGGATGATCATCATTTTCATCGGCAAACTTTATGTTAGTGCGTGGTGTGAGTTTATATGTTTTGTCTGAAACAATGGAGTAGGAGAACCAGGCTGTGTCGGCCATGCTAAACCAATATACATAGTTTGCTTTTGGCGAAAGACTGGCATTTCCTTTTACAGCCGTAGCAATTTGTTTTTTCGATCGTGCTGATCCATTGAATACGTAAAAGTCATTGGTGCCAGAGCCTTCCCATGTAATTTGTTTGCGATAGGGAACATTACTTTCGCCAAGAAATACTGAAGCATTTCCTTCATTACCTATTTCAATAGAAGGAATGGATTGATCGCCTAATTGAATAACAGCTTTTGTGGCAAGGTCGAGACTCACGAGGTATGAGCGCTTTTTATCAGCATCAAGTTGTTTATTCTGTTGTGGATAGATGTATTCGTCTTCTCCATGCCAGATTTCTACGCTCACTATTTCTTCCGTGAGCAAGGTGGTGTCTTGCATGATAGGTTGTGGTGCGGATCCAAAAAATAATTTAGCTCCATCTTTTGAAAAGAGCGGTGTATAATATTCACTCACTATCCAGTTTTGCGGAATCACGCCTGAACTTTCGATATCAACAAATTGAGCAGCATTGTCCTTCTTCCAATGATGCAATTGATAATGACGCACCAATGCTTTCGTGGTGTCGACATCAACGAGGAAGGCAGCCTGTGTTCCATCTTCACTGATAGAAAGTCCCTTGTATTTGAACTTTGATTTTCCCTGATGAATGTTTTTCAATTCATCTTTTTGCAGATCATACCAATACAAGCCTGCAGCCATGGTAGAGTCATTGCCCGTGGTGCTGAACAAAAGCCCCTGACCATATTTGGCGAGGGTATAATCTTTTACAAATCCAAAGGCAGTCACTTTTCCATCGCCAAAATTTTTCACCATTAATGTATATCCGTTGTCATCGGAGTTAGCTTTTTTCTTTTTGGAAGGAGCGGGTTTCTTTTCATCAGTTTTTGCAGCGGCAGGCTTCACTTCTTTTTTTGTTTCCAGCTGATACGCCACAATGCCACCGGCTTTCTCTGGAACTTTGAATGATTTTACACCCGCAATCCTTTCGGTTTTACGATTGGCGAACGAATAAATACCTAACGAATCTTTCGGCAGATCTTCCTTTTTCTTTTTCTGCCTGCGTAGGTCCTTCACCAGTTTTTGCTGTGGCTTGATTTTGAATATCGCATAGCGACTATCATACGAAAGGGCAATCTCGGCCGCACGCTTTACAGAATCCTGCGCATTGGTTTTTAGGTTATAGAAAATTGCTTTGCCATCGCCATCCTGTGGATTGATGGTGAACGCTGCAAAACTTCCATTCGGAGTCAGCGCTTTGTAGGTAATTTCTTTCCAGCTATCATATACGGTATGATCGAGCGGTTTTTTAACGGGCGTAATAGCAGCCGGGCTTTTCTTTTGGCTATAACCGATGCTACTGATCACGAGCAGGCCTAGCAATAAAGTTGACTTCATATCATTTATTTTTTGGTAAGTTACATACTGCAACAGGATAGGAATAATAATTTTTACCAATGGCGAGAGACTATCTTTGTGCTGTTAAAATAGATATTTATGGAACTTACACTGACAACGCCCGCATTACTTTTTTCAACCGTGTCTCTGGTTTTATTGGCTTATACCAATCGTTTTCTGGCGGTGGCTGCACTTATTCGCAAGCTCGCGAATGAATATAAAAATAAGGAAGACAAGCGCGTGGTTGATCAGATTCGCAATCTGAAAGTACGTGTTATCCTCATTCGCAACATGCAAATGTTTAGTATTGTTGCACTTTTTCTGAGCGTGTTGTGTATGTTCTCCTTGTTCAATGGCGAGGAGCGTATCGCGAAATATATTTTTGGAATTTCGCTGATCTCCTTATTGATTTCATTAGGGATGTCGCTTCGTGAAATTCAGATTTCTACGCGCGCTCTCTTTATTCAATTGAGCGATATTGCTGATGATGTAAAATTGTAATAAATGATTTCGTTATGGCTGGCTGGATATCCATAAGAACATGGTGATCAACCATCCGATAACGATCAACGCAATGCGCTGATACGTTTTCTTTTTAATCGCCTCGTAAAGAGCAACGAGTGCGACTATTGCCATTAAGATACCAGCGGGTGCAAAATCTTCCTTTTCAAATTCAGCGATGGCGAGGTTGCCATGAAAGAACATCAGCACGGGTAATAACCAAACGAGTTTATGTAACCGATTCCAGTTTTTTCCCAGTAACTTCTCGCTGCATTCGTTGGAGGTGAGCAACATTAAGGCTAAGACCGGCACCATGATCCAGATTGCTTTCAAAGGCAACACTGTAAGTTGATCGATGATGGGCTCTTCGCGCTTAAGAAAGAACAACGCGCTCACAAGTCCGTGAGTCAACAACCATGCTCCTGCTACTATACCAAGGTCTTTGCGGTATTTCACCAGCCACCTCAGATATGGATTTTCGTTAAAAAACCCCAACCGCATCAAAGCGCCAGGCAAGAGTGTGCAAGTAAGTAATATTGTTCCGGTAACGGCACTAAAACCAGAGGGCTCGCCAAGTTGTAAGTAACCGAACACAAGAAGAACAAGCAATGTCGGGATGGAAATTATCCACAACCATTTTTTTAAGTCGATTGATATCATAGTGTGATGAAACTAAATTCAAGAATAAAGAAACTCACCGTACGGTGTCCGTAGGGTTACTTGTTTGGTCGAATAACTTTCTACGCGGCCAATGATTTGTGCGTCAATCCCAAAATTCATTGCGATATCAATCACCTGTTGTGCTATCGACTGCGGTAAATAGATCTCCATGCGATGACCCATGTTAAACACTTTATACATCTCCTTCAACTCAGTACCCGAGGCTCCATGAATAAATTTAAAGAGTGGAGGAATTTCAAAGAGGTTGTCTTTAATAACGCGAAGGTTATCAATAAAGTGTAACACCTTGGTTTGTGCCCCACCACTGCAATGCACAATGCCATGTATTTGTGATCGAAGGTTTTTCAGAATCTCGATCATCACGGGAGCATACGTGCGCGTTGGAGATAGTACCAACTTGCCCATATTTAATGGTGTACCCGGAACCTCATCGGTCACTTTATATTTTCCTGAGTACACCAGATTTTCAGGCACAGCTTTATCATAGCTCTCCGGATATTTCGTAGCATAGTCATGATCAAATATATCATGACGTGCCGATGTAAGTCCGTTACTTCCCATGCCTCCATTGTATTCACTTTCGTAGGTTGCTTTTCCGTACGATGCCAAACCTACAATCACATCTCCGGCTTGTATGTTTTGGTTATCAATTACGTCACTGCGTTTCATACGGGCCGTTACGGTGCTGTCGACAATGATGGAGCGAACGAGATCTCCCACATCAGCTGTTTCGCCACCGGTACTGTAAATTTCCATGCCATGCAAACGCAGCATGTTCAGTACTTCTTCTGTTCCGTTGATAATCGTTGAGATCACTTCGCCTGAAATCAGATTTTTATTTCTTCCAATGGTGGAGGATAATAATATAGGACCTGTCGCGCCCACACAGAGCAGATCATCTATATTCATGATGATGGCGTCTTGAGCAATGCCTTTCCAGACAGATATGTCTCCGGTTTCTTTCCAATAGATGTACGCGAGGGATGACTTGGTTCCCGCCCCATCCGCATGCATGATGGTACAATAGTCAGGATCACCGGCTAATGTGTCGGGCACAATTTTGCAGAAGGCTTTAGGAAACAATCCTTTATCCAGATTTTTAATGGCCTGGTGGACATCTTCTTTGCTGGCGGATACTCCGCGTTGGTTATAGCGATCGTTACTCACTGTATAGGAAATCGATGAACGACAAAGGTGCGAAGAATAACGCATACTGAATACCAGATCATAGATTTTTGATGATGAATTTCAATTAAGTGAATTGGGTGATGCAACCTGCTAACCTTTTTTACGTCTTAGTAACAAATCCATCCCCATGCTCAAAAATTATCTCCTTATCGGATTCCGCAGCTTGTATAAAAATCTCGGATACACTTCCATCAATGTTTTTGGATTAGCCATCGGTTTGGCATGCTGCCTTCTCGTAACATTATATGTGCGTTTTGAGCTGAGTTACGAAGATTTTCATGAGAGTAAAACTTCTTTATACCGATATGTGCCCAGGGGAGAGCGCGAGGGTATGATCAGCATGCAAACCATGTTGCCTGCCGGCTTTGGACCACTGATCAAAGAAAATTTTCATGAAGTGGAAATGTTCTCTCGTTTTTCTGATATGGATGAGCGGCCCTTAATGCGTGTGGGGGATACGTTTCTTGATTCCAAGCCACTCTCGATTGCCGATAAGGATTTCTTTAAGATGTTCAGTTTTAAACTTGTGCAGGGCGATGCAAATACAGTGCTTGCGCGACCATCTACGATAGCGATCTCTCAATCCATTGCCCAAAAATATTTTCCAGAAGGCAATGCAATTGGCCAAACTATTCGTTACGATAATGCTTATGATTATGAAATCACGGGAGTGTTTGAAGATGTGCCAGCCAACTCGCATTTGCAGTTTTCTTATATAACGAATTTTGAAACCATTGCGAAGATGGTGCAAGACCGGTATGGATTTCCTGCCGAGAAATTTTTAACAAGCCTCGATGCCTGGAACTACTCCACCTATTTTTTCATCCCCAACGAAAAAGATGTTAACGCTTTAGCGAAGCGCATCGATAAGAAATTTACCGAGGCCCGTCAGGAAACGTTCAACGATCAGGCCATGGGCGATTGGCTTCAACCCCTAAATGAAATCCATTTCACCAAAGGAATAAAAGCAGATACCGCTAATGGGGACATGAGCTATGTCTATATTTTTTCTGCAGTAGCGTTAATGATATTGGTGATAGCCTGTTTCAATTTCATGAATCTATCCACAGCACGCGCCATGAAACGTGCCAAGGAAGTTGGGTTAAGAAAAGTCATGGGAGCGTTTCGTCATCAATTGGTTAAACAATTTTTAGGAGAAACGGTGATCATGGTTTCTATCGCCATGATCTTAGGAATTATTTTCCTTGAGTTATTGGTGCCTTTGTTTAATGGCCTGGTTGGGCAACACCTGGAAATCGTATACTTTGGTAAGAATAGTCTGATCCTGTTTTTTGTATTGGCCGGATTACTCACCGGCATTATAGCTGGAAGCTACCCCGCTTTTTATCTGAGTTCATTTGTGCCTGCCAAAGTATTGAAAGGGCAAGCCGGCCCTTCCGGAAATGCAGGATTGAGAAAAGTACTTACTGTGATGCAGTTTGGTGTGGCCGCATTTCTGATGATTGGCACATTGATTGTCTATCAGCAAATGAATTTCATTCAAAATACAAACCTGGGTTTCGATAAAGAAAGCATTGTTTACCTGACCCCTCCGGCACCGCTGTGGGAAAAGAGGGATGTGTTTAAACAAAATCTTCTGGCCAATACTAATATAAAATCTGTTACATTCTCTAATGGCACACCAGGTATGGAAAGCTCAACATGGCAATATGATTTTCCGGGTCTTGATATTCCTACGAGTAGCCTGAATACCATGATCATTGATTATGACTATATAAAAACTTTTGGACTTCAGATTGTTGATGGTCGTGATCTTTCGACCGAATTTCTAACAGACTCAACCGAAGCCTATATCATCAATCAGGCAGCGGTGGATGAATTGATGTTGAAAAAACCAATAGGTACACCTATGCGCGCATTGGATGGACATCCGGCCGGCCGAATCGTAGGTGTCGTTAAGGACTTTCATTATCGATCATTGCATCGCAAGATTGAACCGCTCGTATTGCGCATCGATCCAGCTAATATGTGGTGTATGTCCGTGAAATTAGCTGCAGGAAATCTAAAAGATCAGTTGGCAACGGTGGAAGCAGAATGGAAAAAGATGGCTCCGGATTTTCCATTCACCTATCAGTTTGTTGATCAAACGATCGAGCGGCAATATAAAACGGAGCGAAACACAGGTGTGTTATTCACCGCATTTGCTGCGCTGGCCATCATCATTGCCTGCCTGGGTTTACTGGGTCTCACCACCTTCATGGCAGAGCAGCGTAAAAAAGAAATCGGTGTGCGCAAAGTACTGGGCTCTTCCGTTTCCGGGATTGTGATGTTGCTATCAAAAGATTTTTCACGATTGGTGTTGATTGCGTTTATCGTAGTGGTGCCGCTGGCATGGTATGCGATGAATCAATGGCTGTCGGGCTTTGCTTACCAGGTGGAAGTAAGTCCTTTGATTTATATTGGGACAGGAAGTATTGTATTGGCGATTGCTTTCTTATCCGTTTTCTATCAGGCCTTGAAAGCAGCCGTAGTTAACCCAAGTGATACACTCAGAAATGAGTGATGAATCGTTTAAAGCTTTATCGTTTCGATGTATAAGTCTTCCACCTTTTTGCGTGCCCACGGGGTTTTGCGAAAGAAGGTAAGGCACGACTTAATGCTGGGATCAAAGCGAAAACAGTTTACCGGAATGCGTTCGCCCAATTCTTCCCAACCATAATATTCTTCCAGATAATGAAGAATGTACTCAAGTGTTTTGCCGTGCAGTGGATTGTTGGCTTGTTCTTCGCTCATAACTAATTATTGAAGTGCTTCAATGGCATCGGCATAGTCTACTTGATAATCTTCAGGTAATTTAGTGAGTGCCGTGGTAATTTTTTTGAGTTGCTGCTGATAAAGATTGAACAGCACGGTGCCTGCCGTAAGCGGAACGCCTGCTTCGTTCACCTTTTCGCAGAAGTAAATGCGTAGTTCAAGTTCGGTTTGGGCTATTCCTGAATATTTTATTTGTCGGTTAGCCATGCGCAGAATTTTTCGCAACATCTTTTTTACGATATATAAATTGTGACCGTCCAATTCCAGAAACATCACATCTATTTCTTGTTTTACACTTTGGATGTAACCTGCTTCATCGTGAACATCAGAAAGCAAATATGAAAGCAGTTCTTTATTTTCCTTTTTGTATTTAGCCAGCCGTAGACAAATGGCATTGAGCTCATCGGCATCCAATCGCTGTAACTCTTTTTTGATCTCGCTGATGGAGGCGCTGTTCATGACAAGCGAAGTTTTCGAAACACATCCCACAATACAATTCCCACGCACACTGAAACATTGAGTGAGTGCTTGGTGCCCAACTGTGGAATCTCGAGCGCAAGATCGCCAAGTGCAATGGCTTCTTCACTTACTCCATGTACTTCGTTGCCAAAAATCAGACAATATTTTACTCCGGGCTCACCATAAAAAGTTTGAAGTGGAATGCTATCGGTTGTTTGTTCTATGATCACGATTTTATAGCCTTTGTTTTTCAGATCGGCAATGGCTGCTGCGGGACTTTCTACAAATTCCCAATCCACAGATTCCGTTGCCCCCAAAGCCGTCTTTTGTATTTCACGATGGGGCGGTGTGCCGGTGATTCCCGTAAGGTAAATTTTCTCCATCCGAAAGGCATCGGCAGTGCGAAAGGCTGAACCCACATTGTGCAGGCTGCGAATATTATCCAATAAAATGCAAACCGGTATTTTTTCTGATTCTTTAAATTCATCCACCGAAATGCGCCCGAGTTCTTCGAGTTTTAACTTCTTCATGGCGCGAAGTTAAACGGATTCTACTTCATCTTTTTCAAATTGTTGAATCAGTTCCCGCAGTTGATTAAGATATTTTCCATAGCTCACCCTTTCCATCCAACGCGCTAGATAATAGCAGGAAGGAGTGAGGATGATGACGGTAATAACCAGTGTTACCACAACTTGCCATTTCTGCATCATGATCGCTGCGTCTTTCTCAGTAGAGAGCCCCATGAGAAATCCTGCTGTGGCAGCAAGCGGGTAAATGACGATCGAAGCTTTTCGTTGAAAAGCAAGTGAAGACATGGTATTGTCATAAACCTGCTTAAGAGTACTCTTAAGGTTCAAATCTAGTCGGAATGATTCTTGAATATTTCTGAGAATCTTTAAATTCAGGAAAAAGAAAAAAAGATAAACAATAATCATAATGACCAGGAATACCTTCACGATTGGCTGTACCATAATCACCAATAAAAAGCTGAAGCACAGTTCAAAAAAGATCACAAATGCCAACGTTATTTTAGAAAGCTGTATCAGCTTCTGCATAGGATGCTTGGAATTTTTACGTACTTCTACCGTTCCCGCTACAGGTTGATTAAGTTTTTCCTGCTCCAATTTTTTCCAGGCTTCTTTTAAATCCATCGCTTACTCTCCTTTCAATTTTTGAATCAAACTGTCTTTTATCCGATGCAACTTCACGGCCACATTATTTTTTGTTAACCCTGTAATCTCTGCGACCTCTTCATTCTCATATCCGTCCAGGTGCAGGGTAATGATCATTCTATCAAGTTCATTCAGTTCACGAATGGCTAGATAAAGTGATTCACTCTCGTCCTTAAATGGTTTTTCAGGAGTGGATACATCTAAAGAAGCCATGTCTTCATGAGGCGTCACCATTTTAGGTCTGCGCTTAAACGTTAGCACCGTGTTTAATCCAACGCGATAAAGCCAGGTTGAAAATTTAGATCGTCCGTCAAATCGGGGATACGATTTCCATGCCTGGAAAAGAATTTCCTGAAAAAGATCTTGATCATCTTCTTCGTGGTTTACATATAGCCGGATCACTTTAAAGATGATACCCCGGTTCTGTTCGATCTGCTCAGTAAATTCTCTTTCTGATGCCATGACGGATTTCTAACCCACAACTACGTTAAAAGTTATTCCATATCGAAAATCTTGATCCGAAGTGTTTAACCTGGGCATCAAACAAATTATCTCAAACATTGGTGGTTCAAAACCATTTGAGGGATTAGTATACGTTGAATGGAAATAATTACAACCGGGATGTTTTTTTATTTGAAAATAAATAATTCGCGGGAATCTGTAATTGCTTTTCGTGATCTGGTACTAACTGTAAAAATTGTATGAATTCCGTAAGAAAACATTCCCTGAAACGAAAAATCACTTCAGCGATCGGACTAGTGGCGACCTATGCTAGTGTAGCTTTCTTCTTTGTGAAACTTGAAGGGCCTCTTGAAACTCTTGAAGTTCTGACAATGATCGTGCTTGGTATTTCAGTCCTTACCTATTCAGTTCAATCAGGGCAAAGAGACAGAAAATCAAATTCATTAACGGTAAACAATAAATCATGACAAGCACCAAAGAAAAAATCACCGACAGATCTGCCCAATTCAATAGAATTCTTTATGGAGGGTTTCTTATACTAGGAGTCTATTTTTTGATAACCAAAGATATTTCCACGGCCATGTCCAATTTGGGTATTGGACTTATTTTTGATCCCTTTGATCAGAAAGTGATGTGGCGGCAACGACCGCTATATCAGAAAATCTGGTTGATCGTTCATCTGAGCATTGTTCTGGGGCTCGTGGCAATCCTAATTGCTGACCGATTTGCTTAATTTGCCATAGGCGTTACATAGTAAGTTCTTTAAACAAATGAAATATTCCTTTGCATTTGTATTTACGATTCTATCCTTCTATTCCTTTGCTCAGGATCAGTGGAAGAACGTCTATACGGAAAGCGCCTGGAATGAACGGGACAAATGGCAAAAAGCCGATGAGCTTATTCGTCAGCTCAATATAAAATCGGGGAGCAAGGTGGCCGATGTGGGTAGTCATGAAGGTTACATGACGATGAAGCTTTCAGCAGCTGTTGGTAATACGGGGAAAGTACTTGCCGTTGATGTATCGCAATCCAAATTAGACAAGCTGAAAGATCATCTCACAAAAAGAGGTATTTCGAATGTGGAGTTAATCAAAGGTGATTATGATAATCCGAAGTTGCCTCTCAACGCATTGGATGCTGTGATCATTTTAGATTCTTATCATGAGATGGATGGTCATGATAAAATATTGCAACACATAAAAGCATCAATAAAACATGGTGGCCGGCTGCTTCTTTGTGAGCCGATTGCTGACGAGCGAAGGAAATTAATCCGTAAAGATCAGGAGGCAAAACACGAATTAAGCATCAGCTTCGCGCTCGAAGATTTGCTCAAGGCAGGATTTACGATTCTCAAGCAACAAGATCCATTTGTCGATCGCTCGCAAGAGAAAGGCGACAAAATGTGGTTGATCGTTGCCGTAAAAAAGTAGTATGATACTGAATTGACCGGATCAATGCTTTTGTTTATTCAATAATACAAATTCCTTTTCAGTCTCTAACAGACGATGAAGTAGTTCGCTGGTAATTTTTCCCGGTATTCCATTACCTACAGCCTGTCCATCAATTTTTACAATAGCCTGGATGCGCTTGGTGCTGCTGGTGAGGAACGCTTCTTTTGCCTCGCGGATGTCATCGAAAGTAACCGGTGCTTCCTTTATGGTGAAAGATGAACCTACAAGCTCAAGTATTCTTTTTCGGGTTACTCCTTTCAATGCATTCTTATCCGGAGTTATAATCGTGTTGTCTTGAGTGACAATAAAAAAATTGCAACGCGGAAACTCGGTCACTATCCCGTTGCTGTGATACAATACATCATCGGCTTGTTGTTCCTTTATTTTCTTTAGAAGCCAGATGCCTATGGTGTAGTTGATTGTTTTCGCCTCGGGGATGTCACGCACAAACTCATGGGTGATGATGCTGATGGATTTGGGTACCGATGAATCGGCAATCACCAGCGGACTTTGTATGACGATGAAATTTGGTGTAACAGGCTGATAGGCATCAGGTGAATAGCCACCGGTTAAAATCATACGGATTCCTGAATCAGGAAGACTATTTTTCTGGAGAAGGTCATGTATAATACAAAGTAACTGTTCTTTCGTTCCTGGCGCGGTCAAATGCATGATGGAAGCTGAAATTAAAAACCGATCGAGGTGATCATCTACATATAACAGCACATGATCGCGCACACGAAAAAAATCGAAGATGCCATAGCCCCGCTGGATGGCCAGGTCGCTGATGTGTAAAGTAGCCTTTTCCGATTCTACAAATTGATCATTCAGATAAACGTACATGCAATCTTTTTTGCAAATGTATTTAAAACCAATCAACGGAGAATTATTCTTGCTTCTTGACACTTACTACTTAATTCTTACTTCCACATTCTGACTTCTTAATTCTTGCCTCTATATTTGCCGACTATGGCAGGACCAGCAGCAATGGATACCCCGTTAATGAAGCAGTACAACGTCATCAAGGCGAAGTATCCGGGGGCATTATTGCTTTTTAGGGTAGGCGATTTTTATGAAACCTTTGGTGAAGACGCCATCCGTGCCGCTAAAGTGCTGGATATCACACTCACCAAGCGCGGAAATGGTTCGGCTTCAGAAATTGAACTTGCAGGATTTCCTCATCATTCGCTCGATACATACCTTCCCAAATTGGTGCGAGCAGGAAATCGTGTTGCTATTTGCGATCAATTGGAAGACCCCCGTTCGGTAAAGGGAATTGTGAAACGAGGTGTGACGGAGTTGGTAACACCAGGCGTTTCTTTTAATGATAACGTTCTGGAGCGCAAACAAAATAATTTTTTGGCCTCGGTGCATGTTGCAAAAAATGTGATGGGTGTTGCGTTTCTGGATATCAGCACAGGAGAGTTTTATGCAGCGCAAGGTCCTGATAATTATATCTACAAACTCATTCAAAGTTTTGGTCCGGCCGAAATTATTTACAGCAAAGCCAGTCGTGATAAATTTGAAAATCAGTTTGGCGATGAGTACGCCACTTTTGCGTTGGATGATTGGGTGTATGCGTTTGACTTTGCCAATGAGAAGCTGATTCAGCAATTTAAAACTAATACCCTGAAAGGTTATGGCATTGATGCCATGAATGAAGCGATCATCGCAGCGGGATCAATCCTCCATTACCTCGAAGCCACGGAACATAAAGAAACGCATCATATTTCATCCATCTCACGCATTGATGAAGATAAATATGTGTGGCTCGATAAGTTTACGGTGCGCAACCTGGAGATTGTCACTTCACCAAATGAAGGGGGTGTGCCGCTGTTGCACGTGTTGGACCAAACAGTTACCCCGATGGGTTCGCGCAACTTGCGCAAATGGATGATACTTCCATTGAAAGAAAAGCAAAGCATTGACGAGCGACTTCAGGTTGTCGAACAATTTTACAACGATCATGATCTTGCCGAAAAGATCTTAGAACACTTGCGTCAGATTTCAGACCTGGAACGTTTGATTTCTAAAGTGGCAGTGGGTCGGATTAACCCACGCGAGTTAATTCAACTCAAGCGCTCGTTGAAGGCGATAATTCCCGTGAAGGAAATACTAGACCGATCAACTTCACCCGAATTGAAGAAGCTGGGTGACCAACTCAATAAGTGTGAATTTCTATTAGAGAAAATCGAGAAGGAGTTGAAGGATGATGCACCGATGTTGATTCATCAGGGTGGCATCATAAAAGAAGGGGTGAATGCCGAGTTGGACGAGTTACGTGCCATTGCCTTTTCGGGAAAAGATTATTTGTTGCAGATACAAAAGCGGGAGATTGAGCGCACCAGCATCAACTCCTTGAAGATTTCTTACAATAAAGTCTTTGGCTATTATTTAGAAGTAAGCAACGCCAACAAAGACAAAGTGCCCACGGATTGGATTCGCAAGCAAACGCTGGTGAATGCCGAACGCTACATCACTGAAGAGTTGAAAGTATATGAAGAAAAAATTCTTCATGCCGAAGAGAAATTACTGATTATTGAACAGCGACTTTTTTTAGAATTGGTGCATCACGCTTCCGATTACATTGCACAGATTCAGCAGAATGCCAGAGTGGTTGCGATGCTGGATTGTTTGCTTTCATTTGCCGTTACCGCTAAATCCAACAAGTATAACAAACCAGAGATCAGCGAATCGAAACGATTGACGATAAAAGCGGGCAGACATCCGGTCATTGAAAAGCAACTTCCGGTTGGCGAAACGTATGTGCCCAATGATATTTATCTCGATAACGAAACGCAACAGATACTTGTCATCACCGGTCCGAACATGGCGGGTAAGTCTGCACTGTTACGACAAACCGCCTTGATTGTGTTGATGGCTCAGATGGGAAGTTATGTTCCTGCAGAAGCGGCTACCATTGGCATTATTGATAAAGTGTTTACGAGAGTTGGAGCATCTGATAATTTATCGCGAGGAGAATCTACTTTTATGGTGGAGATGACGGAGACAGCCAGCATTCTCAACAACCTCAGCGACCGCAGTTTGATATTAATGGATGAGATTGGACGAGGAACGTCTACCTACGATGGCGTTTCCATTGCTTGGGCGATTGTAGAATACTTACACAATCACAAAGACTTCAAACCAAAAACATTATTCGCCACACACTATCACGAACTCAATCAACTCACGGAAGACCTAATGCGTGTGAAGAACTTCAATGTGAGTGTGAAAGAAGTGGGCGACAAGATCATCTTCATGCGCACGCTGAAGGAAGGTGGAAGCGAGCATAGCTTTGGTATACACGTAGCACAAATAGCAGGCATGCCTAATAAGGTAGTGTTACGCGCAAATGAAATTTTACA
>CANIVF010000104.1 GCA_947470895.1 Bacteroidota bacterium
AATAGAATTCGATATAACTCTATGAAAATCAGGCTCTTTGAGCAAGTATTATTCCAAACCATCCTAATGCTATGCATTAGAAACTAACTGATTGATTCTCATAGAGAAAGAAGTTATCCACAAACTCTAATGCATAATCTAGGTTTAAGACTTAATTTATAATTGTGAAGCTGAACAAAAAAAATGTCAGGACACATGTCCTGACATTTCCTACACAAGACATTCTTGTTTTAAAGATTAAACAACCCTTCATTCAGTAAATTGAGCGCTTTATCTTTTTGTGAGGTGCTTACCAAAATCGAAATGTTGTTAGGACTTCCACCATAAGAAACCATTCTGATAGGAATGTTCGCTAACGATTGAAACACCTCTTTTAACACACCTTCCTTCTCCGAAAGCATATTACCTACAATGCAAATGATGGATTGATTGTCATCGACTTCAATAGTGCCAAATAGATTCAACTCTTCCAGAATCTTGGCGAGATTTTTATTTTCATCAATCGTTACCGACACGGCTACTTCAGAGGTAGAGATCATATCGATGGGTGTTTTGTAGCGCTCAAAGACTTCAAACACTCTGCGAAGAAAACCATACGCTAATAGCATGCGCGATGATTTGATTTTAATAGCCGTGATGCCATCCTTTGCTGCAACAGCTTTGAATTGGCCGCGACTTCCTTTATCGCTGATGATCGTGCCAAGAGCCTTTTCATCCATCGTGTTTTTCAAGATCACAGGCACATGATATTTCTGTGCGGGCACAATGGTTGATGGGTGTAATATTTTTGCACCGAAATAAGCTAATTCAGAGGCTTCATCGAACGTGAGTTCGGCAATGGGCATTGTCTTTTTCACGATGCGTGGATCATTGTTGTGCATACCATCAATGTCGGTCCAGATCTGAATTTCTTCTGCACGAATAGCGGCACCAATCAACGAAGCTGTATAATCACTTCCTCCTCTTTTTAAATTATCAATCTCATTGCGATGATTGCGGCAGATATAACCCTGTGTAACCAGTATGTCCACATTATTCATCGTTTCAAGAATGGGTTTCAATCGCTCACTGATTTTTTCCAATTCAGGTTCATTATTTTCATCAATGGACATGAAGTGTAGTGCAGGAAGTAATCGGACAGGAGTCTTTATTTCCTGCAAGTGATGATAAAATAGTTCAGTAGAAATCAATTCGCCTTGGGCCAATAACTCACGGTAACCGCGATCATCGAATTTACCGGCAGCTAACAATCGAAATAAACTGAAGTAACGACTTACAATTTCTTCGCCAACGGCTTTATATGATTCACTGCTATAAAGTTCTTTTATGAATTGCAGGTAATGTTTTTCCAATTCAGAAATTTCATTGTTGGCTGCGGTATGTTGTTGGGCCAGCAAATTCTCTCCAATTCTAACTAATGCATTGGTTGTTCCGCTTAAGGCTGACAACACAACGATTTTTTTTCCAGGCATACTCATTACGAGGTGAGCAATTTTTTTCATGCGCTCAGGCTTGCCAACAGATGTACCTCCAAACTTTACAACTAACATAGTATTGAAATTTTGTGGATTGCAAAGTTAGAATGTGATCAACAAAAAAGAACTGGTAGGGAGAGATAATGAAAAAAAAGACCCTTTGGAGTTTGCTTCCAAAGGGTCGTTAGTTAACTATTGTGACGTCTTAGATTATTTTACTTCTTCGTACTCTACATCGGTTGCATTACCAGCTTGTGCGGCTCCTGCGTTTTCTGCAGACTGTTGATTAGTGCCAGCACCAGGATTAGCCCCCGCTTGTGGACCGCCCTGATACATCTCCTGTGATGCTACCTGCCAAGCTGCATTCAATGCATTCATTGCATTTTCGATGCTTGTTACATCCTGAGTCTTGTGAGCTTCTTTCAATTTCTCAAGAGCACCACTGATGGCTGTCTTGTTTCCTTCTGAAAGTTTATCACCATATTCTTTCAATTGATTCTCAGTTTGGAAGATTAATGAATCGGCCTGGTTGATTTTTTCAACACGCTCTTTTTCTTTCTTATCAGATTCAGCATTGGCTTGAGCTTCTTGCTTCATCTTCTGGATTTCTGCATCCGTTAAACCGCTGGAAGCTTCAATGCGAATCTTCTGCTCTTTGCCAGTGCCTTTATCTTTGGCAGCAACATGAAGAATACCGTTTGCATCAATATCAAAGATCACTTCGATTTGAGGTACACCACGAGGTGCTGGTGGAATTCCATCGAGGTGGAATCTTCCAATAGTACGGTTGTCGCGTGCCATAGGGCGCTCGCCTTGCAATACATGTATTTCTACGGAAGGCTGGCTGTCTGAAGCTGTCGAGAATACTTCTGATTTCTTAGAAGGAATGGTTGTGTTTGATTCGATCAGTTTGGTCATTACACCACCCATCGTTTCGATACCTAATGAAAGGGGAGTAACATCCAACAACAATACATCTTTCACTTCACCTGTTAACACACCACCTTGAATCGCGGCACCAACTGCTACGACCTCGTCAGGGTTTACACCTTTGGATGGTTTTTTCCCGAAGAATTTTTCTACTTCTTCCTGTATGCGTGGGATACGAGTTGATCCACCTACTAAAATCACTTCATCAATCTGGCCTACAGAATATCCTGAATCAGCAACGGCTTTGCGGCATGGCTCCAAGGTTCTGCGAATCAAATCATCGCACAACTGCTCGAACTTAGCGCGTGAAAGCTTTTTCACTAAGTGTTCGGGCACGCCATCCACGGAAGTGATATAAGGCAAGTTGATTTCAGTTTCTGTTGAGCTTGACAATTCAATCTTTGCTTTTTCAGAAGCTTCCTTCAAGCGTTGTAATGCCATAGGATCTTTGCGAAGATCGATGTTCTTGTCCGCTTTAAACTCATCAGCCAACCAGTTCATGATGCGCATATCGAAATCATCTCCACCTAAGTGAACATCACCGTTGGTTGATTTTACTTCGAATACGCCATCACCTAATTCAAGCACAGAGATATCGAAGGTACCACCACCCAGGTCATACACTGCGATTTTCATGTCTTTGTTTTTCTTATCAAGTCCGTATGCTAATGCTGCGGCCGTTGGCTCGTTGATAATACGTTTTACATCAAGACCGGCAATTTGTCCAGCTTCTTTGGTAGCCTGGCGTTCTGCATCGTTAAAGTAGGCAGGAACGGTAATAACGGCTTCGGTTACGGTAGTGCCGAGATAGTCTTCGGCAGTGCTCTTCATTTTTTGAAGAATCATCGCAGATATTTCCTGGGCGGTGTACATGCGATCGCCAATGCGCACGCGCACGGTGTCGTTGTTTCCACTTTCTACTTCATACGATACCATTTTCTTCTCACCACTCACTTCACCAAATTTTTTACCCATGAAGCGTTTGATCGAAGAAACGGTGTTTTTTGGGTTGGTAATAGCCTGACGCTTGGCAGGATCGCCCACTTTACGCTCGCCTTTACCATTGTCTAAAAAGCCAACGATGGACGGAGTTGTTCTGCGTCCTTCACTGTTGGCAATCACCACTGGTTCGTTCCCTTCCATTACGGCAACGCACGAGTTGGTTGTTCCTAAGTCTATTCCAATAATTTTTCCCATGATATGTTCAGTTTTTTAGATTACAGAATTAAATGCAGAAGCCAATGAACAAGGGTTATGCCAATGGGTTTTTTAAGGTAAAAAGTGACAGAGTGGCAGACGATTGCAGAATAATCCTTGCCTATCGATCGGCTAAATCTGTTACTGCGACCATTCTGTAGGCGTTCTGTCCCAACGGTGATTTTTCAATTTTAATGCTAAAGCCTTTTCCAGTTTTTTGCCATCGCTCGTGCCAATGTTTGCTTCAACGTTTCTGATTTTGCGCATCCCCGGAATGATCGTGTGTACATCATCGTTGCAAAGAATGAATCGCAATGCCATTTCAGCCATGGTCATACCTGGAGGGATGAGTGGACGCAAAGTATCAGCATGATCGACACTTGAATTCAGATTTTCAGGAACGAAGTACGTGGCGCGCCAGTCTCCTTCTGGAAACACCGTATCTTTGGTAAGCATTCCGGTTAATGTTCCTTCGTCAAAAGGAACGCGGGCGATTACGCCAATGTCCATCTTACGGCACAGGGGGAACAAGTTATCTTCTGGATTCTGATCGAAGATGTTATAGATTACTTGCACGGTATCGATTAATCCGGTCTTTAGTGTGTTCAAGACATTATCCGGCTCCCAGCGGTTCACACTTATACCGAAGTGTTTCACTTTTCCATCGGCTTTTAACTTTTCAATGGCTCTTTTCCAATCATCCTGATGTGCCCAGCTATCTTCCCACACGTGGAATTGTTGAAGATCAATACATTCTACATGGAGATTCTTCAGACTTTTCTCGGTGTATTCAATAATATGAGAAGCTGGAAAACATTCTTCTAAAGTAAAATCAGCTTTGGATGGCCAATTGAAATTTTTAGGTGGAATTTTAGTGGCGATATATAGACGCTTACTGGCATGTTGTTTCACAAGGTTGCCTAGAATCTCTTCGCTGGCACCGGCACCATAACCCCACGCAGTGTCATAAAAAGTACAGCCCAACTCAACGGATTTTTCAAGTGCGTTTAATACTTCGGTTTGATCGGTTTCTTTCCATCCCGCAAGGCCCCACATCCCGTATCCAATTTCACTTACCTGCCGATCGGTTCTTCCAAATCTTCTATAATTCATATCCTATCATGTTTATCGTCTAATATCGAGCAAGGTAATAACTGAGCAGATCAATTACAGAAGGCTTTTAAACCATTCAATTACTAATTGTGATGGAAGTAGGTAATTCTTACTTTTGCGGCCTTATATATGACACTCGACCAGGAAATAGCAAAACGCAGAACGTTCGGAATCATCAGTCACCCGGATGCAGGAAAAACTACACTCACAGAAAAACTTCTTCTTTTTGGAGGAGCGATTCAGAAAGCGGGTGCTGTAAAATCATCGAAGATCAAAGACCACGCGCGCAGCGACTGGATGGAGATTGAAAAGCAACGCGGTATTTCGGTAGCTACTTCGGTGATGGGCTTTAATTATAAAGACATCAAGATCAACCTGCTCGATACTCCTGGTCACCAGGATTTTGCTGAAGATACCTACCGCACACTCACAGCTGTAGATAGTGTAATCATGGTGATTGACTGCGTGAAGGGTGTGGAGTCGCAAACCCAGAAGTTGATGGAAGTTTGCCGCATGCGCAACACACCGGTTATTTGTTTCATCAACAAACTTGATCGCGAAGGACAAGATCCCTTTGAGTTGTTGGATGAGGTGGAGGAGAAACTGGGCATTAAAGTGCGCCCCTTGAGCTGGCCCATCAGTATGGGTAAAACTTTTAAAGGTGTTTACAATCTCTACGAGAAGACCTTGCATCTGTTTACATCGAGTAAGATCACGATTTCAGAAGGTATTGAAATTTCAGATATTCATAGCGATGCATTAGATCAATATGTAGGTGAGAACTATGCGAAGCAATTGCGTGCCGATGTAGAACTCATTGAGGGCGTTTATCCAGAATTTGAAGTACAGGATTATCTTGAAGGAAAAGTAGCGCCAGTATTTTTTGGTAGTGCCGTAAATAACTTTGGTGTGCAGGAATTGCTGGACACCTTTATCAGAATTGCACCAGCTCCAATCCCTCGCGAAACTACGTTGCGTGAGATCAAACCGGAAGAAAGTAAGTTTTCTGGATTCATCTTTAAGATTCATGCCAACATGGATCCGAAGCATCGCAACCGTATTGCTTTTTTGCGCGTGTGCTCGGGCAAATTTGAACGAGGCGCTAATTATCACCACGTTCGGCAGGAGAAAGGAATTCGTTTCTCCAATGCAACGGCTTTTATGGCACAAGATCGTGAAACCGTAGAGGAGGCTTGGCCGGGTGATATTGTCGGTCTATACGACACCGGCAACCTGAAGATAGGTGATACGCTTACTGATGGAGAGAAGTTAATGTATACCGGCATCCCAAGTTTCTCTCCTGAAATTTTTAAGGAAGTGATCAATAAGGATGCGATGAAGACCAAGCAGCTTGAGAAAGGCTTGCTTCAGTTGATGGAAGAGGGTGTGGCGCAGTTATTCACGTATGAACTAGGAAAGAGAAAAGTAGTGGGTGTAGTTGGCGCACTTCAGTTTGAAGTAATTCAATTCCGATTGAAGAATGAGTACAGTGCTTCGGTGGAGTTTGCTCATCAGAATATTTACAAAGCGTGCTGGATCAGCAGCCAAGATCCAAAGAAGCTACAAGAGTTCATTGATTCAAAACAACGCCATATTGCCCGCGACAAAGATGATAAGCTGGTGTTTATGGCAGAGTCAAAAGCATGGTTGCAAATGGTGCAGGATAACTTTTCTGAAATCAGTTTTCACTTTACTTCTGAGTTTAAGGACTAATTACAGCCTATTTTGATTCGGCCACGAAATCGTAAATCGATTTTGAAATATTAGCCATTGTTTTTATTCCGGTATCTTCATCTTTAAGATCTTTTGAAAGCATAACCAAAACATATTTTCTTCCATCGGGTAAAAACACAATGCCGGAATCGTGATGAATGCCCGTAATCCATCCCGTCTTGTGTGCAACTTTTACTTCTTTTGGAAGATTGGCAGGAATGATATCATTGAATTTCTGATTTAACAAAATATCCATCATGGCCATGCTTGCCTCTGAGTTTACCAGTTCTTCCTTATCAATTTTTTCGAACAGGAGCATTAAGTCATAAGCGGTAACCTGATTATTCATTCCAGCTTCAAATGCTTTAGTATCCTCAACGCCACGCAAAACTTGAATATCATTAGCACCAATTGATCGAAGTGTATGGGTAACATTTTTTGCATCGACTAGCTCGATGATTAGATTAGTGGCCAGGTTGCTACTGATGATAATCATATCATACATGAGTGAGTACACCGTTCTTTTTTCGCCAATGTGATTGTAGATCAGCGTATCACTATCATCTTTTTTATTCAGCGAATAGAGACTGCCATCGAAAATACTCTTAAACTCGTTCTTGATGAGTATTGAATCTTTAAGAGAGAATTTCCCTTCAGCTGCTTGTTTATAAATTTCTACCATCACTGGAGTTTTCATGGTGCTGGCCGCATGAAACAATTCGCGTTCATTGATCAGAATTTCTTCTCCTGTATTTAAATTTTTAAAGGCAATGGCAAACGTTCCAGGTTGTTTAGAAAGTTCTTTCGTGATCTGTTTTTTAAGCTCTTCATGAGATTGTTTCTTTTCGCAGGCGGTTGCTGCGATAATAATCATCAAAAAGCCTATCCAATGTTTTGTCATGGTACTTTGATTGTCTTGTATCCGGTTCTAACTTACAAAGTTTTATGATTAGTCCACTACCAGTTTTATACGAAGACAATCACCTGCTGGTGATCAACAAGCCTGCGGGCGTATTGGTGCAAGGCGATATCACAGGCGACAAGCCCTTGGTCGACATAGCGAAGGATTACATCGGTAAAAAATACAACAAGCCGGGTGATGTCTTTTTAGGTGTGGTGCATCGCCTTGATAGGCCGGTGAGTGGGGTCGTGGTTTTTGCGCGCACGTCCAAAGCCCTGGAGCGGATGAATGAACTATTCAGAAACAGAGATACGCAAAAAACGTATTGGGCTTTGGTAGCCAATAGGCCACCCAAGCAAGAAGGTACATTAGTGCATTGGCTGGTGAAAGATGAAAATAAAAATAAGACGACCGCATATAGTCGCGAAAACCCGAATGGACTGAGATCAGAGCTTAACTACAAAGTAATTGACAATAAACATGGCTTTTATCTTTTGGAGGTAAGCCCGATAACGGGCAGGCCGCACCAGATCAGGGTGCAACTTGCATCCATGGGTTGCGTTATTGTCGGTGATGTAAAGTATGGTTCCGAAATTTCGTCACCGGATGGAAGCATAGGCCTTCATGCAAGACAACTTTCGTTTATACACCCAGTTAAAAAAGAGCCTTTAGTAATTTCAGCTAAATTGCCTCAAAATGATTGGTGGAAGTTATTTGCCTGAACAAATGCTTTACTATCTTGAACCAATAATTTGTGTTGATAATGAGTTGGATTGATCGCCTTCAAGTAAGATGGAAAGTAGGAAGCGCTCTTCAGGTGGTAATGATTCTGATTGTATTTGCCTGCACGGGATTTACTGTCCTGTTCATTAAACGTCCATTATTTGAATATTGGTTTCCATTAGGAGACAGGCCCCTATGGGCAAGCACGCTTTATTGGATTTTAATTTTTCCGGTCTACAACATGATTCTATTGTTGTATGGATTTGTATTTGGCCAATTTTATTTTTTTTGGGAATTTGAAAAGCGTTTTTTCAAGCGAATATTTAATATTTTTAAACAATAAACCCCACATAAACTATGAAAAAAATCCTTCATCTAATAGTTATCACCATTGTTGGTTCTGCCTGCTCTAGCCCCCAATACACCGCTAGTTTTAATTCTTACGATAAGCATGCGAATTTTCAAACAACAGCACACGCTGAAACAACGGTGACTGAGTCAACTTCAATTCCTCAACCAGAACTTTTGGCAAGTACTTCAAACTCACCCATTGAATTTAAGGCTGCACCTAAAGAAGAAGTGCGCAAGACGTACATTCAAATGACAAAAGCAGAGCGAAAAGCATTACGCACTGATTTGCGTAAGGAGATTAAAAGCTATGCAAAAGAGCAGAAGAAAAATCTAAGCGTAGAGACTACTAAAGCCACTGCCGGCATGGACAACGACTTGAAACTTGCTGCTATTTTTGGAGCAGTAGGTTTGGTTGCTATGTTTATTGGTGGCGATGTATTCTGGATTATCGGTGGTATCGCTTTGATTATCGGTCTTGTATTCTTTGTGAAGTGGTTAGTAAGACAATAACTGGCCCCTGACTATAAATAAAAAAACCCGATTCATTGAATCGGGTTTTTTTATTGTAGTAATGTAATGATTAATTCTTCACACCATCAGCGAGGAGAATCACTTTGTTTTTAAGCACTTCCACCACACCACCAGTAATCTGAATTTGTTGAGATGCTTCTTTCGATTTATACTCAACTACTCCTTCTTTAAGCAAACTCACTAGCGGTGCGTGACCGTTTAGAATTTGAAAAGAACCGTCCTCACCAGGAAACGTTGCGATGGTTACCTCTCCTTCGAAAATTTTTTTATCAGGTGTTATAATTTCTAATTGCATGGAGTATTATCCTTTTGCGTCAGCCATAATTTTCTCACCTTTTGCAATGGCTTCTTCAATGCTACCTACCAGGTTGAAGGCCATTTCAGGAAGATAATCCACTTCACCATCCATGATCATGTTAAATCCTTTGATGGTATCTTTAATATCTACCAACGCACCTTTCAAACCAGTGAACGCTTCGGCTACGTGGAATGGTTGTGATAAGAAACGTTGAACACGTCTAGCACGAGATACAATCAATTTATCTTCATCAGATAATTCATCCATACCCAAAATCGCAATGATGTCTTGTAATTCTTTGTAACGCTGCAGGATCAACTTCACGCGCTGAGCACAGTTGTAATGCTCTTCACCTACGATGTCGGCACGCAATATCCGTGATGTTGAATCCAATGGATCCACCGCAGGGTAGATACCTAATTCAGCAATCTTACGAGACAATACGGTTGTGGCATCCAAGTGAGCAAAGGTTGTTGCAGGAGCAGGGTCAGTCAAGTCATCGGCAGGTACATAAACGGCCTGTACCGAAGTGATTGATCCGTTCTTGGTTGATGTAATACGCTCTTGCATAGCACCCATCTCAGAAGCCAATGTAGGCTGATAACCTACGGCTGATGGCATACGACCCAAAAGAGCCGATACTTCAGATCCAGCCTGTGTAAAGCGGAAGATATTGTCAATAAAGAAAAGGATATCACGACCTTTTCCTGTGCCATCACCATCGCGGAAATATTCTGCAACGGTCAGGCCTGAAAGAGCAACACGCGCACGGGCACCAGGAGGTTCGTTCATCTGACCGAACACAAAGGTTGCTTTTGATTCTTGTAATTTAGCGTGATCTACTTTGGATAAATCCCATCCGCCTTCGTGCAATGATTTCATGAACTCAGGACCGTAATCCACGATACCAGCTTCGATCATCTCGCGCAACAAATCATTTCCTTCTCGTGTGCGTTCGCCTACACCGGCAAACACAGAAAGTCCAGAATAGGCTTTTGCGATGTTGTTGATCAATTCCTGAATCAATACCGTTTTACCCACACCGGCACCGCCAAACAATCCGATTTTACCTCCTTTTGAATAAGGCTCAATCAAGTCAATTACTTTAATCCCCGTGTAAAGGATTTCCTGCGAAGTAGAAAGATTTTCATAAGCAGGAGCATTTCTATGGATGGACAAAGTCTTTTCTCCCTTTGGTTGCTTGATACCATCAATGGCTTGACCAATCACATTAAATAATCTGCCTTTTATATCGTCACCGATTGGCATTTGAATAGGAGAGCCAGTATCAATTACTACCATGCCGCGCACCAGACCTTCAGTTCCCTCCATAGCGATCGTCCGAACGCGATCTTCTCCTAAATGTTGTTGACATTCCAGCACAACGAGTGTGCCGTCTCCTTTTGTAACTTCCAGTGAATCAAGAATGTTTGGAAGTTTTGTGCCGGGTTCGTCAAATGCTACGTCTACTACCGGACCGATTACCTGGGTGATTCTACCGCTATTGGCCATTGAATATGATGTTTTAAGAATTTATACGCTTGAAACAGGACAAGTCAAATCCATGTAAGGCTTGAAAAATCCGACCGCAAAAGTAGTTTTTTGTGGGGTTAATACAAACTTCGGAATCGAGGTTTTATAGAATTATTCATGACAAAATTAATCAGGCTTAAAAAGCTGACAATCATCATGTTTATTCCGAATTAGTGGGATCAGATTTTTTAAGCACTCTTCAATTCGATGCGAAATGTGGTCCCCTGGTTTTCTTCGGATGTTTTTACAAAGATTTTCCCTTCGTGATACATCTCAATAATCCTTTTGGCCAGAGCAAGCCCTAAACCCCAGCCACGTTTTTTGGTGGTGAACCCTGGCTTGAAAACATTTTGAATGATCGTTTTAGGTATCCCTTTTCCAGTGTCAGAAATATCGATTAATACACGCCTGTCGCCCCCCCGCAATATTTTAATGGAAATGGTGCCCGAATTTCCCATCGCATCAATGGCATTTTTGAAAAGATTTTCGAGCACCCACTCAAAAAGTGGAGCATGCACCTGGGCTTGAATGGTTTCAGATAGTGTGTGTACTTCAAAGTTGATTTTGGCCGAAACCCGTGGGCGTAAATACCCCACAACATTATTTGCCAATTGGTAAATATTTTCATCCTTTAGTACCGGTGTGGAACCTATGCTGGAAAAGCGCTCCGTGACCACGGTGAGTTTTTTGATATCCTTATCCAGTTCCTCTACAATGCCTTTATTTTTTATCTCCGGGGCATCGCGTAACACCTCCACCCACGCCATTAATGAGGAAAGTGGCGTGCCCAGTTGATGAGCTGTTTCTTTGGCAAGTCCTACCCACACCTGATTTTGTTCAGCCGTGCGGGAGTAGTTGAAAGCAAGATAGGATATGAAAGCAAGTATTGCGATCACCGATAATTGAACATAGGGAAATGCAATGAGCTGGGTGAGAAGTTTCGAGTTTTTATAATAGACAAAGCCATAACTTTCCACTTCCCCATTTTCGTTTAGCCAGGTCATCTCTATGGGGGCGTATAACTCTTTCATATCGTTAACCTGCCGTTTTAAATAGTCATCTTTTCTTTCTTTAGACATCGATTCGTTAAGGTCAATATTGGTGTATTGATATTCGATTTCCTTGGTGATCCAGATCACGGGAATGGATTTGTTTTTGAAGATGATTTCGTTTGTCACGAAGTCAATACTTTCTTCAGATCGGTTGATGTATTCCAAAGCCTTGGCGAATAATTCAACTTGTTGTTTTTCTCTTTCTTTAAGTTGATTAACTAAAAAGTTGGTGTAAAAAATAGATCCGACACTAATGATCACAGAAACAACCAGAATAATCCACTTCAACTTGGTGTTGTCCTGATAGAAATCCATCGAGGCTGGAAGAGGTATTTTTTTATTCATATCGGCATGGAAATTAAATAAAAAAACCGGATGGTGTATCCGGCTTTTTAGAGTATGTATAATTATGAACGTTATGACTTCATCATAAACCACTTGGCCAAAACCTTGTAGCTCACCTTTGTTCCTGTCATCAAAATACCAACACGATAGATTCTTCCAGCAATCCAGGTAGTGAGTAGAAATCCGCCAATCAATAGAATCATAGAAAGAGCCAATTCCCAGGTGGGCACACCAAATGCAATGCGACCGACCATGGCTACTGGTGAAGTAAAAGGAATAACGGACAGCCAGAAGCTGGCAGATCCGTGTGGATCGCGCAAGATGAACATGAACAATCCCATGTAGCCGATCAATAGAGGAAGCGTGACTGGGAATTGAAATTGCTGTGCTTCTTGTTGTGAGTCAACCGCTGAACCAACGGCTGCAAACAGAGCACCGTATAACAAATAGCCACCAAGAAAATAAAATACAAAGACGAATGCGATTTTACCAAAGGGGATCTCGCTCAGGTTACCTAACAATTCACCCACTTTCGAATTTTGCTGATCCATCGCCTCTTTCATTTCGGGAGTATTGTCCATTTGTTTGGTAACCTGTTCCATCATTTGTTTTTGCGGCATTTTTAATCCGAAGTAGGCGAGTGTACCCGAAGAGAGCACAGTTATGAGAATGATCCAAATGGTAAATTGGACTAATCCAACGGAGGCGATACCAAGTATTTTCCCCAGCATAAGTTGAAAGGGTTTTACAGATGAGACGATTACTTCTACTACTTTAGAAGTCTTTTCATCGATCACTCCTGTCATGATCTGAATACCATAGATCAATACGAACATATAAATTAAAATACCCAGGCCAAACCCAAGTCCATATAAAATACCTGAGTTACTTGATTTCTCTTCGCCCGTATCGGTTAGATTAAATTGTTTGAGACTTACTTGTGGTCTTAAACTTTTAAGTATAGCCTCGTCTATTTTGTATTCCTTAAGTTTTAAATCATGAATTCTGGTTTCGATCAATGATTCAAGATCACCTACTTTATCAATGCTTGGATTTTCCTTCGTGTACAAAAGCACTCCCTCAGGTTTGTTGATATCGAAATTAGGTATGTAGAGTAGTGCAAAATCACTGGTTGCATTGTAGATTTTTTTAGCTTCCTCCAACGGTTGATTCATTGCTATGAATTTGAAGTGCTTACTATCTTCAAAAGTGAAATTTTTACTCTCATCAAGTACATGAACCACATCGGCTTTGGCCGATTCGGCATCTTTTATGGCCACATAAGCAAGACCTCCTATAATGGCTGGAAAAATGAGAGGCACCAGAATAGTAGTGATCAAAAATGATTTCTTCTGCACTCTGTTAAGGAATTCGCGTTGTATAATTAACCAGATCTTATTCATAGTTGAAATATCTTGTAGTTGTCAGGTTATGATTCAAGTAAATGTTTTTTGAGGGCTTCATCTCCTTCGCCTTTCACCAGGCTGATAAAAATGTCGGCCATAGTGGGAATCTTTTCCTGAAAGCTGTGCACTTCGGTAATATCAATGATATCGCGAATTACCTGATTGCCTTTTATTCCATCTCTTGCTTTGAGTGTAGTAGAAAATAATTCATCCTCAATGCGTACTTGCTTGACTAATTCATATCGATCGGCAGGTAATGAAAAGTTATTTCCACGATGCTCTACGATGAATGTATTTGATTTGAATTGATCCTTTACTTGTTTCTTCGGCCCTTCCAGAATCTTTTTTGATTTATTGATCAGGGCAATGTGATCACACAGCGACTCCACCGTTTCCATGCGGTGTGTAGAAAAAATGATCGTGCTTCCCTTTTCCTTTAATTCCAATATTTGTTCAGTGATCAGTTGCGCGTTTACCGGATCAAACCCTGAGAAGGGTTCATCCAGAATGATCAGTTTAGGCTCATGCATAACGGTGCTAATGAATTGAACCTTCTGGGCCATGCCTTTTGAAAGATCTTCTACCTTCTTATGCCACCAATC
>CANIVF010000105.1 GCA_947470895.1 Bacteroidota bacterium
CAGTATCAAAGTATGATGCATTTCCATCGGGACACATGGGAACGATGATGACGACTACGGTAATCCTCGCGGATAATTACCCGGAAAAAAGATGGATAGGTCCTGTAGGATATTCCGTAATGGCAATTGTAGGATTGTCCATGATTAATAATGGTGTGCATTGGGCAAGTGATTACCCATTGGCTATTGGAATGGGTTATGTGTTTGGAAAAGTGACCGTAAAAATTAATCGATGGATTCGCCACGATGAAAAAGGAAAGCGCTAAAATTTTTGATCTGATTGTGATCGGAGGTGGCGCGGCAGGTTTCTTCGGAGCCATGGAAGCGGCACATAACAAGAAAGGCGTTCGTGTTTTAATTCTAGAGAAGACGTCTAAACTTTTATCGAAAGTAAAAGTATCGGGTGGAGGGAGATGTAATGTAACGCATCAATGCTTTGAAGCGACTCCTTTATCGAAGCATTATCCACGCGGGCAAAGAGCACTAAAAATTTTATTCCAAAAATTTCATGCGAAGGATACCGTAGCATGGTTTGAGAATCATGGTGTGGAGTTAAAGGCCGAAGAAGATGGTCGCATGTTTCCGGTCACAAATAATTCTCAAACGATTATAGATTGTTTTCTGCGCGAAGCAGAGCTACTAAAAATTGAAATCAAACTCAGTCAGGAAGTAACGCGCATAGAAAAGACCGATAAAGTTTTTCATGTGCATTGCAACGAGCAGCAGTACATGGCAACTCGTATTCTTGTGGCGGCCGGTGGTTATAACAAACCTGAGAATTACGGGTGGCTTTCCAATCTGGGTCAAGAGATCGTTCAACCAATTCCTTCTTTGTTTACCTTCAATGATTCTTCAAAAGAATTTACTGACCTGATGGGGGTTGCCGTTCCGGATGCCGAAGTGAAGATAGCCGGATCAAAACTTTCGCAACGCGGGCCGGTGCTCATCACGCATTGGGGGCTCAGTGGTCCTGCTGTGATAAAGCTCTCAGCTTGGGCTGCCGTGGATCTTCATAAAGTCCATTATACATTCACTGCATTAGTAAACTGGACTGGTCAACCCGAAGTGGAAGTGCGCAACACACTGATGACATTGAAAAAAGAAAACAGCAAAAAGCAGGTACTTAGCAATCCTCTCTTTGGTCTTCCTAAAAGACTATGGGAGTTTCTTTGCTTGAAGGCCGGTGCCGAAGAAGGAAAGATTTGGAGTGATCAATCCAATAAAGTGATCAATCGGTTAATTGAGTTGTTGTTTGCTTGCCCCTTTCACATAAAAGGCAAAACGACATTTAAGGAAGAGTTTGTTACCTGCGGAGGGGTTTCTCTCAACGACATCAATCTGAATACTATGGAAAGTAAGAAAGTACCAGGCTTATACTTTGCCGGTGAGATACTCGACATCGATGGCGAAACGGGAGGATTTAATTTTCAGGCAGCGTGGACTACGGCTTGGGTTGCGGCAAGGACAATTACTACAACCTTATTATGATGGTTAGTTGTATAGATTAAAGTTTTTCATAATACAAACCATAGCCATCACAATGCGTCCAAGTCCCAACGAGTTTACATTTAGTTTGTAAAATATATTTTTCAGTCAGTTGCCCATAGCAGCTTACTACCAGATTCCTGGCGGAAGAATAGGTTAACGTCAATTCAATTGACTCCTGATCTCCGGCAAGTGCAAAAGAGTAAGTACCCGATGCTTCGGAGGCATGATTATTTTCCTCACGATGTTTGATAAAAGTACCATCAGCATTCAATTGTATAGTTTCCTGCCAATACATATTTGCTCCAGTGGTTTCCGTGTTGAGCATACCTCCGGAAATTTTTACCAATTTCCACACTTGAGGAAATTGCTGTGTTTCCAAATCAATTTTTCCCGTGCAAGATTCTTTTAATGAATCAGGATCCTCTGAGCAAGAGACTAAAAGTCCTATAATTAGTACACGAACCAAGGTTTGCATAATAGTTGGGTTACTCATTAGGCACGAAGTACATCAAAATGGTTGGATTCCTGAAAACATGTATTTTCAGAACCGTTATCAATTCTCCAAAAGCAAAAAAGCCCCAGATATCTGAGGCCTTAATTTTTTGTGGTGACGGAGGGAATTGAACCCCCGACACAAGGATTTTCAGTCCTTTGCTCTACCAACTGAGCTACGTCACCAACACTTTCTACCCTGTCACTTTCCAACAGGGCCACAAAACTATGGAAATTTAGTTTTGCTGCAAACTCAGTTCGAAATTTTAAGGTTTTGAATGTAAATTATAGGTTCAAAAGGTGGCGTAAACTAAATTCCCGACAAATTCTTTCTCTCGCATGCACTATCTGCAACAAATTTTGTTTGTCATTACGCTGGCTGTGGCCACGTATTTTATCCGAAAGCGAGTATTGCGCATCCGGGCCAACATTAATCTGGGCAAGCAAAACGAAATCAAAGACCATCCCTCCGCTCGATTGAGCAACATGCTTTTGGTGGCTTTCGGCCAAAAGAAGATGTTTAAGCGCATTATTCCGGCTTCTTTGCACTTCTTTATTTATGTAGGCTTTTTAGTGATCAACCTGGAAGTTCTGGAGTTTGTCATCGATGGCTTATTGGGCACACATCGCATTTTCGCTCCCTATCTGGGTGGCTTTTATAATGTGTTGATGAATCTCTTCGAATTTCTGGCCGTGGCAGTATTTCTTGCTTGCGTCTTTTTTCTGACGAGAAGAAATGTGTTAAAGATTCCTCGCTTCTGGTCGGCCGAAATGACCAGCTGGCCACGCCTGGATGCTAATCTTATTCTCGTTACAGAGATTATTTTAATGTCAGCCATTCTCACGATGAATGCGACCGACCAGATCGTACAAACCCGTGATGATCACTATGTGGCTACAGGCTCCTTGTTTTTCAGTTCTTATTTGATTCCGTTCTTTACCAATCTGGATACTTCTTTACTCGTAATCATTGAGCGCTTTGCGTGGTGGTTTCACATCATTGGCATTTTGGGCTTTGCTATTTATGTCACGTACTCAAAACACCTGCACATCTTTCTCGCATTTCCCAATACCTACTTTGCCAAACTTGAAGCGAAAGGACATATTAATAACATGCCCGTAGTTACCCGTGAGGTGAAATCCATGTTGGGTTTGGAAACCGTGGCAGCGCCAGACGGTGAGCCTGGACGATTTGGGGCCAAAGACATCAACGATCTTTCATGGAATAATTTAATGGCTGCCTATTCGTGTACCGAGTGTGGTCGTTGCACTTCCGAGTGCCCTGCCAACCTTACGGGAAAGAAACTTTCTCCGCGCAAGATCATGATGGACACCCGTGACCGCATGGAAGAAGTGGGCAAGAGTTTAGAAACGGGCGGCCCCGGATTGAACGATGGCAAAACACTATTGAATGATTACATCACCAAAGAAGAAATCAATGCCTGCACCAGTTGCAACGCCTGTGTGGAAGCTTGCCCTGTATTGATCAATCCACTCGAAATCATTTTAGAATTGAGGCGATACGCAGCGATGGAAGAATCCGGTTCACCGGCCCAATGGAATTCCATGTTTCAAAATATCGAAACAAGCTTTGCTCCGTGGAAATTCTCCCCATCCGATCGGGCCAACTGGATTGATAAGTAAGAGTGAAAAGAGAAGAACGATCAATAATCATAACTAATAACGAACCATGAACGCACCCACCGTTGCCGAATTAGTAGCCAAAGGCGAAACACCCGAAATCCTTTTTTGGGTGGGATGTGCCGGCTCGTTTGACGATCGCGCCAAGCGTGTGACACAAGCTTTTGTGAAAATTCTGAATGCGGTAAATATCAAGTTTGCTGTGTTGGGCACCGAAGAAACCTGCACCGGAGATCCTGCGCGCAGAGCGGGCAATGAATTTCTTTTTCAAATGCAGGCCATGAGCAACATTCAGGTGTTGAATGGCTATGGCATTAAGAAAATCGTCACGGCTTGCCCGCATTGTTTCAACACCTTGAAAAATGAATATCCTGAGTTGGGGGGTAACTACGAAGTGGTTCATCACACTACGTTGCTTCAGCAGCTGATCAATGAGGGTAAAATTAAAATGACTGAGGGAGGTTCATTCAAAGGAAAGAAGATTACCTATCACGATTCATGTTATCTCGGCCGTGCCAATAATATTTATGAAGCGCCACGTGAGGTGTTGAAAGCTCTTGATGCAGATCTGGTAGAAATGAAACGTTCGCGCACCACTGGTTTATGCTGCGGGGCTGGTGGTGCTCAGATGTTTAAAGAGCCTGAGAAAGGAAATAAAGAAATTAACATTGTGCGCACAGAAGATGCTCTGGCAACAGGTGCCACTACCGTGGCCGTGGCTTGCCCGTTCTGCATGACCATGATCACTGATGGTATGAAAAACAAAGAGAAAGAGGACGAAATAAAGGTGAAGGACCTAGCAGAGCTTATTGCCGAATCGTTATAAAAGATCTTTCAAGAAAACTTATTCTTGGGTCTACTGTCATGGACTATTCTTCAAGAAAATGTGAAAAATCTATTTACTGTTGTCAGTAACGTTTTCTCAAAACCAAACATTATCCTTTGTCACCTACAGATCGGTGCGTTTTACTTCACCTTTGGTGCCTTCTTCACCCTTTATTTTGCCTCCACTGGCTATCATGTTTAACATGCCAAAAATACGACTTTGAATAGGGAGAAGTTCGGTATGATCATCGACCAGTCTAAACTAAATGTACAAATACCATACACTTGCATTTTTTTTCCTTTTGAGTATGGCTGTTGCCCTCTGGCCAAGTCCATAATCTGATCCGTAGTAGACCCAATTTTCGTCTTCGCTGTACTTTTCACCTTTCAGTTTTTCAAAACCATTGTTGGTACCCATAAACATCGATGAAAATTGGAGTTTTGATGACATCTCAGGATCATCATGAGCTACAGAAACGTGAATTCCGATGAAAAGAAGCGCGGCTAATGTGAGAAAGATTTTTGAATTCATTTCTTCGGGTTTTTTCAAAAATCTCAAGAAAAGTAATTGGAAGATATCCGTGAGCGATGGTATTTTAAGTTCCGTATCATCACGGATGAAAGGAGGCTGAAACAAACTTTCTGATCATTGTCTTTTGTATCTTTGACTGATCGTTAAAAACACAGAGTAATGTTCGTCCCATTCGAAAATCTTTCACCTCAGTCCAGAGTCTGGATATACCAAGCCGATAGAAAATTTGACAGCCTGGAAGAAAAAACAGTAGCTAATTTACTGGAAGAGTTCTGCGGAAAATGGAATGCTCATGGCGAGCCCTTAAAGTCGTCCTTCAAAATAGACAAAAGTCAGTTTGTAATCATGGCCGTGGATGAAGACTTTCACAATCCCAGCGGTTGTTCGATTGATAGTTCGGTTGGTGTGATGAGGCAAATTCAGGCTATTACCGGGGCAGATCTTTTGGATCGCACGAAAGTGCCGTTTTATATTGACGACAATATTGAACTGATACCATTAACCGAATTGAAGTCAGGTTTTGCAACAGGTCGCTTCCAAGCTTCAACGCCTACGTTCAATACCCTGGCTGCCAGCCTAACGGAATTGGAAAATAAATGGCAGATACCAACAGAAAAGTCGTGGATGGCAAAATATTTACCCAAACCAGCGTTAATTTCTTAGCATTTATTTTTTCGTACTTTTAGAGTATTAGCAAGCACGCATGAGAGCAAGAGGTATAATTCTTTTAGTCATCGTAGTCGTAGTAGCGGCATGTAGCCCTGAGAAGAGGGCGATGAACTCCTTTCGTTATGGTAAATACGAAAATGTAATTAGTTACTACAAAGGAGTGCTTCGCAAGCAATCAGGTAACGGGCCCGCCAATTATTATATCGCGGAGTCCTATCGATTATCCAATCGCATTCAGGAAGCTGAACCATTTTATGCCAAGGCTGGTGGTCGTGGTATCGATTCAGATTCGGTGAAGTTATTTTATGCCAAATCCCTTCAGGCAAATTCTAAATATGATGAAGCACGCACGGTGCTCGAGTCGTTAGAGTCGGAAGCCAAGGGTGAGAAATTAAAAGACCGCGCGCAAAAAGAGATCGATGGCCTGAACTATCTGGAAAAGCTTTCGGAAAAGAAGAGCTATTATAAGATAAAGAATCTCGAAGCGATTAATACACCGTTCACCGAATATAATCCTGTGTATTCCAACAATGAATTGTATTTCACCTCATCACGCGCCAACGCTAAAATTTATGAAGCCACAGGCACACCGTTTACGGATATCTACAAAGCAGAAACCAGTGGAGCCAATGTAAATGCGAGCACGATTACTCCTTTACCGGAACTCATCAACGAATCAAACATCAACGAAGGATGCATCACGTTTACCCCCGATGGTAAAACCATGATTTTTGCCAAGGGTAATACCGGAAAGCGTAAGGGAGCGAATGATGTTGACTTATACATTTCCCGCTACCGGAATGGTCAATGGTCAGAAGCATCGCCTATCAATATTAATTTACCCGATACGTGGGAATCTACACCAGCATTAAGCCCTGATGGGCGCACACTTTATTTTTCTTCCAATCGCAAAGGAGGTTATGGAAGCCTGGATTTATACTCTGCTCAAATGGACTCCCGTGGTCGCTTTGGAAAAGTAAAAAATATGGGGCCTGAGATTAACACAGCAGGTGCCGAAACATTTCCATACGTGTCGGATAACGGTAAAATGTATTTTTCATCCGATGGTCATCCTGGCTATGGCATGCTCGATATTTTTGTGTTGAACAGAGCCAATGGAAAAACAATAGTGGAAAACCTCGGGCAACCGGTAAATTCTACTGCTGATGATTTCGGAATGTTTTTGTTTAAAGTTGATCGCGGATTCTTCACCTCCAATCGCGAAGGAGGTAAAGGCGATGATGATATTTATACCTTCATCAATGAGGACCCTAATCTGAAGGTGGTTAACTATTTTTTGCAAGGGATCACGTACATGATCCGCAAAGACAGCACGCGAGAAATTTTGCCCAACACCAAAGTTTCTTTGATGGATCCGGATGGTGATGTGATGCAGGATTTTGTTACCGGTAATGATGGTAAATTTCTTTTCCGTGTATACGAAAATGAAAACTATACCTTGCTAGGTGAAACAGATGGGTATATCACGAAGCGACAAACCTACACTACCATTGCAAAATCAGTGCCGCTGGAATCGTTGAAGGAATTGGTAACTACAATCACGCTCGATACCATTATCGTGCTCGACAGAAAGGAGCGGAACAAAACATTTGTTCTCAAAAACATTTATTTCGGTTATGATTCTGCGGACATCAGGCGTGAGGCTGCTATTGAACTTAATAAGTTGATCGTGCTCTTAAACGATAACACGGATTTGAAAATTGAAATGGGTTCGCATACGGATAGTGCCGCATCCGATGCTTATAACATTCAACTGTCACAGCGCAGGGCGGAGTCGACTGTAAATTATCTGATTCAAAAAGGTATTGATCCAAACCGGTTGGTGGCAAAGGGCTATGGCGAATCAAAACCTATTGCGCGCAACACCAATCCGGATGGCAGTGATAATCCTGAAGGCCGCCAACGAAACCGTAGAACAGAATTCAAAATTCTTGAAATAGGTCAGCTCATCAAAAAAGAGGGCGAGGATGAAGAAGACAAATATTTCAGAGGCGAGAATCTGCCTAAGAAAAAAAATGATAATTGAAGAGATTCATCTGCAATCACCTTACAAAATTCTTTTTAACTACCACAGCTTGCGTATAAAAGCGGTCTGAAAAATCACAGCAGTATCAGTCATTCTTCACTTGAAAAAATAAGGTGGATGCTGATCTTCAAAATCAGTTGCCTGCTGAATAATGTAAGCAGCTTCTAAAATCGGAGCATCATCATAGAGGTTGCCAATCAGAATAACCGATGTGGGATGACCTTCCTTATCAAATCCAGTTGGAATAGAAATGGCAGGGTGGCCAGTCAGGTTTGTTAACAATGATTGGTTCCTTCCATCGGATGGCACGACAATGAAATCATAATCCTTCATAATGGGATTGAATTTTTCGATCAATACTTTTCGATGGCGGTTCGCTTGCAGATATTCAGCAGCGGGAATGAATCTGGATTGCCTCAACGAGTTGGCTCTCGATTCTGGATTCTGTTCGGAAAGCTCGCGTTCGCGATGGGTGCGAACCAGATCATCAAAGTAAGCGCCTGCTTCTGCACGAAGAATAATATCAAACACTTCGTAAGGAACCTGATCAGGAAGTTTCATGGAGTGCAACTCTGCGCCTAATTGAGTAAATAATTTAATTGTCTCCGAATTATTTGTGCCGGGCTTTGCAATGTCGGCATCAAACAACTCTTTGGCATAACCAATTTTATAATCTTTCAGATTTACGGGTGGATTAAAAGCGAAGGAGTAATCAACAACGGCACGATCTTTTTCTCCTTGTGGATTTTTGCCCCGGATGACATTAAATACGATCGCACAATCTTGTGCTGAACGACAAATGGGTCCGGCTTTATCCATAGACCACGACAACGTCATTGCGCCCGCCCGACTTACACCACCAAACGAAGGGCGAAAGCCAGTTGCGCCACAACGTGTTGAAGGAGCGAGAATAGATCCTAGCGTTTCGGTACCAATGGAAAAGGCTACCAATCCTGCAGAAGTTGAAGATGCCGAACCTGCTGAAGATCCGCTGGCGCCTTGTTTGAGATCCCAGGGATTTTTTGTTTTGCCCCCAAACCAAACATCACCTCGTGCTAATGCTCCTGATGTTAGCTTTGCAATCAAGACAGCTCCTGCCTCTTCCAGCCTTCTTACTACTTCTGCTTTTTCATCGATAACTTGATTCTGATAGGGCTCTGCACCCCATGTGGTTTTATACCCGGGCACAGCAAAAAGATCTTTGATCCCATAGGGAATGCCGTGTAGCGAACCACAGTATTTTCCTTGTGCAATTTCTTCATCGGCTTGCTTTGCTTGTTTCAAGGCAAGTTCTTCAGTGATGGTAACTACGGATGATAATGTGTCTTTGAATTTTTTAATCCGTGTGAGATAAATGTTGGTGAGACGCGTGGAGGTTAGTTTCTTTTGTTTGATCAATGTGCTGAGTTGCGCAACGGTCATGAACGCAATTTCTTCATCACTGGCTGGCAGCAATACGGTGTCCGGATAGTTCCAGGCAGAAATCTGATTTCTTTTCCTGAATTGAAAGTTGTCGGGGCGGGGATCAAAATAAATAGCAGGCGTAACTTCATAAGCTATCGGCAAGGCACGCATGGAGTCAAAGCCCTTTTTGTTTTCATTAAGGTAGGCTTTCATGGTTTTAATTTCCTCACGGGAAAAGGAAAGCCCGTTAATTTTTTGTGCGGCACGAATGTGACGACTGTTGATTTGACCTCGCGAACTGCACGAATCAAAAAGAACAACAAGCAGGAAAAAAGAAGTGGATATCAGAAGGCGCACTGAGCTCAAGGTTAGTTAATACCATCCAATATCCACTATCGCTAAATCTCTTGCAATAGAAAGTATCTTAATGGCGATCTCTCGTCCTTGATTTTTTATAAGATAGTTTATCCCGGTTCTAACATCGACCGAATTACACCCGCCCCCTGCATTCATGGCGTATTACTAGCGTTTTTTTGAAGGCGGCCATGTCTCCATCGTTGGATTTCCCGATTGATACTTAGTCACTGGGTTGTTCCATAGATTATAAGGTATGCAATCCATTTGATTTTTTATGTTAGACAAACGTTCGCCAAGGAATATTTCCTCGATTGTAATTTTCTTTTCCTAAATCTTAAGTATCATTGCGGCTTCTATGAAACGACTAATAATAGACATGGATGATGTGATGGCTGATGCCACAGGTCAGTTCATAAATTTTTATGAAAAAGAGTTTGGCGTTCGCGTATCGCGCGAGTCACTAAATCACAAAGCCGAGATGGAACGGTTTCCGGAAAACCATGATGTCGTTTACAGCTTCACGCTCCGAAAGGATTTTTTCAGAACGATGGCCGTAAATGATCATGCCCAGAAGGTGATCAAAGAATTGAATCAGAAATACGAATTGTTCATCGTGTCATCAGCGATGGAGTTTCCTAACTCGTTGCCTGAAAAACTGGAATGGCTTAAGGAACACTTTCCCTTTTTGCATTGGAAGCAATTCGTTTTTTGTGGTCGCAAAAGTATCGTGCATGGAGATTACATGATCGATGATCTTCCACACAATCTCGAAACCTTTAATGGTGAGAAGTTACTGTTTTCTGCGCCACATAATTTACAATTTGATCAGTTTAAGAGAATGAATGGCTGGAGGGAAGTGGGAGAATTTTTGCTGAAGTAGTTCGAAGATGAGAGTTGATTAGCCCACTGGTAATTGATTTAATCGTATTTTTTGAATTCGGTTTGATGATGGACATTGAAAAATAGTCACCAGATCGTTAGCTTTAGTTCTGATGGTGTTCCAAACGTATGCCCCAAATCCTGTTTTAGCAGATTACGTGCGCGTACATCGTCTCATCCATTTTAATTTTAGTGATTCAGCCACGATCCCTACCAAGCCATATCCGCCCAGGCCTGAGCACACCTTAAGTTTTTATCCGCGTGATGGGGAGACGGTTCACTATCAGGATCGCAAAGAAAATATTTCAAATCTGAGATCGGCTTTTGTTGGGCAACATAATCAGGTTTCTTTTCGTCATGTTGGTCAGCACTTCTTAGTGCTACAGGTAGTGTTACAGCCAGGCGCATTATTCCGGCTTACGGGTATTTCAGCACAAGCATTGACCAATACCTACATAGATGCTGAATCAATTTTTTCTAATGAACTGCGTGCCCTTAATTCCCGCCTGAGCGGAGTTGAGGTCTATTTGGAAATGGTCGTTATGATCGAAGATTTTCTTATTCAACAGGTTAAAAAACAACGCAAAGAATTTCACATCATTGATGATGTGAATAAGCTGATGTTGGTTCGGTCAACAACAATGTCTGTGGACAAACTGGCGAGTGCTGCATGTTTGAGTGTTAAGCAGTTTGAAAGGAAATTTATCGAACGTGTTGGGCTTACTCCTAAATATTTTTCTCGCATCATTCGGTTCGAAAGGGCATACCGGACTAAAAATGCTCAGCCATTTAAAGACTGGCTCACTATTGCTTTGGAGTGTGGCTATCACGACTATCAGCATCTTGCCAAGGATTATGTTGAGTTTACCGGCCAAACACCTAAAGCTTTTCATTTGCTTGATATGAAAGCACCAGAGCGCACATTTGGCACCAGCGACACCTTTTAAAATGTCTAATTTGTACCACTAGTCTTTATTATCCGCTCCCGATTATTGCATAAAGCAAAAAATCAAAAGCTTATGCAACGCAGAAAATTTCTGATCACAACATTCGGTGCCATCCCGGCCTTATCACTATTGCCATCTGCATGGGCTATGGCCTCCAATCAAAAACCATTTGTAATCAAAACACGCGAAAGCAGGTTTGGTGTCCCTACACCTTTTCGTGGAGTGATTCCAAACGACCTGAAGATATCCAGCAAAGACACAGATGGAAATTATTCCTTCTTTGATTACGTGGGCATCGATCGTGTGCCCGGTCCTAATCTGCATGTTCATCTTTGGCAGGATGAGTTATTTCATGCCGTTGAAGGTGAGTTTGTTTTTCAGGTGGGTAATCAAAAAATAAAAATCGCAAAAGGTGATACCGTTTATGGTCCACGTAACATACAACACACCTGGACGCAACTTTCGGCTTCGGGCAGATTGGTTTATTTTGTTTCACCTGCTCACAAAATGGAAGAGTTTTTTGTGCAGATGAGTCAGCGAAAGGGACCACCTACCAAGGAAGAAAGTAAAATGATTGATGATGAATTTGGAATTCTAAACCGAGGCGAAGCCTTGCCACCCGATGGGCAATATCAGTATAGCCAGGCGCCTACCCATGGATATGTGATAAGGGCGGGAGAGAGTCGATTCAACGAGCATCCCGCTAACAAAGCACTTAGCCCTGTTAATCTGTTATTGTCAAAAAAAGATTCTGATGGCCTCATGTCTATTTTCGACTATGTAGGGAACAGTAAAGGAGGGCCTCCACTTCATGTCCATCATTATCAGGACGAAGTGGTTTTTATTACGGAAGGCGAATTTTTATTTCAGGCAGGAGAAGAACGATTTAACTTAACTGTGGGTGATACCATTTTTCTTCCACGCAAAGTGCCACACACCTGGACACAACTTTCTGATAAAGGAAAGATGCTTTTCTTTTTTCAGCCGGCCGGAAAGATGGAGGAATTTTTTAAGATTTACAGAACACAAACTTCCCCACCATCACCCGAAGAAGGCGCCAGACAATTTTCGGATCATGAAATGACGGTGTTGGGTCCGCCTATTGTTCCTTAAAAAAATGATAGCCACAGATTCACTGATTTAATCGGAGCATCTGTGGCTTGAAATTATAATATCTTTTTGTCAGTCCGATTTCAAGTGTGAAACATGAGTAGATTATTACTTTAATTGAAATTCTTTACGTAAGGATTTCAAAAGAGCAGTATTCGCCTCGACATATTCTTTAAAGGGAATAAGCCGGGTAGATTTAATGTTATTAGTATGATAATAGCCCAATGCATTGATTAAATCATGTCGATTTATTTTTTCAGTCTGTGACAGATGAAATGGGATATACTCATCACTTTTTTCATATTGAGCCATCCGATCAAAAATGCCGGTACTAAAAAGTTTATACTGAAAGTCATAGTCCATGTGATTGATCATGATAGGTTCTATATGTTCATCATAGACCTTGGCTTCCAGGGCCTGTCTCTCCGCAATATAGTCGATAGCAACCGAGAGGTCTTCTACTAGTCGTTGCAATTCTTTGCTCTTAAAGTGGCGAATAGAGCCGGAACTTTTAAGTTGTTCTAACACCACTGTTCTGGGAGTAAATATAATTGGAGTACGAATTGTAGTAGCCCATAAAAAATTAATTGAAAGATTCTTTGAAGAACTGGTAAGGCTACTGTCTTTAAAAAAGGACACCATGTATTCAATGGCCTGCTCCTTTTTAATGCGGCCATCCACTTTCGCCAATACTTCTACAGAATCATTTTTTAATTCGTCATAAAAGCTTTTCGCTAGTTCATTGGCTTGCTGCTTTTCGGAATATTGCTCGCGGAAGTTATCAGCCATAAACCCGAGAAATACTGCCAGGAATAGAAGTACAAACTCAAAGAAATACTTTTTTCCGCGATTGAAAAAATTGCGCTTGCCCGATGCTTCCGTGATTTCTAAGATCTCCATTTAACCAGATTAAGAAATAAAAATTCAATTTACCTTCTTATTAAGAGGTTGTCAAATAATTGAAACAGGCAATGCGACTAGTACCCTTTCGTAATTCCCTTCTCAATAGCAGGTACACCGTCTTTCATCCATGGTGGTAATGCTGCTCCTTTCAAGTAATGATCAAAGAATTGCTTCATGCGTATTTGAAAGTCCATACGGTTCTCGCGTTTCACAGGCCAATGAGGTTCGCCATTGTAATTCAACATCCACACGGGCTTATCCAATCTGCGCATCGCCATGTACATTTCAATGCCTTGATACCACGGAACGGCTCCATCGGCATCGTTATGTAAAAGCAACAACGGAGTTTTGATTTTATCCGCAAAGAAAATCGGAGAGTTTTCAATGTATAACATGGGCTTTTCCCACAGGCTTCCGCCTAACCGTGTTTGCGTTTTTTCATATTGAAACATGCGACTCAGGCCCGTCTCCCAACGGATGCCACCATAAGCGCTGATCATGTTGGCAACGGGCGCTCCCGCTTCTGCTGCTTTAAACATGTCGGTGCGGGTGATTAAATAAGCTGTCTGATAGCCACCCCAACTGTGTCCTTGTATTCCAATATTTTTTTCATCGATAAATCCTTTTGAGATGAGTTGAGTGATGCCTGGCATGATGCAGTTGTGTGCACTCTCACCAGGGAAACCAATTTTGTAAATGATATCCGGAACAAAAACCAGATAGCCATCGCTGGTATAGGTTGTTCGATTGATGGATGATCGAAGAGGATTGGGAATGATGTGTCCATGCAGGTTGTCGCTTTCACGCTCGTAGAAGTAGACAATCATCGGATACTTCTTTTTCGGATC
>CANIVF010000106.1 GCA_947470895.1 Bacteroidota bacterium
CTGTCTGATTCTCCACTTTCAATAAAAGCTTTGCTCCTACTTTAGGCATAAACACTTTCACTTTGAATGTTTTATTGGTCGAAAAATCAATCGGTGATGCCAGCGCAACAAGGCTTCCTGCATATACGGCTCCTGTATTCTTGACCATTCTACCGACTTTAGAACTGGTATTGATACCATTACTTTGTGGATTATCTATTACAGTAACAGCACCTCCTTCAAAGTCTGAAAATTTATAGTCAATGGTTGACGATTGAAAATCCAATGGCAATCCCGGTAAGGTTGGATCACCGCCACCGGTTTGTTTTAATGAGAAGTTAATGTTATCAAAGTATGCAATCGTCTCTCCTGTACGTGTGCTAAAATCAGGAAAAATTACAATGCCATCAATGTTTGTTGATGAAGCTTCTCCGATTTTACCTGTGAAATCAAACGTCAACTCTTCCCATTCATTGATTTTTGTATTGGCGACTTTAATTTCACCTGTAGATGCGAAGTTGGCTTCAAATTTAATACCCACATCACTGATCACATTTTTATAGACCATAATTTTGACAATACAGTTGCTGGCATCGAGTGTAAAGGGCGTGAAGCTCCTTGTAACTGTTCCTGCATAATTCGCGTTGGCCTGAAGCACTCTCATTTTGGCAACCGTTGACGATGTATTGATTCCTGCTGCACCGGGATTCGCAACAATCTCCAGTGGAGGCGTATCATTTTCAAATACGTTCCAGGTATAAGCAGCACCATTTCCTGGTGTCTCAAAATCGATGGCTGACACCGATGTATTAGGGGGTAAAGCAGCGGCAAGTTTAATGTCATCGAAATAGAAAGTCCAATTGGCGGAATTGCCCGCGGCATCTCCTGCTGTACCATTATCAAATATCAACGTGATTGCTGCAACACCAGCACCTGTAGATCCGGTAAAATCAAAACTCAATTCTTCCCAGGTACCAGAGCCCTTATGACTGACTACTCGCTCAACATTCAAACCTTCAAGTTTTAAGGTAACCGGCACCGCACGAGATGCCCAGACCTTCATATTAACAATACTGCCTGCTGAAAAGTCAACACTGCCATCCAGTAGAAGTGTTGTACCACCATAAGTTGCACCGGCAAACTTTTTCATCTGTGCTACTTTCGCACTCGTATTGATTCCAGCTGAACCAGGATTATTAATGATACTTGCAGCACCTCCTTCAAAATCATTGAATGTATAAGGACTACCCGCATCTTCAAAATCTACGGGTAACGCAGTGGCACCACCGTCACCAGTCGAGCTGGCTGAAAACGTCAAATTGTCGAAATGGGTAATTGTTTCTTCCTTTCTCACGTTAAAATCAGGAAAGATAACAATGCCATCAATGTTTGTTGATGAAGCTTCTCCGATTTTACCTGTGAAATCAAACGTCAACTCTTCCCATTCATTAATTTTTGTATTCGATACTTTAATTTCACCTGTCGATGCGAAATTGGCTTCAAATTTAATGCCCACATCACTGATCACACTTTTATAGACCATGATTTTTACGATGCTGTTGCTGGCATCCAGTGTAAAGGGCGTGAAGCTCCTTGTAACTGTTCCTGCATAATTCGCGTTAGCCTGCAGTACTCTCATTTTGGCTACCATCGATGAGGTGTTGAACCCCGAGGCGCTGGGATTTGTAACAATCTCCAAGGGGGGAGTATCGTTCTCAAAAACTGCCCATGTGTAGGCGGCACCATTTCCTCCTGATTCGAAATCTATCGTGGGCTGTGCCTGCACGAATAGAATCGTAGAGAGGAAAAATGAAATAAATAAGATAAAAATCCTCATGTGTTTTGGGTTTAATTGATTTACTTAATTTACTTACTGATAAACTCTTACATAATCTACTTCCATACGAGCCACCGTAATGGCTGGATCAATGACTGGACCGCCTAAGTTTCCACCCATGGCAATGTTCATGATGATATAGAATGGCGAATCGAATGGCCACGTTTTCTCGTTTATACTGGTCGGTTCGAACGTATAAAAAGTTATGCCATCAACAGAGAATTCAATTCTATTGCTGGTCCAGTTTGCTTGATAGAGGTGAAAGTCGGAGTCGATGGCATTTACGTTATGAGATTTTAAATTAACCGTGTTCCCATAACTCTCAGGAGTATGAAGAACACTTTGTACCACACCTGGATTTCTGCCTACATGCTCCATCACATCAATCTCTCCGCAAGCAGGCCATCCTTTTGTTTTATAATTTCCACCTAACATCCATAACGCAGACCATGAACCAAGGCTCGTGGGAATTTTTGCCCGGAATTCTATACGTCCATAAGTGAAATTCATTTTAGCCTCACTGGTTATTCGGCCAGAAGTCCATTGGGTTCCGTTTTTGAATGCATCAATGATTAAAGATCCATTCTCGACTCTGACATTCTTTAAATCTTTTGTATAGATCTGGGCTTCATTGTTACCCCATCCGCAACGATCAGGGCAACCATTGCCTGTTTCATAATTCCACTTCGTACTATCTGGTGCACCTGTGTAATTAAATTCATCAGACCATACAAGCTGGCCTGGTTTATTGCTGTTACAAGAAGAAAACAGTCCGGAAAGAAAAATAAATATAATAAAGTGTCTCATTGGTTATTATTGAAATACGCGTACATAATCTACGATCAGTTGTTGTGGAAAAACCGTGGTGCCATCTGGGCTGCCAGGCAAAGCACCTCCAACAGCAAGATTGAATATGAAGAAGAACTCCTTTTGAAATTCACTTAATCCTGCAGGGGTAATATCAATAATATGATACTGAACATGATCAAGATACCAGATGATGGAACTACTTGTCCAGGCAATTGAATACACATGGAATTCATCTCCAAGTTTTCCGCTACTCAACGATTTGTTTCCTGAAAAACTTGCCGGGGTTCCGCTGTTATCCCAATGCGCTGTGCCTAACACGGTCTTTTCTCGACCTGATCCACCAACCATTTCCATGATGTCAATCTCTCCGCATTGAGGCCAGCCTGCCGTTGAAAAGTTAGAACCAAGCATCCACAGCGCAGGCCATATTCCCTGCCCTTCGGGTAGCGCAGCACGAATGTCTATTCTGCCATACTTAAACGATTTTTTTCCACTGGTTACAATACGTGAAGAAGTATAGTTGCTGCCTTGAAAAGATTCTTTCTTTGCCGTTATGATGAGATATCCATTGTCTACCTGAGTATTCTCTTCACGGTAGTACTGAAGTTCATTATTTCCCCAACCATTCGTGCCTGTTCCTGTTTCAAATTTCCAGTTGGCAGCATTTAACGCTGTGCCATTAAATTCATCCTGCCATACAAGTGTTTTACCTGCATAGGTTAATGGCGATGTTGCGCCCGTTGAAGGAATAATGGGCGATGAACCTAATTGTATTTCAATTACCTTACTTGATGTGATGAAATCGGATTGGGTTACATGTGCTTGTGCACGCACCGTAAAGCTGCCTGAAGAAGTATAGGTATACGTTGCCTTTCCATCATTCGTCTTCAATCCTGTTTCTGTCGAGCTCTCCCCAAAGTAGATGACGTAATAATTAGCCTTATCAGCAGTGGCAGTCACAGTCACTTTTCCTGAAGCATCCGGATTGATCTCAACCTGCACGGTTAAGTTGGTTGGCAGTATAATCGGAGCTTCCGATTCTTGATCTCCGCAACCAGAAAAGAAGAAAGATGAAAACAATACAAATAATAACAATCTTAAATAGCTCATCATAATTTATTTACCAACACATAATTCCAGAAGACACCGGTCGATATTTCAATAGTAAGAGACAACATTTCATTTGCACCATTCTTCACATAACTCAACACTTCGTATTTTACGGAACGATTGGCTGTCGGAGGACCAGCAGTATATTCACCACCATTATAAGCTTTGGGTAATACAATGAATGCTCCCGTTCCGGTCACCGTGATATAGGCAGGTGATGATGACGTTGCCGGAGAAAATTCGAAACTATGTGTTCCCGAACCCCATGCGGTGGCATTTGCACCCAAACTACTTTCAGGTTTACAACCATCAGGTGTAATGCCCAGGTAGGATTCGCCATATACATCTCCCTTGGAATCATATTGATATACACTTCCTGCTTTGAAAATAAATTCGTCATTGAACAAGCATGATCTTGCTGAAGACAAGTCAGCACCTTGGGGATAATAGGCTTCACTGCCTTTTGCGGGACCAACACCAAACGAACCGGCTGCAGGTTTTAATATCCATGTCTTTGATGATCCACCTGTGAGGGCATCTAATGTCAATTCAGCGGTTACTGCTACTTGTTTAATATCATCCAGGTAAAAAGTACCTCCGCTGTTATTATCGTAATCAAGAAAGAGCGCAATCTTGTTAAACGTATTGCCGGCTGCTCCTGCGAATGAAAAATTGATCGTCTGCCATTCATTTACTTGGGTTACATCGGCAAAAACTTCGATCGCAGGTGTTGAGTTATCAGTGGTTTCAATTTTGAATAACGCTTTACCAACAACAGGAGAAAATACTTTATACTGAAAGGATGTATTGGTAGAAAAATCAATTTTAGTTGAAAGAATCGTTTCTATTCCTGCCCAGTTCCCATCCATGCCTTTCACATACTGAACTACTTTTGAGCTGGTGTTTGCACCCGTGGCAGACGGATTTACCACTACATCATAAGTACTACCACCAAATCCATTAAAGGGCGGTTTTATTCCTTCGAAATCAAGAGGAAGCGTGGCATAGGCAGGTGGTGGTGGTGGTGGCGGGGTAAAGTCTTTGGGTATCAGTCGCTGATACCAGGCCAGCGCAGGATCTTTGGCATCGTGGGCACGAATAATCAGTTCATTTTCAGAGATGCTCACAATTTTATAGGTAGCAACACCTGAATAATAACCAATGAATCCGCCCGTGGATATGGTCAACGATTGATTACCTTCAGGACCAGTTATACTCCATTTTAGATTATCAGGGGCAGTGGATGGAGCTGTCAGATCACCCAGATTTTCAAAGGAACCAGGAAAATCAGTTCCATATTTATTATTCAGATAAACATCTCCATTGGTTTCAAAAATGTAGCTGAATCCGGATATTTTGAAAGTATACTCATCGTTGTATAAGCCAGTTCCTGTTTTTTCATTGGGGCCAGCCGCGTAATAATTAGGTACATCTCCAAGACTGGGATCAGAAGGATTGGGGCCCACACCAAAGTGACCTGATCGGGTTGCATCGATGATCCAGGTCTTTCCTTCCGGCTTTCCTGCTCCCCCGGTTAGTAAATTGTAAACCGGAATATCCAGTAATGTTGGATCATCTGCCACGATTACTACCGTCTGGGTAGAAGAGATGCTTCCTCCCTTTGTAAAGGCAGTAAGCTTAACCGTATAAGAACCTTTCAACGGATAGATGGCGCTTACAATATCGCCTTCAGCCTGTGTGCCATTACCAAAATCCCATTTCTTCAGGAAGGCTGTTGAAGTTCCTGTGAAAGAAATTACGTTGGGGCTGGTTGCTGTCGACACAAAGGTAAATGCGGCTGCTTCAGAGGTTGGTGGATCTCCCAGTGTCGGATCAGTTTCCTTACATGCTACGATGAGCACGAGGAAGATGAATAACATTTTTTTCATAAGCGATTCTTTTAATGTCATCTATTAGTATCCGTTGTTTTGTACCCAGCCTGCTCCAGCGAGATCAATCTCGGCCTGAGGTAGTGGGAATAATTCATTTTTGTTCGTCTTGAAACCTGGAATCTCAGCAGCTGCTCTTCCTGTGCGAACCAGATCAAAGAAGCGAAGCCCCTCTCCGGCAAACTCAACCCTACGTTCATGGTAAATAGCATCGGTAAGAACAGTGCCCAATGCATTGATAGCAGGCATGCTGACACCAACACGACCTCTCACACGGTTTAAATACTGAAGGGCAAGCGCATCATTAGGTCCCTGCTTACGGTTATGAGCTTCAGCTGCCATGAGTAATACATCTGCAAAACGAATTACCTTATGATTAACAGGACTTGTTAAATCATTATCGGGTAGACCGAGTTCAGCCACTCTTTTCAAATATTTGTTATTGTAGAACCCCGTGTGCCCACCTGCACCAACTGTATATTTAACTACTACGGGTAATTGACTGGTTTTGTATGCTTCAATATCGAGAATGGAAACGGCAAGTCTTGAATCGCCAAACTCAAATTCATTAACAAGATCGAGTGTTGGAAGGTTGTAACTGTTTCCATCACCATAGGTAGGACCTACATATCCACGGATACTATGAAATCCGACTGCCGCAAACCCTTCAAGACAAACAAAGCAACCATAACCGCCACCTTCAATACCTACGTATTCAATATCAAATACGGTTTCATTACTGCTCTCTCCTCCTACTCTAAACAGCGATTTGAAATCGGTTGAAAGATTGTATGGTCCTTCATTAATTACCTGATCAAGTGTAGCTGCCGCTTCAATAAATTTATTCTGATATAAATAAGTCTTACCTAATAAAGCAAGGGCTGCACCTTTGGTCGCTCTGCCTTTTACCGCGGTTGTCCATGTTAGGGTGGCTGCCGCGAAGATCAAATCCTTTTCGATTTGTGCATACACTTCTGATGCTGGTGTGCGCTGCTGAGTCGTTACTTCACTAGCGCCTAATCGCTTATCGATGATGAGCGGAACATCACCAAAAAATTTAACGAGTTCAAAGTAATAGTAGGCACGCAAGAAGGATGCTTCAGCGAGGATACGATCCTTTCCGGTAAACTCAATTCTGTCTTTATTTTCGAAAATGTAATTCACTCGGGTGATGCCGGCATACATCCAGCGGAAAAGACTTCGTAACTCAGTGTTAACACCACCATGTGTCATATTATCAATCTGATGTAATCCTTCGCTGTCCGTTACGCTTTCACCACCGGCAATGGAATTATCAGAGGCAATCTCTCCTATCCACATATCCAGATAAGAAGTTTGCATCAGATCATAAGCTCCGATCAACGCCTTATCATAATCAGCAGGACTTAAGAAATAGTTATCTGCATCCTGTGCATAATAAGGTTCAATGTCTACATAGTTGTCGCAGCTAAAAGAAGTCAGTGTGATTCCGATTGAGAGTATGATTGTTCTTAGTGTATTTCTCATGGCCTAAAAATTTAGATTTAAACCTGCCATCATTGTTTTCGCCTGAGGATAAAATCCTTGATCTACACCGCCCGTCAATGGACTGCCTGATGAAAAATCCGGATCGTATCCTTTGTACCTGGTGAAAGTGGCCAGGTTGTTTACGGCTACATAGAGCCTAACTTTAGTTGCACCAATTTTTCTAATGATGGATTGAGGGAGTGAATATCCCAGTTGAATATTTCTGATTCTGAGGAAAGATCCGTCTTCAACGAAATAATCAGAAAGCACACCGTTAGTATTCGCAGCGGTAGTCAGGCGTGGAGATTCATTGGTAGAACCTTCTCCCGTCCATCGGTTGATGCGATAGTTAAGTAAATTCGCCAAGGGTTGCTGCCGTTCATAATTTCTTAAAATATCATTACCAAGAGATGCGTAGAAAGTAACCGCGAAATCAATTCCTTTATAACCTACTCCTGCATTAAGACCCATGATTACATCCGGTATAGCCGAGCCTAGAAATGTCTTGTCAGAATTATTACTAAAGCTTAGGGCACCACTGTTATTCGTGTCAACAAATTTTAAGTCACCCGGTTGTGCACCTTCTTGCGTCACACCGCGGTTTGCAATTTCTTCCGATGATTGATAAACACCTTCCGTCTTATAGCCAAAGAAGTAACCGATGGGATATCCCACTTGCATGCGGGTGGCACTTCCACCTCCAACTCCAAACGATCCGAAATCATAAAAATCAACGCCTTGCTGCAAGGCGGTCACTCTATTATTGATCGTGGTTAGGTTGTAGCCTATGTTGAACGTAAAACCTTTTCGGATCTCTTGATTGTAATTAATGAGAAGTTCGAATCCTGAATTTCTCACATCACCACCATTGACAACCGGAGGACTGGTTCCTGCTGCATAAGCACCTACGATGGCAGAAATATCCGGAGTAAACAACAAGTCGTGGGTAGACTTGATGTAATAGTCCGTTGTTATGTCCAGTTTTCCATCGAATAAAGTAAAGTCAATTCCGAAGTTGGCCTGATTGGTAGTCTCCCATTTTAAATCCTGATTACCGAAAGCACCAATAGCGATACCATTCAGCAACTGATCGTTGAATGGATACACGGCCTCACCACCGAGTAATGCGCGATAGCGAAAAAGACCAATCTTGTCGTTACCCACTACTCCGTAACTCGCTCTTACTTTGATGAATTCAATCATTTTTGATTCGAAGAATGGTTCTTCTGAAAGAACCCAGGCTGCTGACATGGAAGGGAAATAGCCAGCACGATTGTTTTTACCAAAGTTGGATGAAGCATCTCTGCGCAGGATAGCAGATAACAGATACTTACTCTGATAGCCATATTCACCACGCATAAATACAGACTGCAGGCGACTTCTGTACTGATAGGATGAGGAGTTGTTTAATAAGTTGGTGCCATCGGCTGCCGATAGATCCGCAAAGTCATTGGAGTTATATGGGATATTATAAGCGATGCCCGTAAGGCTTTCGCCACGATCTTCCAGAAATGAAACACCAGCAGTTCCTTTAACACTATGTACTTTATTGAAAATCTGATTGTAGTTAAAAAAAGCTTCAAGATTATAATTAAAATAGGTTTGCTGTGTTTCTACTACGTTGTTCAGCAAGGGAACTTTAAAACCTGGCGCCAACGAAATGGAGTCTGGTCTTAAGTCTGGGCTGCTCGTGTTGTTCTGTGCTTTGCCTGATCCATAATAGACCAAGGGATTAAAAACCTTTGAACCCACATTTGCATAGTTGTAACCAATTCGTGCTATAGCATCAACATGATTATTCACTTTATACGTAAACTCCTGCTTTCCTACAATCTTATTCACCTTTGCTTTATTGAAGGAGTTAGCCATCTGAGCTAAAGGATTGATGATGTCGCTGAATTCTTCGAGGTAAGTATAGCTGCCATCTTCTTTTGTAGGTGATGCTGCAGGAGATGCATTAATAGTATTATACAGCACCGATGCAATACCATTCTCAGGCAATGTGCTGCGTGTTTCGTTGGTGAAGAGCAACACATTTTGCAAGATTAGCTTCGGAGCGAGATCGGTAGTAAAGTTGATTCGGGTGTTGTATCTTCGATAAGCCGCTTTATCACCGCCTACAATTCCTTGTTGATCCAGGTATGAACCACCGATAGAATAAGTACTTTTTTCCGAACCACCACTTACATTTAAGTTATAATTCTGGATAGGAGCCTTTTGGAAGACCTCATCCTGCCAGTTGGTTCCGCTACCTAAACCTGTATTTGCAAAAGGAGGAGTTTGACCCCCGGCTGCGAAAGTTTCATTTTTTAAAACAGCAAACTCCTTTGCATTCAAAAGATCAAGTTTCCTGGTCGTTTCCTGCATGCCTGCGTAGCCGCTAAACTCGATAATTGGTTTTCCACTTCGCTTTCCTTGCTTGGTAGTAATGATGATCACTCCGTTGGCAGCCCTCACACCGTAAATTCCAGCGGTAGCGTCCTTTAGCACGTTAATGGATTCAATATCCGAAGGGTTTAATGCATTAAGTCCATCGGTTGAATAAGGAACCCCATCAACCAGTACCAGCGGGTTATTATCTCCGTTAGTAGAAAGTCCTCTGATTCTGATATTCACTGCACCTCCGGGTGAGCCTGAAGCAGTCGATATTTGAACCCCAGCCGCCTGACCTTGCAGGGCCTGATCAAACCGCGTAGGATTCAGTGCCGTCAGATTCTTACCGTTAACTACGGAAACAGAACCGGTAATTTCTTTAGCTGTGGAAGTTCCATAACCAATTACCACCACTTCCTGTAGCGACACGACATCGGGCACGAGTTTAATGTTGATCGTGGTCTTGTCACCTACCGACACAGTTTGCTTAACAAAGCCAATAAAGCTGAAGGTCAGGGTTCCGGAAGCAGAAACGTTATCCAGCAAAAAATTTCCATTCACATCGGTTACGGTCCCTGAATTAGTTCCTGAAATCACTACATTAACACCGGGAAGACCCTCACCCTTGTCATCAGTTACTTTGCCCTTCACTTGCTTTTGGGCATATCCAAGTACTGAAAACAACATGAAAAGCATTAAAAGATTAATTTTCATACTATCTGAGTTTGTTTTTTATTCCCTGCAAACGATTACTGATTATAAGATCCGTAATCGCTTGCACCGCGCACAAACTTTGTAATATTGTCCCCTAACCTCAATTTTTTGTATTCATCAATACTACTACAGTTCATTTTTACCGATACATCATTATTACATCAAAAGGCATTAAAACTGTGTTTTAATAGAATTTGAAGCTTTTTGATTTACATTTGACTCGTATAGAATAATATGACTACCACATCATGACTCATTATTTCTACAACAGAGCTGATCTAAAAACAGCTTTGATGATTTTTTTTCTGATATTCTTCGCACACGATAGCGCCAGAAGTCAATCCAGTCTATCAGGCTTACCCATTGTGAGGAACTTTCTGGCAGATCAATACAAGGCTGGTCTTCAGAATTTCAACATTGCGCAAGACAGGCGCGGGATCATCTATATTGCCAATAACTATGGCCTGCTTGAATATGATGGAAATCAGTGGAGTACTTATGGTGTAAAGAGTGGCACCAAAGTGAGAAGTTTAGCCATCGATGGAAAAGGGCGCATTTACGTTGGTTCGCAGGGTGATTTTGGCTATTTTTTTCCAGACAAGAGTGGGCAGCTTACCTATACCTCCTTGGCCGACAGCCTGGAAACACACGACAGGAATTTTGATGAAACCTGGAGCGTATACGTAGACAAAGAGAAAGTCTATTTCTGTACATTCACGAATCTCTATGTTTATAATGGTAAATCTATTGCCGTACTAAAGCCGGCCACACCACTGGATCTATCCTTTATGGTTAACCGCCAGCTTTATGTGAATCAGCGTGGCGTTGGTATCAGTGTTCTTGAAGGGGCAGCGTTGAATCCCATAGATGACAATGGCTTCTTTAATGGTATTAATGTGTCATCCATACTGCCCATGCAGAGTGACCGGTTGGTTATTTCAACTACACAACACGGAATTTTTCAACTTTACAATGGCCAGGTAAAGCCATGGAACGAACGATGGCAGGAGTTCTTTAAAAAGGCAAATATCAATTGCATGATCCGCCTGAAGAATGGAAACTTTGCAGCAGGCACACAGAATGAAGGATTACTCGTGCTTGACATGAATGGTAACATCTTGCTTAGACTCTCCAGGGAGAGCGGACTTTTAAACAGAACCGTGCTCGGGCTCTACGAAGATGACCTCAACCACCTATGGGTGGGTCAGAATAATGCCATTAGCTATGTCGAACTAGGGTCGCCTTTTAGCTTCATCAAAGAGCAGAGTGGCCTTCCTGGAATAGGATATGCGGCTTGGTTGGATGATGATCATCTTTATCTAGGCACGAACACCGGTTTATACTTTAAGCAGAAGAATGAGCATGAAAACTTCAGGCTTGTTGATCATTCAGGTGGCCAGGTTTACAGTGTAGGCCGGTTTCGCAATGACTTCCTGATCTCTCATCAGAAAGGTGCTTTGCGATTAGAAAGAGATAAAGCACTTCAACTATCGCGAGAGCCAGGCTCTTGGCTTTTTCTTCCCCTGAAGAATCATCAAGACAAACTATTGGAAGGAACCTACACCGGGTTGCAGCTATACACCTATAAAAATGATCACTGGCAATTTGAAAAAAGACTAGCCGGATTTAGCGAGTCATCGCGTGTTATGGCTGAAGACCGTGATGGGGAAATATGGGTCACTCATGGATACAAGGGTGCTTTCCGTATTACCTTAGCCGCATCGGGGGATAGCATCACTCAGGTATCTTTCTATGGTCAGGAGAAAGGATTTCCAAGCAACCGCCTGATCAACGTATTTAAAGTAAGGAATGAACTGGTGTTTACCTCTGAACGAGGGGTATTCAAATACAATCCGGCAACAGACCGATTTGTGCCCGATGGCTTATTCTCCAATCTACTAGGGCATGATGTGCAGTTGTGGTTTATTCAGGAAGATGCGATTGGTAATATCTATTTTATTGGACGGGAACATTTAGGCGTATTGCGAAAAAATTCCATTGGCGACTATACGCTCTACGAAAACGAATTTAATATCATCAGAAAGTATCTGAATGATGATCTTGAGAACATTACTATTCTCAGGAACAATGAAGTGTTGTTTGCCGCGAAAGATGGATTTATTCACTTCGACCCTGCGGTGCCCATTCAGGCAAAGACAGCCTTTAAAACGCTGATCAGAAATGTAACCTCACGAAGTGAGGGTGAGTCTATGTTGTTGTTTGGTGGTAATTACAGCCAGGGGGATTCCATTATTAAGATACAGGAAGAAGATAACCAACCAAGACTTCCATTTAAACATAATTCAATCAATATTACATTCTCGGCATCCTCCTTTGTAGGCGATGGCGATTTAACTTATCAGTATTACCTGGAGAATTTCGAAAAAGACTGGTCAGCATGGAGTTCTTCCACTCAAAAGGAATATACCAACCTGAAAGAGAATAAATACACGTTCCATGTCCGCTCCAAAAATGTGAATGGAGAAATCAGCGAAGAAACCACCTATCAATTCAGGATAGAACCACCATGGTATCGTTCGTCATGGGCCTTTATTCTTTACCTAATTTCAGGTGTTTCGATATTTTTTGTCGGGTTCTCCCTGCTTGAACGAAAGTATCAAAACGAACATGAAAAAATGATTAAGCTGCAAGGAATTGAATTGAGTGAAAAGGATGCCAAGATGGCAAAACTTGAAATTCATTCGCAAGAACAGATTTCAAAACTGAAAAATGAAAAACTGGAAGGCGAACTCAACCACATGAAGAACGAACTCGCCACGTCCACCATGCATCTTCTAAATAAGAATGAATTCATTACCGGAATTAAATCAGAATTAAATCAAATCATCAAAAAAAGTAATCTGGACGATCTTAAAAAGGAACTATCCAGAATATCCAAAAACATCGAAGACAATATTTCAGACGATAGCAACTGGGAACAATTTGAATTTCATTTTGACCGGGTCCATGGCGATTTTACTACCCGGCTAAAGGCAAGGTTCACTACATTAAGCCCGCAGGAGACAAAACTCTGCGCATACCTCCGGATGAATTTATCCACAAAAGAAATAGCTCAATTATTAAATATATCCGTTCGTGGGGTTGAGATTAGCCGTTATCGGCTTCGTAAAAAATTGCTTCTTGATCGAGATCAGAATCTGCAGGAATTTATTCTTAACTTTTAGTGCTATCGGCTTCATGCTCCATTTTGCTTACTGCTTTTCGCCTTCTTGCTCTTTTATTCAATGCACTCTATCGGATAAACCGAGATCATGCATTAGAAAAATAGAATTCGATATAACTCTATGAAAATCAGGCTCTTTGAGCAAGTATTATTCCAAACCATCCTAATGCTATGCATTAGAAACTAACTGATTGATTCTCATAGAGAAAGAAGTTATCCACAA
>CANIVF010000107.1 GCA_947470895.1 Bacteroidota bacterium
GCATTAGGAAGTTGGATAACAAAACATGCAGGAAAAACAACACTCAATATCTCCGCCATTGGTGAAAAACGAATATGGTTAGACGGATTATTTGATATCGTCAGGCAAAAAGATCAACGACTAGCATTTTCTAATGCATAATCTGGGATGATCATTTGCATAGGCACATTCGTGATATTGCTGATGCGCTCCATGTGTTAACTGAAGGGAAGACCTATAAAATTATTGATGAAGGATTGATTGAACTTGGAAACCTGAATGAACTAGGAGTGTAATACGCCTTCCATATTCAACTCTTTTATAAAAGTCAGATTTTCTGCACCGATGCTATCGGTCACAAACACAAACCTGCGATCGTAAATTTGTGTGCCTACATAATAGCTGACCCAATATTCATTGTTCAAATGAAACAGGCTCGAGTCAATGGGCTCTACCATCGCAAAGCCTTCAGCCGGAACGGTCTCAAGAAAATGACGCAATGTTGAAGTTCGTTGTTGCTCACCTTCTTTTTCTCCGTATCCCTGGCTAGCCACTAATGTATTTTCAATAGGATGCGTGTTGTTATTGATGATATACACTTTCCACTCGTCTTGATTTAATATGTTTTTTTCGCGGACTACTACGAGTGTTACATTTTTTACTTCGAGGGTCTCAATATCCTTCTTCATTTTACTTTTTAAAATTTTCTGCTAACACTTTTTCGGCTGGTTTCCCTTGAGGGGTGAAATCAAAGGTGGTCATCCTCTTTGGGCCGTGTGGATACCACTTCCAAAAGTAAACTCCGACCAACCAGCTTTTGTTCCAAGCTGCTTTGAAAAATGCCTGATAGCAATTAACCTGTGCCTCGTTCGAGATTTGAATCCCCGATGATTCCTGTGGCCACCGCCATGGTTCAATCGCGGCATCCACATCACTGCGATAACCGATTTCTGTAAACACTACAGGTTTGTTATATCTTTTATGAACACGCTCGATAGCAGTAAGTGGCTCACTCCAGTTTTTTATCAATTCATTCAATGGAGCTTGCTGATTTTTTGCCAATGGGAAATAGGCCTGCACCCCGATATAATCAAGAGCATCCCAAAATCGGATATGCTCATACTCCTCGTGAAAATTGGCAGCATAAATTAATTTGCCGCTAAATACCGATCGGACTTTTGCAATGATGGCGCGCCATTCTTTTTCACGTTTGGTAGTTTGCTGCAACTCGGTGCCAATGCAAAAGATTTCAATTTTATTCTTTTGTGCAAGAGCAGCATAATGAAGAATGAATTTTTCGTAATTCTTAAACCAGTTTTGCCATGCCGTATCACTTTTCATCATGACATCACCAGGCCAGCCATCGCGCACCCAGATGTGTGGCTTGAGAATAGTCTTAATTCCGAGTTTTGTTCCGAGCGCTGTCGTTTTAGAAATCCCAACATCCGATTCGCCCCACCAGATGCGATCGGAAGTGGTATTCGTTCTGATCGATGATGCGCTGGCATCCCGTTGCCAGGCAAAGGGTGTTTGAGAAATCCAGTTAACGTTATTCGAAACCAATGCTTGAAATTCTTTTTCTGTCACCACCTCGCGCCCGGCTACCCAGCAAACACCCTTTTGTTTTGAAGTAGGCGATTGTGATTGAACCGATGCGGCTATCAGCAAGGAGAAAATGAGAGATGGAAAAATGAGTTTATTAGTCATGTGTGGATCAGACTAATTTACGATTTCCATTCCAAAAAGCGTAGCAATCTTTTCTTTCAAAATGAATTTCACATGCTGAAAGTCTTGTTGCACTTTTATTTCTTTTTCTAACGATGTAACCGCTTTGTCGTTAATTCCACACGGTACGATATAGTTGAAATATTCAAGCGAGGTGTTTACGTTAAAGGCCAATCCATGCATGGTTACCCAGCGGCTGGTTTTTACACCCAGTGCACAGATTTTTCTTGCCATCTTTTCATTTTCAAAATCGATCCACACCCCCGTAAGCCCTTTGATCCTTCCCGATTTAATGTAGAATTCAGCGAGGGTTTGAATCACCGACTCTTCTAGCAATCGCATGTATTGATGAATATCGGTAAAAAAATTTTCCAGATCGATGATCGGGTACACGACAATCTGACCTGGACCATGATAGGTGATATCGCCACCGCGGTTGATGTGATAGTATGTTGCCTCAATGTTGTGCAGATCGTTTTTCTTCACCAACAGATTTTTTTCTTCACCGCTTTTCCCGAGGGTGAATACATGCGGATGTTCACAGAAAAGGAGATAGTTGTTGGTTGGCAGTTGTTCGCTGCTGGGAAGCGAGCGGTTTTGAACTTTTACATCGAGGATGGCTTGAAACAAATTGGTCTGATAATCCCAGGCTTGCTGGTAATCCATCAGACCAAGATCAATGTATTTTGTTTTTTTGTTTATAGTCTCGTTCACTTGAGTTTGAATAACTCTTCCTTCAACTCGTCAATGGCTTCTACCGGTGCCGACTCCACGCCATTTTCCCTGGCGAGATAGTATGAGATCCAATCGGTAAGATGAATCAAATAGTAATATTGTTCGAGTAGTGATGCTCCTTCGGCCACAATATCAATGATCGGATTAGATCGTTTTTCAAACACCGGCCTGCAGATTTCCATCCGCTTTTCTACGCGCTCATGGTCATGATCGGAATACAAATAAACAACCTGTGCATGTTGAAGAATAGCTTCTGGGAATTGCCATCCGGCAATCTCATTGTGATTCATTTCCGGAAAGGTATTGATGTGGGCAAGTTGCTTTGCGTTTTCATTGATTTGATTTTGAAAACGAGTAGCCATCGCTTTTAAACGCTCATCACAATAAATGATGGGGAGTTTTCCTTTCAATTTTTTAGCGATCAGCTCGGCCTCAGATTGAATTGCTTTTTCTCCGCGATTTAAATACTCAATTGCATTTTCTGTTTCTTTAATAAAAGCAGCACCGATGAGGTTGGTGTGATAGAGCACAGAAAGAAGCGATATCATCATGTAACCAACATGCCCTCGTGAGGTGGTTGATCCACCCGGTATTTGTATATAAAGCAGGTTATATTCTTTAGCTAATTCCAGCATACGGCCGCCCGCAGTGATACAGATGATGTGAGCACGCTTGAGCATCGCCTTGTGAATGGCAGCCAGTGTTTCTTCCGTATTGCCGCTATATGAGCAGGCAATGAAAAGTGTATGCGGACTTACAAACTGCGGAATGTTATATCCCTTGCTTACCGTGATGGGAATAGGAATGCGACCGAAGGTTAATGACTCCACGAGATTTGCGCCAATGCCAGAGCCACCCATGCCGGTAATCAATACATTGCGTATGTCACTGCCGGGACGCACAAGATCTACCGATTGCCCGATTTTCAACGCACTGGCCAGTTGTAACGTGAAGCCCTCGATTAGTTTCTTCATTTCTTAATTAATAAATTCAAGGTATAAAGGTAGAACATTCTTATGACCGATAAAATGCAAAAAGGCAAGGATGCTGAAGACATGGCTGCCGTGTTTTTAAAATCTCTAGGTTACGAAATCGTGCAGCGCAACTATCGCTACAAAACATCCGAGATTGATTTGATTGTCAGAAAAGATAACTGGCTTGTTTTTGTGGAGGTAAAAATGCGCTCTTCCGATGCTTACGGTTATCCCGAAGAATTTGTGGATTATAAGAAAGCCAAGAACATTGTATATGGTGCCGAGCAATACACGTATGAAAATGGTTATGATGGAAATGTTCGTTATGATGTAGTGGCCATCAGCATGCGCAATGGTGTGCCTGATTTACGACACTTTGAAGATGCGTTTTATTGACTTGAGATTTTAGCCACAGATTCACTGATTATGGTTTCCGAAAAACCGTTGAAGCAGCGGCTACAGTTGAATAGGAGTAATTTAAATACTACTTCGAATAAACTTCTTTTCCCTTTTCATCCCATTCTTTGCGCACATAAGGTCTACCGCCTTTATCGAATGGTTCTTTGGGATAGGTGATGATTTTTTTACGTTTTCCGTTGGTATAGTTCTCTACCCAATCATTGACGCGCTTTCCCCAATGGTATTCACCTTGCACAGCGATTTGTCCGTTTTCGTGGAAGAAATAATAGAAGCCTTCTTTTTCACCATACTCGATGGGTGTGATCTCTTTTAGTTTTTTGCGCTCGTTGGGATCGTAGTATGTAACCAGCGATTCTTTTGGCCAGCCTTTATAATATTTCTCTTTGTCTTCCACCAGGTTCTGGCGATCGTAACGCATCCATCGGCCATGCTTGGTGCCTTTAAAGAATATGCCATCTTCAATCAGAATATCGCCTGACATTTTTTTATACGGCCCATGGGCAAGAACTCCTTTTTTAGGATCGAATGCTGCGTTGCTTGTTCTGCGTAATTCTTTGCGGGTGAAATCATACCAATACACATCGCGGGCAAAGCCAGTAGGCACATCAGGCTTTTTCAATACATAGAAAAGTTCAATCACCTTCTTGTCGCCAAAGCCTTTGCGGGTAAATGCCTTTTTGGTTTTGATGCCGTAATAGACTTTGCGCTTGGGTTTTTTCTTTTTGGTGGGGATGGGCTCTTCTTTCTGATCAAGCTCGAGGAGAGTGAAGGGCTTGTCGGTATCAAACGTAAACTGACCTTCCTGCACATTGGGTTTTTCCTGCGCCAATGCACCTATGGAAATGATGAGGAAAGAAAGAAGCAGCCTGCGTTTAATCATGAATTTTGATAAACGAAGGTAGGGAAAAATTATTACCGAATCGTTCCCCAAAAAAAGTGGGCAGTAAGCAAAAACAGTAGGCAAAAAGTCACTTGAACTCTTTACCTACTGCTTATTTGGTATGCGCCTATTTTTTTACCCTACCAACTCAACACTTCTCTTAATGAAGCTTGTCAGATCAGCACCGGTCAGCATATTCTGAGATAACAATGCGAGATCATATACTTGCTTGGCCAGTTTGGTTTTATGCTCTTCAGTTTCGGCTTTCAATATTTTTTGTACCAAGGCGTGATTACCATTGATAGCCACGTTGTAGCTGTCAGGCATTGCACCCATGAAATTAAAACCACCTCCACCACCGCCTCCGGTACGTGCCATGTCTTTCATTCTGCGCATCCACTCACTCATGGTGATGGTCACCGGAAGATCATCTGGGGAAAGTGACTCTACGGCTACAGTCATATTCTTGTTGTTGATGGCTGTTTCAAAAATCGTTTTCACAGAGTCTTCTTCTTCTTTGCTAAGAACACTGGCTATAGCTTCGTCTTTGGCAATCAATTTATCAATGGTGTCGCTATCGACACGTCTGAGTTGTGTTTTCTCAAGTTTCTGCTCCAGGTGGTTGATGAAGTGACTATCGAGTACGCCATCCATCACTAATACATCATAAGCGCGATGGTTAGCAATTTCAATGAATGAATGTTGCTTCTTTACATCGGAAGTGTAGAGATAAACTACGTTCTTATCTTTGTCGGTTTGGTTTGCCTTCACTTTGTCTTCATATTCTTTCAAGGTGAAATATTGGCCATCTGTATTTTTCAAGAGCGTAAACTCTTTTGCTTTTTCGGCAAACTTTTCATCACTGATAATGCCATACTTTACAAACACACTAATATCATCCCACTTCTTTTCAAACTCACCGCGGTCTTTGATGAACATGTCCACCAGTTTGTCGGCTACTTTTTTGGTGATGTGTGAGCTGATTTTTTTTACGCTGGCGTCACTTTGCAGATAGCTGCGCGATACGTTCAATGGGATGTCTGGTGAATCCAGCACACCGTGCAACAGCATTAAGAAATCAGGCACGACATCTTTCACTTCATCAGTAATGAATACCTGGCGTGAATACAATTGAATCTTATTGCGTTGAATTTCAAAATCGTTTTTGATTTTAGGGAAATACAACACGCCAGTAAGGTTGAACGGATAATCCACATTCAAATGAATCCAGAAGAGCGGATCTTCAGTGAAGGGATAGAGTTCTTTATAGAAGGCTAAATAATCTTCGTCTTTTAACTCCAGCGGTGCCTTCGTCCAGATTGGAGAGGTATTGTTGATGATGCGATCCGTGGTGACGGTCTTATACTTTGGTTTATCATCCTTGTCAACACCATCTTCAACGCTTTCATCTTTGGTGCCGAATTTAATTTCTACAGGTAAGAACTTGCAGTATTTTTCAAGGATGCCTTTCAAGCGAAACTCGTCTAAAAATTCTTCTGAGTCGGCATTCACATGAAGGATTACATCGGAGCCGCGTGTTTCTTTTTCAGCGCCTGATAATTCAAATTCAGTAGAGCCATCACATTCCCAGCGGGCGGCTTCAGTTCCTTCTTTGTATGATTTCGAAACAACCTCGACCTGATCGGCCACCATAAAGGCAGAATAGAAACCCAAACCGAACTTTCCGATGATATCTTTCGCGTCTGCTTTATCTTTAAACTTCTCTACAAACTCAGCCGCACCTGAGAACGCGATCTGATTAATGTATTTCTTAATCTCTTCGCCTGTCATGCCAAGCCCTTTGTCACTTACTGTGATGGTCCTTTTCTTCTTATCGAAACTTACTTCAATTTTTAAATCGCCCAGATCACCATTAAACTCACCCATGGAGGCAAGTTTCTTGAGCTTCTGTGTGGCATCGACTGCATTACTCACCAATTCGCGCAGGAAGATTTCGTGATCGGAGTAGAGGAATTTCTTGATGATGGGGAAGATGTTCTCGGTATGAATCGAAATGGATCCTTTTTCAGTTACGGTGGCCATAATTTTGTCAGAGTTTAATAATGAATATGATGAGCATACGATGCTTCAAAGGGTGTTCCAATCCTGAATAGGTGACAGGATGACAGAACTAAAAAATCAACGAAAGAAAACTTATGCAGGAATCTCCACATCCGCCAAAGCGGAAGTACTTTGTTGCAGAATCTCAATCTCCTCACCTTCTTTAGTCAAGAACTTGAACTCGGTGATGGCCATAGAAGAATCTTTCACTAAAGTTACCCAACGCTTATACTTAAAGAACCATTTCACGCGGGGTGAAATAAATCCTCCTGTGAAATAAGCATGCAAGTATGGATGAAGTGCCATCACCAACCCTTTTTCATTTTGCTTTACCAGCAAATGTTCAAGGTGAAGTTCGATCTGATCAGACACTAAAATAGATGCGGTGATTTTTCCAGTGCCATTGCACGTAGGACAAACTTCTTTGGTAGCAATGTTCATCTGCGGGCGCACGCGCTCGCGGGTGATTTGCATCAAACCGAACTTAGAAAGAGGAAGTACGGTGTGCTTGGCACGATCCCGCTCCATTTCCTCCTTCATAGTATTGAAGACAACGCGCTTGTTTTCGGCACTGCGCATGTCAATGAAGTCGACCACAATGATGCCGCCCATGTCGCGCAAACGCAACTGACGGGCAACTTCTTTGGCCGCTTCAATATTTACCGACATCGCGGTAGTCTCCTGATTTTCCTCGCGATTGGATTTGTTGCCGCTGTTCACGTCAATCACGTGGAGGGCTTCGGTATGCTCGATGATCAGATAACCACCACCTCTCAAACTTACAGTTTGACCAAAAGCCGACTTAATCTGCTTTTCAATACCGTAATGTTCAAAGATTTTTGCTTTACCGCTGTACAGTTTGACGATTTTATCCTTGTCTGGGGCGATAGTATGGATATATGCCTTTACTTCTTCAAAGATCTTTTTGTCATCCACATGCACGTTATCGAATGATTCATTAAGCACATCTCTCAGAACGGAAGATGTTTTGCTCAATTCGCCAATGATTTTGTCGCGTGGGTTTCCCTCCACCATCCGGGCAACGCCTTCTTCCCAGGTTTTCACCAGGTTGCGCAGGTCTTTGTCCAGATCGGCAACTTCTTTGCCTTCCGCTACGGTACGGATGATGACACCAAAGTTTTCGGGCTTGATGGATTGAATGAGGCGTTGCAGACGCTTGCGCTCTTCACTGCTGGAAATACGTTTGGAAACATTTACCCCTGATGAAAAGGGTACTAATACCAGGTATCTACCTGCTATTGATAACTCACACGAAAGTCGCGGACCCTTGGTGGAAATAGGTTCCTTCACCACCTGCACCGGCAATAATTGGTTTCGGGAAAGTTGCTGGGCTATTTTACCATGCTTGTCTATTTCTTTCTCGAGCTGGAATTTATCCAGTTTACCTCCGGTGATCTTCTTGGTGCGAACAAGCTTGGTGAACTTTTGTAATGAACTGAATTTTGCCCCTAGATCGAGGTAGTGAAGGAATGCATCCTTTTCGTACCCGATATCAATGAAACCAGCATTCAATCCCTGAACCACCTTTTTAACGGTGCCCAGATAAATATCACCAACTACAAACTTGCTTCCTTCCTGATCTTCGTGGAATTCTACAAGTTGCTTGTCTTTAAGAAGGGCTATGCGACATCCGTCCTGAGTTGCACTAATAATTAGTTCATTACTCAAAACTCAAAAAGTTTAAACACCAAAGCCCTCATCTTGCGAGAAGGGTTGGTGAGGTTTAATTATTTCTTCTTATGTCTGTTCTTTCTCAAGCGCTTCTTACGCTTGTGAGTAGCCATCTTGTGTTTTTTTCTCTTCTTACCACTTGGCATAATACGTTTGGTTTTGCCCGCTATAAGGCGGAACGGTTAAAAAATAGTTTATTTTAAATCTTTCAGATATGAATCTACCGTGGCTTGTACGGCCGGATCCTGATCTAACGCTTTCACTTTTTCAAATTGCTTCCGAGCCTTCTCCTTGTTATCGGTGTTCATAAGGGCCACGCCTAATAAGAGGTTACCCTGAATATGGTTTGGGTTAACGACCAATAACTTATTCAGATGCCCGATAGCACGATCATATTGCCCCGATTGAATGGAGAGCATACCCATATTAAAGAGCGCAAACTCATTCTTTGGATCTTCCGCCAGCACTTCACGCATCATACTGATTCCCTGCATAGGAGCTTTTGAACTCAGGTAGGTCATGGCCATCTTCGTTTTCACCTCCAGATTTTTTGGTTCTGAGGCTAATACTTTCCCAAGCCAGGTACGTGTTTTCTCTGCCATTTTTTCCTGCTTTTCAGAGCCCATGGCAAAGGTGTAGGCTTCGTAATAACTGTTACCAGCTTTTAAAAAACTTTCGGTTGTGTTAAAGAACGTTGCTGTTTGCTCGGCATACCAGGCTGCGCTGTCAAATTGACCCGCTTGCGTGTAAAGATTTCGCAAAGAGTCGGCAAAGATAGCATTTTTTTCATTTGTGGCCCCCTGGCCGTATTGAGATCGAATGTCCTTGATGGACTCAGATAGGTTGGCCGGAATCTCACGATGCCCAGCCGGAGATGTTGCTTCGGCAGGAGCATCCTCTTTAAGTTGACTTTCATTCTCCACCACGGCCTTTGGCAATAGGAAGATAAGCCAAACTAAAGCGGCTGCCACTACAACTAAAATGATACGGGTCTTTAACATGGTATTTTTGTTCGGTGGTGGTTCCCGGTTGTTGGTAATCCTTCTGCATAGCCAACAACGATCAACCAACAACTAACAATTATTTTTCAGCCAACTGCTTTACCTTATCGCTATTCTTGATCTTGTTGATAAAAATCTTGGCAGGTTTAAAGCTAGGGATGTAATGCTCTTCAATAACAATGGCCGTGTTGCGGGAGATATTACGGGCGATTTTTTTCTTTCTCTTCTTATTGATAAAGCTTCCGAATCCGCGAACGTAGATATTATGGCCACCAGCCATGTTTGACTTTACGATGTTAAAGAATGCTTCAACAGAAGCAGAAACATCTGCCTTATCGATTCCTGTTTTTTCTGCGATTTGATTGATTACGTCTGCTTTGGTCACGGTTGTGTCGTTTATATATGCCTTGTGTATTGTTCAAAAAATTCGGGAGGGCAAATTTAAACGCAGTTTGCTCAAACGCAAAATGAATTTGTTGATTATCACCCACATGGGTTATTATTATCAGACTAAAGGAACAGAACTAGGGGTGAATTGTTCTGTTTTTCAGACATTCGCACCCTTTGCGGGCCAAAACGGTGAATAAAACATTTTTTTCAAAAAAAATTATTTCGTGGTATAAAGAGAACAAGCGCGACTTGCCGTGGCGCCATACCCGCGATCCGTATAAAATCTGGCTCAGCGAGATAATACTACAACAGACACGAGTAGCCCAAGGCATGCCGTATTACAAAAAGTTTGTGGAGAGCTTTCCGGATGTTATCTCGCTTTCCAACGCGAAAGAAGACCGCATATTGAGATTATGGCAGGGGTTGGGTTATTACTCGCGCGCCAGGAATCTTCATTCATGTGCAAAAAAAGTGAGGGACGAACGGGGTGGAGTGTTTCCTCAAACCTTTGAAGCGCTCAAAAAACTTCCTGGCATTGGAGCCTATACCGCAGCAGCTATTGCATCCATGGCTTTTCGCGAACCAGTGGCTGTGGTTGATGGAAACGTGTATCGCGTTCTTGCCCGGGTTTTTGGCATCGGCCTCGATATCATGAGTAATGAAGGTAAAGCTTACTTTTTTGAGAAGGCCAGTGAATTGATTGATAAGCAACAACCGGATTTATTTAATCAGGCGATGATGGAATTTGGCGCACTGCACTGCGCACCCAAAAATCCAAAGTGTGATTCATGCATATTTATGAAGAACTGCGTGGCCTATCAAAACGATCAACAGGACTTATTACCCGTCAAGGCAAAGAAGCAGGCAGCAAGGAAGCGGTACTTCACCTATATTATCATTGAGTGTCGCGGCCGCTTATTAATGCACAAGCGACAACCTGGCGATATATGGAATGGTCTCTATGATTTTTTTCTGATTGAAAAGCCACGATTGTTGAATCCTCAAAAACTTTTGCTGGGGCACAATGAATTAAAAGATGTCGAATCGTCAACGATAAGCGAAGTCTACAAGCATGTATTATCGCACCAGCATTTGATGACTCGTTTTGTGTGGATAAAATTTTCGGACGATCAATCGCTGAAGAAGTTTATGAAGGAAAATGAGTTGGCATTTTATTCCAAAAAGCAAGTAGCCAATCTTCCTAAACCGATACTGGTAACGCGTTTCCTGTACGAAAGCAACTATTTAGACGAAGCAGCAGAATTTTAATAATTTTGTCCTTCACCCAAAACGGGTATGACCGTGTAATCAAACAAATAATTATATGTCAGGCGTAAACAAAGTAATCTTAGTAGGAAATCTGGGCAAGGACCCGGTAGTAAGAAATCTGGAAAATGGTGTGATTATTGCAAATTTCACCATGGCAACGACTGAATCATATAAAGACAAAACCACGGGTGAGAAAAAAGACATCACCGAATGGCATAACATCGTGTTGTGGCGCGGGCTGGCTGATATAGCAGCCAAATACCTTCACAAAGGAGATATGATTTATATCGAAGGAAAATTGCGCACCAGCAGTTGGGAAAAAGAAGGCGTGACCCGTTACACGACAGAAGTTGTTGGTGATAGCATGACTATTCTGAGCAGAAAACCTTCAAGCGCTGGAGAAGGTAGTACAAGCTCAACGGCTTCAACACCATCTTATACAGGCAATAATGAAGTGCCGGCCAATTCTACTGATGATCTTCCATTCTGATGATTTACAACACCATTCAAAATCTTTGTTTCACTTCTTCACTCAGAACCTGGCGCGCAGGTTTTTTTCTGATCACTTTTTTCTTTGCATCCTGCACGCGGGACTATCAGCCAAAGCCCAAAGGATATAATCGATTGACGTTACCTCCGCTGGAGTACAGGTCATCACCTGACTCACTTCCATACTCATTTGAATATTCTACGCACGCACGCTTGTTGCGGGATTCTTCCTGGTTCAGCGAAAAGCATTGGGTGGAAATTTATTATCCTGAGTTGAAAGCGAACGTTCACATCACCTACAAGAAGCTGAACAACCGTGATGAGTTTTTGAAAGAGTTATTAGATGACTCATACAAGCTCACATCCAAGCAGCAGATAAAAGCTTCGGGTATTGATGAATTGGTTGTGGTTACACCTTATGGCTCGACAGCGGTAATTGCAGAAATAGCCGGAGAGGTACCGAGCCAGTTTCAATTTACGATGACGGACTCGTCACGAAACTTTTTAAGAGGAGCACTTTACTTTAACACCCGCGTGCAAAACGATTCACTGGCACCAGCCATTGACTTCATGAAGAAAGAGACACTTCATTTTATCAATACATTGCAATGGAAGAATAGATGATTTGCAATTAAGGTGAATGGCAAGCTTCTTCGATACCTCACTTGAATTTCTTAAAGGCGTTGGCCCACAGCGGGCAGCATTGCTTCAAAAGGAGTTGAAGCTATTTACATTTGGTGATCTCATCCAATATTATCCATTCCGCCATGAAGACCGCACACAATTTTATAAGATCAACGAAGTCAATGAGCTGATGCCTCATGTGCAGGTGAAAGGGAAGATCACCGATTTTGAATTTATAGGAGGTGGGTTTAAAAAAAGATTAGTCGGACATTTCACCGATGGCACCGGGGAACTTGAGTTGGTGTGGTTTCAGGGAATTACATTCGTCACAAAAAAGATACAACCCAATGTGGAGTATGTCGTATTTGGAAAACCGAATCGATATGGAAAAATACTTTCCATTGCACATCCGGAAATAGAACCGCTTACTTTAAAAAATGATAAGGGCGGATTTCTTCACCCCGTATATCCGGTAACGGAGAAGTTGAAGACGCGCTACATCGATAGTAAATTCATAGCCAAACTTCAGCAGGAAATTTTACAGGCTGCGCAACATCATATTCGCGAAACATTGCCCGCAACATTATTACAAAAACAAAATCTGATAAATAAGAAGGAAGCCTTGGTGGCTATTCACATTCCGCAAAGTCATGAACAACTTGCAGCTGCGCGCCATCGCTTAAAGTTTGAAGAACTTTTTTACATCCAGCTACGCCTCATCAAAATGAAAATGGTAAGGCAGGAAAAATTCAAAGGTATCGTATTTAGCGACACGGCAATCCTTACAAAATTTTATAAAGATCATTTACCCTTTGCACTAACGGATGCACAAAAGCGTGTAATCCGCGAGATCTATACCGACATGAAAAGTGGCAAACAAATGAACCGCTTGTTGCAAGGTGATGTAGGCAGTGGAAAAACTATTGTAGGATTCATCTGCATGTTATTGGTGGTAGGCAGTGCTGCACAAGCTGCACTGATGGCTCCCACTGAAATCTTAGCTCAACAACATTTCAAAAACTTAAAGAAGTTTGCTGACCTGATGGGTATA
>CANIVF010000108.1 GCA_947470895.1 Bacteroidota bacterium
AAACAAAGTGCTTTGTGTTTTGAAAAAAGTCCATCCCTATTCCAAAACGCATGAGCCACTTTTATTCCCCACTGTCAAACACAAAGACAGCAGCCTTTCAAGAATTATAGGTTATTCCAGTAGATCTGCCAAAAGTCCGGATGTGTGTGTATTTCCATGGAGCTTGTTAATGTCTGTGCTGCAAAATACCGAAATGACAACAATTTGCCGGGACTTTCTCGTGATGCCCTGAACTGTCTGATCGTGAATCGTGTTGTGATATTGGTTTTGTAAACAGTCAATATTCGAGGTAACCAGTAGGCAACTCCAAAAAGGAAATGAACTTAATCCGTGAGAAAATCGTATCTTGCAAGCTATAAGTACTCTAAAATACTCCACAATTACTTCATTTCATGTCACTTATACCTGGCAGCGTAAATCATCGGTTGATATTAATTCAGGATGCGAGCCAACTATATTTTAAACTACCACTCTTAAATAATTTTTAAAAAATGAGACAACTCAAGATCAGCAAACAGATTACTAACCGTGAGAGCCAATCCCTTGATAAATATTTGCAGGAAATTGGGAAGGTGGATTTGATAACCTCGGATGTAGAAGTTGAGCTGGCCAAACGAATTCGCGAGGGAGACCAAATAGCACTGGAAAAATTAACCAAAGCGAACCTGCGCTTTGTGGTTTCGGTAGCCAAGCAGTATCAGAACAACGGGCTTAGCCTGGGCGACTTAATTAATGAAGGTAATCTTGGATTGATAAAGGCCGCCAAGCGTTTCGATGAAACCCGTGGTTTTAAATTCATTTCCTATGCCGTATGGTGGATCCGTCAGTCGATCATGCAAGCATTGGCTGAGCAATCCAGAATTGTTCGTCTTCCATTAAATCGCGTAGGTTCTTTGAATAAAATCTCTAAGACCTTTTCTGAGCTCGAACAAAAATTTCAGCGCGAACCATCAGCTGAAGAGCTGGCCGATGTACTACAAATCAGCCAAGAGGAAGTAACCGATACCATGAAAATTTCAGGCCGCCATGTTTCTATGGATGCACCATTTGTGAATGGAGAAGAGAATAACCTATTGGATGTACTGACCAATGACAATGATATCACTCCCGATTCGGAACTGATGATTGATTCGTTGCGTAGAGAAGTTCAGCGCGCTCTGGCTACACTTACTCAAAGAGAGTCGGATGTGATTGCCTATTATTTCGGATTGAATGGTGAAGCCGCCATGACTCTGGAAGAAATTGGTGAGAAGTATAACCTTACCCGTGAGCGTGTGCGTCAGATCAAAGAGAAAGCAACACGAAGACTCAGACTCAATTCAAGAAGCAAAGCATTAAGAACTTACCTGGGGTAAGAATACAACTTAAATTATAGCGTGACTAGTTTATTGAATCAGGCAATCTAGGATCGCTATAATTTCAATTCCGTATTTGATTTCCGATTTCCATACTCCTTTTAGTATGGTCGATATACATTCACTGTGGCGGCAATGATGTTCATGGCAACAAATCATTTCGGATCAAAAAGGAGAAGTGTTTAAAATCAAAGGTAATCGCTCGTTGATCTTCGGGATGGCTAGCCGATTGGTTTTCCTTTCCTACTTTAAGGCCACTGCGGACGGAATCAAATGCGAGTATCAAATCATTTAAGTGTGAAGGTATTGCCGTTGGTTTATTGTGTGCTGGAAAAACTGTTTTAAGCATTGGAGCTAAGCTGGCAAAGCGATGAATGCTTTTTTCATAGGCATTTAAATCAGTGCCATCAAAAAAGAGCCATATCGTGGCTTCGTAATAAAGATCACCAGTCCATAAATAACCCATGGATCGATCGAGTAAAGCTACTCCATCGGGTGTATGTCCTGGCACTCGAAGTATTTCAATAATCCGGCCACCGATATCAAGGGTATCGCTATCTTTAATATACTTTTTAATTTTGTCTTTATAGGACTTAATCTGATAGGATGCTGTGTCGAGGTTGGGTAGTCTTTGTGAGCAGAAGGCTTCGCTGGTTACTTCATGGTTAACCTGATTGTGGCTCCAACCCACGGATGAGAAATGAGAGGCATAGGAAGTATCCACGGCATACACGTTTTCGAATTCTGTATTACCTCCAATGTGATCATAGTGAGTATGCGAATTAATGACGACAACTGGCAGAGACGATAATTCTTTCACTACCTCTGAAATCCGGCCCATGCCCATACCGGTGTCGAAAAGGATATTTCTTTCAGATCCCACGATGAGGTAGGAAATCACCTCCTGATAATTGAATGGCTCTGCTATGGCATACACGCCTTCACCCACTTCGTATACTTTAAACCAGGTACTTTTTGTAGCAACGTCTTTGAAGTCACTAAACTCCTTTCTGATAACCTGATCACACCACCGATCAGTTTTATCATCCTGTTGGTTGCATCCGGCAATTATTAAAGTAAGGATACCAAAAAGAAAAACACATCTTGAATGAATCATAATCCGAACATCGTAATTAGGGTAAGGAGTAATTTGGATACTTCCATCTTTGTTATGAATCAACTGGGTTACTTTAAAAGTACTTCTTGGAGCTGTTACTCAAATGGACATTTCGCTTCAAAGGTTAACTGATCATGGGTTATAGGATGAAAAAAAGTAAGCTGCCAGGCATGCAGTGCGATGCTGTCGGCTTGATACGAAAGTGTGGACCCATAGAGTACATCGCCAATAATCGGACAAGCAAGGTGGGCTAGCTGTGCCCGTATCTGATGATACTTTCCGGTGTGAAGTTCGATGTTCCAAAGGAAGCGATGTCTACTCCGCTCATGAATCTCATACTTGAGTATGGCCTTCTGTGCATATTGTATTTCTTCGGTATAGAGAACTGCTTTCTTCTTCTCTTTTCTATGCCAGTGTTCAAGGATATCCATCCTCATTACGGGAGCATTTTCGGTTAATGCCTGATATTGTTTCTTCACCTTACGCTCAGCAAATTGTTCACTGAGATTCTTCAGCACCGACCGCTGCTTTGCAAATAGTACAATGCCGCTAACCGGACGATCCAGCCTATGAATATGCTGTGCATAAACTTCCTCGGAAGCTGCTGCTGAAGAAGCTTTAAGGTATTTCTTTACTTGTTGCTGCAAATTGGGGTATCCATTCCGATCCGGTTCTACCATCAAACCAGCTGGTTTGTTGATCACGAATAGTACGTCATCCTCAAAGAGAATGTGACCGGTGATATGGTTTTTCATGAATTGAATTATATGGATATCAAAGATAGTGGCAAATTGTTTGATTGTTTATAATCCTGATGTTGAAGTTCCCTTTTTATGTAAGATGGGTATCCCTGAAAATCAATATTCGGAATGGTCGTGACACGTTTATTTCTGTTAAATTTGATCTTTCGCAAAACAACAAATCAACGATCAAATACCTACTGGATATGAAAACATGGCTTCGAATTTTTGTTTTCAGTGTTCTTCTATTTATAGTACTTGCTGGTGCCTTATTGGCAGGTTTCATATATAAAGTAAAGAACGGGTTTCCTGTATCGTATGATACGGAAATACCTGATATCCACTTCCCACAGAACCAGCCTGCTATCTTATTATTTTCAAAAGCAACAGGCTATAGACACGGATCTTCCATAGAAGCTTCTAAAATTATTTTCGAAAATGTAGCTAAACGAAACAATTGGTTTGTATATCAAACCGAAGAAGGTGGCGTGTTCAATGCAGAACAATTGGCAAAATTCAAGGTGGTAATTTTCAATAATTCAACAGGTGAGGTGATTAATGATGAACAGAAAAAAGTATTGGAAGACTATGTCATCAATGGCGGGAGTTTGATAGGCGTTCATGGGGCGGGGGATGACTCCCATCACTGGGATTGGTATCAGCAAAATATCCTGGGTGCAAAATTTTCACATCACCCTTTAAGCCCGCAATTGCAGGAAGCGGAGGTCATGATGGAAGCGGTGCGTGATACTATTTTAACAAAGGATTTACCTGTTAGATGGACACATACCGATGAATGGTATGTGTTTTTTGAAAACCCCAGATCAAAAGGATTTACGATCATCTATACCATCAATGGAGATAAAATCATTCCTGATGGAAACATCCTTTGGTTGACAGATAAGAACTTTGGAATGGGCAAAGATCACCCTGTAGCGTGGTATAGACTCACCGGTAGGGGAAGAACTTTTTATACGTCAATCGGTCATGATGAAGCGGCCTGGAAACAAGAGCCATTCGTCAGGTTAATTGAAAATGCAATTAAAGCGAGTTTATAAGATGCTTATCTTATGACTAATATGGAATCCATTGGGCATAAATCGAATCGTCATACTATTACTACAATAGATTTAAAGTAGGTAATGCATCTTTGACACGCTAACTAAGTAGACGTAGTAAGCAAAGTGTTTGTAATAAAAGCCCGGTGTTTCAAAAATGCTGGGCTTTATTTTTGTCATAAGTCATCATCTCAGGTTGTCCTCAGGGCTTGTCTTACTCAAGAGAAAAGTATTCGGGTATTTCCGTGATGGTGCTTTGAGGATTTGGATAAGGTAAACCATGAGTGATGCATTCCCTGATATAAACTACCTTGAACATATAAGTTTCCTCAGAGGAGAGATGATTCATTTTATCCTCTGCCTCGGCCCGGGTACGAAAACCTCTCAGATATCGGGGTGGCTTTCCTGCCTTCCTCTTGTTAATAACCTGAACCGCATAAGCATCCTTGTAAGTATTCATAATTTTCTAGTTTATTTAGTGAATAAATAAGTTCAGAAAAACTACCCTGAATAACACATGACCACAAGAACTTGATGAAGTGAAGATACAAAAATAATATCACTTATGACATGAATCTGTCGTAAGATTCTTCCTCAAAGGAAAAATGAGTTGATTAGGATTCGGAAGCAAAGTATTGTCTTATTCCTTTCTTTCTTCAAATTTAAACCTACCTACTGAATACAGGCACATGGAATATCAATCAGAGAAAAAGCTGCATTTTAATAATTGATTGATTAAAGTATAAGATAAATTATAATCGAGAGTACGGTGATTCTCCTAAAAAGAAAATCCCCAGAAGTCCTTGACCTCGGGGGATAATCTCGTCTATAGTTGGCTTTAATCTTACGAAATGTTGCAGTTCAAATTAAGATATGCAAGTGCAATCTTGAATACGTGATAAAAGTTGGATGAAGCGACAAAGAAAAGGGTTGACTTGCCTTTTTTATTTCCACGTGTTGCAGTCGTAATGCGAATCATTCAACGCTATTGTAAGATTGATGTACTATTTTCATAATGAATACATCAGCTATGAAATAATTATACTCATTTGATTTCAGTCATTGAAATGATTGTAACCGTGAATCAACTTCAGAATGAAGATCAGAGGATTGAATAGTTTGATGATGGGTTAGCAATGTTGATTTTACCTAAGAGAATGTTTATAAAAGAAAATCTCCAATAGTCCTGGACCACTAAGGATAATCTCTTCTTTAGTCGCATGGCTACAATGTTTAAGATGCAACGAGTTTACTGAAAACCGCAAGAATCAATCAGGGTTGATTCTACCGATTGAATAAAATAACCTGCAATAAAGTTTATGCTGTAAGGTTCCTGTAATATTTTATGCTCCTATGATAATTGCCGAGATTAGTACCAGAGAACATAGTAAGAAAAGAATGGCCAATCTCTTCCAGGCAAACCTAAACCATTCGTCATAAGAAATTCCAGCAATAGTAATGATGGCCATCAGCGCCCCATTGGTTGGTACAATCATATTCATGAGAACTGCACCATACTGATAAGCCATGACACACACATCGCGGGAAAGACCAATAAGGTCCGAAAGTGGTGCAAGGATCGGCATCGTTAATACAGCTTGCCCTGAATAACTGGGAATGACTACATGCAACATGGCCTGAGCTATCATCATACCCAGGGCAGAAAGTATGGGTGGAACATATTGAAGTGGTGTGAACAAACCATAAATAATCGAATCAATAATCAAACCTTCTTTCAGCGTTAATGGAATGGCATAGGCCAGTCCTCCAATAATGGCAGCAAATGTCATTTGCTTCAACCCTTCAATGTAGGTGAGGAATGTTCCGTTTAATCCAAGTCTACCCAATAATCCAATGATTATTCCCACCACAAAAAACTCTGCTGATATTTCATTAAAGCTCCATCCTAACGAAAGCATACCAACGATCAATAAAGCAAAAGCTAACATAATGAGGCTAAGGATAATGGTATGAGCTCTGCTAAGCGTGGCAAAAGTTGAAACTTCTTCCACGGATTTTTCAATTCGGTTTTTGTTCGCATAGCGTATGATGATCGTCATCCACACGATGAAGGCAATGATAAATACACTTACTCTAAAAGGGCTGTTCGATAAAAATGGCACCTCAGCAATCTTCTGGGCGATCACGGCTCCAAACGGATTGATCGGACTAAACGATGCTCCCATAACAGCCGTTCCATAGCTAATGCCTACTGTTACTAATGGGGGATAACCCAGGTTGCGTGTGAACACGAGCAGTACGGGGATTAATGGTATGATCTCTTCTTCCAGACCTTCTGTGGCACCGCCTACCGCAAACAAAAATCCCATCGTCACTAAAGCAAATTTTTCTTTGCCTTTCACCCGCGAAGTAAAATAAACAACACCTTCTTTTAGCGCACCAGTTTTTTCCACAATAAAAAGACATCCTCCCACCAAGAAAATTAACACCATGACTTCTGCTCCATTTACAATTCCACGAGGAATGCAAACCAGGATGTCAAAAGGTGAGAGGTTCTGCACATCTGAGGGCATATAAGAACCGGGAACAACTACTTCACGTTTCGTACCAGGATCTATGACGCGTTGGTATTGTCCCTTGGGAATGATATAAGTAAGTGCTCCCGCCACCAGTATAAAGGCAACCACAATAGTTAACGCGTTGGGAAAGGTTCTTATTTTCATTCGATTAAAAGTATTAAATATTTCAGAGCTATTTCAATAAAACTCAAATCACATTATCTTTCATGGAATTTGATTTACCAACACGTGCACAACATCCAGCCTTTACTCAACAAGACCTATCTGAAAGCGAAGTCAGCCCGAGGAGTTTATATTTATGATGAGTCTGGGAAGCCTTATCTCGATGGATCTTCCGGAGCCGTTGCCTGCTCATTAGGTCACTCGCATCCAAAAGTGTTGCCTGCTATTAAACAGCAACTTGACAAACTTCAATTTGTTTACCGATCACAGTTTGGTTCAGAGGAAGCAGAACAGCTAGCTACAAAATTGTTCGAACTCTCCGTGGACAAAAGTCATGCTCATACTTTTTTTGTCAACAGCGGAACAGAAGCGATTGAAACGGCTATGAAAGTAGCACTACAATATTGGCAGGAGCAGGGGCAGCCTGAAAAGAAACATTTCATCTCGCGCTGGAAAAGTTATCACGGTATTACTGTAGGTGCGCTGTCATTATCAGGACATGCATTGAGACGTCAACGGTTTGAAAACTCATTGGAGAAATATCCATTATTACATGCTGATCTGGAAAGGGATTCGCTTGAAATTCAAACCAAAGAATTTATCGGAGTCGTTGAGAAAACAGGAGCCAAACATATTGCTGCTTTTGTCGCGGAGCCGATCGTAGGTGCAGCCGGTACTGCCTTAACTCCGCCATCAGAATATTATCCAGCGATGAAGGAAATCTGTGAAGACTACGGAATCTTATTCATTGCCGATGAAGTGATGACCGGATTGGGTAGAACCGGAAAGTGGTTTTCCCTGGAATATTGGAATACCATCGCAGATATTGTCGCCATCGGTAAAAGTCTGGGAGCAGGTTATGCACCAATAGCTGCCACCATGATGACCGAAAAAGTCTTGGCCCCCATAAGGAAGGGGAGCGGACTAATCATGAGCGGACATACGTACAGTGGTAATCCACTTTCATGTGCCACGGCTTTGAAAGTTTTACAAGTGGTGGAAGAAGACAACCTGCTTGCTAACGTGAATGATAAAGGTGCTTACATCAAAAATAAATTGATGGAATGGAAGAGTAAATATTCCTTCATCGATGTGGTGCGTGGGAAAGGATTAATGATCGGAGTTGAGTTTGATCCTTCGATGAAAGGATTGCAAGCCAGAATTATTGATCAATGTTTCAATAATGGGTTACTCGTGTATCCCGCTGTAGGTGGGCCTTACGGGAAAGATGAAAATGGTATTTTAATTTCTCCACCGTTTATCATAAATCAGCACGAGACAGATGAGTTGTTGACGAAATTTGAAAAATCACTAAAGGAGCTTATCGCTTAACTTTTGATCGACCTGTGAAGTAAGTGTCGTGCCAACGGCACTTAACTCAAGAACACGTCTGGTTTATTACCAAACTATCATCCTTACAGGATTAAGAAAAGAAAGGCATGAACATCCGAAAATTGGTTGGTGTTCTAAGCTCCATAGAAGAAACTGTTTGGTAGTAAGTAAGAGCAAAGTGATCAAGTAGTCCTGTAAGGACGGCACTTTTATAACTGCTTTCCTTATCCTAGTCATAATAAATTAATCATGGCAAATACCTACACCCAAATCCCCCAACACACGATATTCGTAGTAAAGGAGTGCGAGAATTTCATAACTAAACAGTGGCGAGATTCTCTGCATAGTTATGTTAGTGGGGTTTTGAAAAACGAAAACGCTACTAGTTTATCCGTAGGCGGTTGGCTGGATCACGTTCACTTTTTTTCAGAATGCCTTCCACAAAAAATATTTCTGATTTGATGAGAATCGCCAATACCAATAGCTCAAAATGGATCATTAAAAAAACGTCTTGTTCAAGGGAAATTTCAGTGGCAGGAGGGGAGGGATATGTTGTTGTTTTTATTCCCGAAGCCAAAGAGATTCAGTCATAAACTATGTCATGCAACAGGAGGAACATCACAGAAAGAAGTCTTTCAAAGAAGAATACATTGACATGTTGAAAAACTTTAAGGTTGATTATGATGAAAAATACCTGTTTGAATTTTACGAATAAAATTAATTATCGTACCTACGCTTTTTAAAAGTAGAATTCTATTCATATTTAGCAAGTAGTAAATTACAACATGAGCCTATTCAACAAAGTCACCGATTATGAAACCGTGAAGTCAGTATTCTTTGATGGCATGACTTTGCTCTTTGGTGGATTTGGAGGAGTGGGAACTCCTCCAGGTTTGATCGATTGCCTGATTGAATCCGGTGCAACGAATATCAATCTTATAGGCAACGATGCTGGTTTTCCATGGATTGGTATGGGTAAGTTCATCTGCCTGGAGCGCGCTCAATCGCTTGTGGCCTCACACATTGGTTCTAATCCTGTGGCTGGTGATTTGATGAACCAGGGAAAGTTGAAAGTAGAATTTTCTCCTCAAGGAATTTTGATAGAACGTATTCGCGCAGGAGGTGTAGGCTTAGATGGATTTCTCACTCAGATTGGAATGGGGACCAACCTCGCTTATGAGAAGCCCATCGTAAAAATTGGTGATCAGGAATTTTTATATGAAGCTCCTATTACCGGTGATGTGGCCATCGTATATGCCAAGAAGGCCGATACTTTTGGTAATCTCATCTTCGATAAGACAGCACGCAACACCAATCCTTATGTGGCCATGGCCAGTAAGGTTACCATCGTGGAAGCAGAAGAAATTGTTCCGATGGGAACGCTGAACCCGGAAGAAATTATTGTTCCTGGAATTTATGTAAAGCACATTGTGCCCTCGCAAGGATATAACTGGAAATGGAAATGGGAGATGAACGACAAATCATAGCGCAACGAGCGGCTCACGAAGTAAAAGACGGAATGATCGTGAACCTGGGCATAGGAATTCCTTCCCTAGTACCGGATTATCTCGACTCGTCCATTCGTGTATTCTTTCAGGCCGAGAATGGTATTTTAGGCATGGGCCCAACACCAGCAGGTAATGCTGATGGTAACTTGAGTAACGCAGCGGGATTACCCGTGACTATTCTTCCAGGTGGAAGTTATTTCGACAGCGCGATTGCGTTTGGAATGATTCGCAGAGGATGCGTTAATGTATCTATTTTAGGAGCCTTGCAAGTCAGTGAACGCGGTGATCTGGCTAATTGGATAGTGCCTGGTAAGCGAGTGCCTGGTGTAGGTGGCGCTATGGAACTGGCGTACGGTGCAAAGAATCTGATTGCCTTGATGACGCACTGCGAAAAAGATGGCAGACCAAAAATCTTAAACAAGTGTACGCTTCCTATCACCGCCTTTCACTGCGTAAAGAAGATCATCACTGAGATGGCTGTATTCGCCATTCACGATCATGCTATGGTATTGGAGGAAATCATGCCTGGTTTTTCCCTTTCAAATATTAAGACTCATACAGAAGCTGACTTTAAATTGTCGCCTCAACTAAAAGAAACATCTCCATGATGAACGAGAAACAAAAGCTACTCGATGCTTACATTGATCAACATGCTAACGATGCCATTTCCTTTTTACAGAAAATGATTCAACAGCCCAGCATTCAAGGTAATGAAAAGGGCGTGCAGGCTATCGTCATTGAAAAATTAAAGCAACTGCACCTGAAAGTCGATGTGTGGGACCCAAAATTTGAAGAGCTGGAAAAGAATTCCTACTTTATTGCTTCGCGACAGATTTATGAAGGCAGCCCGAATGTTGTCGGTGTATTACGTGGACAGGGCGGGGGCAAATCGATCATTTTAAATGGTCATATTGATGTGGTGCCTGAAGGCGATGTCACAAAATGGAATCAACCTCCTTTCTCTGGACACATTGAAAACAATAAAATGTATGGAAGAGGAACGACCGATATGAAAGGTGGAAATGTTTCTCTGCTGATGGCGATGGAAGCGATTATCAATTCCGGTATTAAGCTGAAAGGTGATGTGATTTTTGAATCAGTCATTGAAGAAGAAACCGGTGGCGTGGGAACGTTGGCAACAATGCTGCGCGGATACAAAGCAGATGCTGCTATTATTCCAGAACCCACCAACATGAAGCTCTTCATCAAGCAACAAGGCTCCATGTGGTTTAGAGTTACCGTGGAAGGTCTATCGGCACACGGAGGAACACGGTATGAAGGCGTGTCAGCCATTGATAAAGCGTGGAAGGTATATGACGCCATCATGAAACTGGAAACAAAACGCAACGCTACCATCAACGATCCTTTATATCAACACATCTCCATTCCACTGCCGATTAATGTTGGGAAAATTCAGGGAGGATCATGGCCTTCATCGGTTCCTGATCTGGTTACCCTGGAAGGGCGCATAGGTGTTGGTCCGCACGAAGAGATGAGTGAAGTGAAAAATCAGTTGACGGCTTGTCTTAAAGAAGTAAGTGATCAGGATGAGTGGTTACGTGAACATCATGTGCGACTTGAATTTTTTGGTGGACAGTGGGTGCCGAACTTTGTAGCACGCGATCATCCTTTCGTAGATGTGTTGGTCGATCAATTTGAATCCGTGTATAACAAGAAAATCACCATCGAAGCGTCTCCGTGGGGAACGGATGGAGGATTGCTGGGCAAAGTGGGAGGTATCCCCACGTTGATCATCGGCCCGGGTGAAACAAAAGTGGCTCACTATCCCAACGAGTTTATCGATTTGGATGAGTTGATTAAGGCATCTAAAGTTTTTGCTCATACGATTTTAGCTTGGTGTGAACCTGCTTAGTGATTCTTAAAAGTTGGCAATGGCAATAGGCAATTTGCAGTAGGCAAGGATTCATGATTTACTATTTGAATTTTCAAAATACAATCAAAGTACAGTGACAAAAGAAGTAACTACCGACACTGCAACTGTTACCGTTTACACGGATATATTTAATAAGCGTATTCGCATTGATGATTATGTTGGAGATTTAGATGAGGCGCTTAACATTATTAACCAGCAGGTTTCTAATTGGGTGGAAAAATTGATTATAAAATCGCGCGAGGTTGATGTTCCCTTTTTCATAGCCCATGGGTTTTCCTGCGAGGCGTTTATCAAAGGATATTTTGCCGGGGATGATATGTATTTTGTAACGATGTATTTTTCAGCGGGTCGCGAGCGAAGTGACCACTGGCATGAGGAGCAGTCCATTATTCAAAAACTGGTTAATGATAAAAGTATATTGGAAGTCCCATCCACAGAAGGAATCAAAGTAGCTACCTTTTCGCAAGCCGCAGAACTGGCCCGGTTATATAAAACAATTTTTAAAGTTTACCCCACACCGCTCAGCGAGCAAACCCACATCATCAAGACCATGCAAGAGGGAACCGTGTATGTGTATATCGAAAATGATCATCAAATTGTAAGCGCTGCTTCTGCGGAAACAAATGCAAGGTATAAAAATGCAGAACTTACGGATTGCGCCACGTTGCCTCAGGCAGAAGGTAAGGGTCACATGAAGAAATTGCTTTTCTTTCTTGAACAAAAATTGAGAACCGATGGCATCACGTGTTGCTATACGATTGCCCGGTCAGAGTCTTTCTCAATGAACAAAGCCTTTGCGCAATTAGGTTATATTTACGGTGGTCGGTTAGTGAACAACTGTTTTATTTATTCTGGTTTAGAGGATATGAACGTGTGGTATAAAGAATGATTGTTATGAAGAAGATAGAAAAGTGCATTCTCGTTGTATTATTATTAAGCTTCAATTATTGTCTACATGCTCAACGTGTTCCCGTTCTCAATCAAATTGATCTTCCTCACAATTACTATTTCCGTGAACTATATCTTCCGCAGCTATCCAGCGGACCATCTTCGGTAGCTTGGATGCCTGATGGAAAGTCATTGGTGTACTCCATGGCGGGAAGTTTATGGAAACAGGATGTTGAAAGTGATGTGGCTGAGCAATTGACCGATGGCGATGGATACGATTATCAACCCGATGTTTCTCCGGATGGAAAGAAAATTATTTTTGTTCGATACAATGGTGTGTCTACCGAACTTATGCTTTTTGATATTGTGAGTAACCAAACAAGATCACTCTCCGATAACAATGCTGTAAACCTCGAACCTCGCTGGTCGCCCGATGGGAGCAAGGTGATTTTTGTGTCGACAGTGAATTCAGGACACTTCTTATTGCACGTTGCCAATGTGAATGCCGATCAACTTACTGAAATCAAATGTCTTACTCCTGATCATAAAAGTGCAGTCAAGAGATATTATTACAGTGCGTTTGATCATGCGATCAATCCTGCATGGTCAACCGATGGAAAGGAAATCTACTTCATCTCCAATCGTGAAATTGCGCATGGAACGGGAGACATGGTAAAATTAAA
>CANIVF010000109.1 GCA_947470895.1 Bacteroidota bacterium
AGTTTGTGGATAACTTCTTTCTCTATGAGAATCAATCAGTTAGTTTCTAATGCATAGCATTAGGATGGTTTGGAATAATACTTGCTCAAAGAGCCTGATTTTCATAGAGTTATATCGAATTCTATTTTTCTAATGCATGATCTCGGTTCAAGTATTGTCTCACCTGCTGATAATCAGTCTAAGTGAGCAACTATTTACGCTTAGGAGATTTCGGCTGATTTGATCTGATTTTTCTTGCTTTGCGATCTTCCTTTTTAGCTTGCCTTACTTTCTTGGCTATGTCCGCTTTGTTAGCGTTTTTATGATTGGCATTGCCTTGCACCATGCGCTGCTCCTGAGTCATTTTTGCGGGATCTTGGTGGTATCCTTTTTTCTGAGCTGCCGTATAGGTAACGCTAAAAACCAACACCATCAGGGTAATCAACAATTTCTTCATATGCATCTTGTTCAGTGTAATAAACAATAGGCGAAAGTACGGGAATTCCATAAACCTGATCAGTCAATCAACTACATCAAGTGTTCATTAAACGAACGAATAGGAAACAAGCCCTGCTGCTTTGTTTGCTTTGGTGCGCGCTTCCTCAATCGAGGCACCTTTAGCAAGACATACACCCATTCTTCGTTCTCCATTCACCTCAGGCTTACCAAATAAACGTAACTGAGTGTCGGGTTCACTGAGTGCTTCCTCCATTCCAGTGAACTCAATGTTCTGTGATTTTCCTTTCACCAAAATGACTGAAGATGCCGAAGGACCAAACTGCCGAATGGTGGGAATTGGTAGCCCCAAGATGGCGCGCACATGCAATGCGAACTCCGATAAATCTTGGGATATCATGGTAACCATACCGGTGTCGTGTGGTCGTGGTGATAATTCGCTGAAGTATACGAGGTCGCCTTTCACAAAAAACTCCACACCAAAAATTCCATGACCTCCTAACTCATCCACCACACTTCGTGCAATATCCTGTGTCTGCTGCAACGCATTCTTACTCATGGGATGTGGTTGCCATGATTCCTGATAATCGCCATGCTCCTGGCGATGACCGATTGGTTCACAAAATGATACGCCACCTTTATGTCGGATGGTGAGCAACGTAATTTCATAATCAAAGTCAATGAATCCTTCCACGATCACTTTACCTCCACCACTGCGGCCTCCCTCCTGTGCGTATTGCCACGAATACGCTATGTCGCTTTCACTTTTAATTACACTCTGGCCCTTGCCCGATGAACTCATGATTGGTTTTACCACGCATGGAATACCAATAGCATGAACGGCCTGAATAAACTCTATTAATGAGTTGGCAAACTGATAGGGCGATGTATTAATTTTCAGCTTTTCTGCCGTTAAGGTGCGTATGCCTTCGCGGTTCATCGTAAGCCGCGCTGCGTTGGCGGTGGGTATCACACAAAATCCTTCACGCTCTAATTCCACCAGCGTTTCCGTAGCGATGGCTTCTACTTCAGGAACGATAAAGTTCGGCTTTTCTTTTTCAATAACAGCTCTGAGTGCTGCACCATCCAACATGGAAATGGTATACGAGCGATGAGCTACCTGCATGGCTGGAGCATGTTCATAACGGTCTACTGCGATTACTTCTACACCGTAGCGCTGAAACTCGATTACTACTTCTTTTCCCAACTCGCCTGAACCTAACATCATCACTTTCACAGCAGAAGTGGTCAGCGGTGTACCTATTTTTATGGATTGATTTGCCATACTTATTTTCCCGGATTATAAGTGCGTGTGGCATTTTTCACCACATCCCGTTTATAAAATAAAACATCTTTAAATTCTCCTTTGCTATACCGCTCTGCCTGATCCCTGAAATGTGGTGAAGATGGATTGTTGTTGACGCCACCAGCCAGAATGGATTTGGCTTTTAGCACTTTGCCAAATTCCACCACTGCCACAAAGCTATTGCCTCTGTATCCATACATCTTTTTTGTACCCGAAAATTTCTGACTCCCATATGCTGCCAACGATCCCCAATAAGCGGATGCAAATGGAATGGCTAAACTTGGTTTCGTGTCATCAAAAGTTTCGGAGACCTTGCCGGTGAGGCGTTGAAACCGGTTTACTTCTCCCCACGCTATTTTCCAGCTGCCAAAATCCTTTTCCAATTCATTGATCACAATTTCTAACGCTTTTACTTTTTGTTCGTGCGTAGCTTTGTTTGCCATGTAACTAAACGTACCCAGATCATCTGTGCCCGCAGGAAGCTTAGGCCGCACCTGCTTACTTAATTCCTGAGCCCAATAAATGGCTAGTGTGGTTGCGACTGATGATGTACTGTATTTCATATCCCATTTTTTCAGCAGCGACATGGGTTCCTCCAATCTGGAGATCATTGTATGATCAAGCTTCGATACCTGTTCATACGAAATCAGCAGTGCAGGAATGAGTTCTTCAAAAGCAACCAAATGAGGATCATAAGCAGCAGCTATTAATTTATCCAACGTAAAGGAGTTCTCTCTTCTAAGAACACGCTCTGCCTGGATGCCCCTGGCATTTTGTGGATCTGGTGCCATATAGACCGGATACTTGTTTTTGTCCGGACTATTTTCGCCCGACACGGTAAAAGGAGTTGCATTACAGTTCTGAATCCATCCGTTGGCGGGATTATATACATGCACAATTTCTTGAATGGAATGTAAACCACTCCACTCTGTCTTGGGATTGCTACCATCTACCGGTGCACTCCAATTGAACTGCTGATCTCGTTTGGGCATAAAATCTCCATGCCAATAGGCGATGTTTCCTTTTACATCTGCAAAAACGGTATTGTTTGATGAATTGGCTTTCAGCTCCATAGTCTTTTCATAACTACTGAGGTCTTTTGACTTTGTGCGCATGTACGATTGAGTTAATGCCTTCAAAGGTTCGTTCAACATCTTCGTAGTAATCCATTGCTCGCCTTGCTTTGCGATGACCGGACCATGGTGTGTATAATACACCTCGAACTCACGGTGCCGCAATGCCGTGCCATCGTTGTAAGCCAATTTTATTTTTTTTGAAATAACAGGTTTCAGAATGTTTCCATACTGATAGAACAAAGAATCATTTCGTTTGATGATCGTTTCTTTATACTCGTCAATCACATCGGCACCGCTGGTGGTATGCATCCATCCGCAATTTTCATTGAAACCCTGGTAGATAAAAAACTGACCCCACGTAACAGCACCATAGGCATTTAACCCTTGCTCACTAACCATATGCACTTCGGGCCTGAAATAAAATGAAGTGTGTGGATTGATCAGCAGCAATGCGTTGCCACTGGCACTCTTAGTTGGCGCAATGGCAAACCCATTAGAACCACCCGGTTCGGACTTAGGCCTATTAAAATCCTCTTCCTCTGCTTTCCTGATGATGTTTTCAGAACTATAGAAATTAGTTATTTTACTCAAGGAGATATTAGAAATATCCCCACCAATACTTCCTTCAGTAAATAAAAATGGCATCCAAGGTTGAAAGCGCTGGAGTAGTTTCGGTTTAGTTTGGGGATGAGTATGTAAATAATAATTCACGCCATCGGCAAATGCATAACACAGCTTCTTAAGCCAGGCAGGACTTTGATTAAAGTTAGTTATCGCTTGCGTTGTATCAGAGAAAAGGCGCATGCGTAAATCCTCGTATAACTTTGATTCTCCCTCCACTTCCGCCAGGCGAGCTACCGCAATGATGTAATTGAGTTCTACGCGCTCAAAATCATCTTCACATTGGGCATAGAGAAATCCAAATACGGCATCGGCATCAGTCTTTCCATACACATGAGGAATACCCCATTGATCGCGGATGATGGTGACCTGCGTTGCCTGTTTTTGCCAGCGAGCGATTTCCACTTTGGTAAATGGTTGGGCAGCCAGGGTGCCCGATATCAGGAAAAGAAGGATAATCTCTTTCATCATGTGATTTAATAAACTTGACAGAAAAATATTCAAAATTTAATCCGATTCATATGCCTTTAGGATAACCGGCAATCATACAATTCAATCTTTAAAAGTCAGATCTCTAGTATCCCGTTAAAAGATTGATAAATATCATTTCAGGGTGTGATCATCGTCAGATGTTTAGTCAATGAACGAGGCTAATATTAAGGATTAAGAAATCAAAAAAAGGTCATGAAAAATATACTTATTCCAATCGATTTTTCGCAGCATTCACTTAGCGCTACGCGCACAGGCTGTTTTATTTCGAATACATGTGATGCCACCATCCATCTCGTTCATGTGGTGAAAGCCCCTGAAGACTGGGAGATATTAACGGAAGCTCAGCAAAACCGTAATCCTGAGATTCAAAAAAAAATTGCCGAAGCTGAACTGGAGGCCATGAAGTTTTCGAAGCTTCCCCTATTTGAATCCTTGACGGTAATACCCAGAGTATATGGCGGTGTGCCTTACAAAACGATTTTGGAGTATGCCTTGGCCTATAAAATTGATCTGATCATCATGGGTGCTCACGGGATAAGCGAATCACCCCAATTATTCCTTGGCTCTACTGCACAAAAGGTGATTCGCAATGCTGATTGTCTGGTACTATCCGTTAAGAAGAACTTTAAGCCACAATCCTTGAATAAAATTCTATATGCCTCTGACTTTGTCTCGGATGGTATTAAGAAGTCTGTTAAATCGGTATGTGAATTTGCTGAAGATATCAAAGCGAAACTAGACTTTGCTTACATCAATACACCGGCAGAATTCATCGACAGTTTTACGATTGAGGAACGAATCAAAAAATTAATGGGCATCATCAATCCCAGAAAGCACAAACTTTTTATTCACAACGACTTTACCAAAGATCAGGGCATTCTTAATTTATCAAAAAAAATAAAGACCAACATACTTGCCCTTACCACACACAACCGAAAAAATAAAAAAAACTATCAGATCGGAATCACAGAAACCATGCTTTACAAAACAAATATGCCGGTGCTCAGCCTGGTGATGAAATAAGGCATTACATATTCAGCCAATAGGTCAACTTCACCACCAACGCCCTGTTTTTGGGTGTGAAATTTGAATACATGCGATTGTCATCGAACGTGTAATAGTAATTGTCGGTGTACACGATAAACAAGTCAGAGACCGGCTTGAATCGCCACTGAAAACGTGAATTGATATTTACGTTTTTGTATTGGCTGTTATACTGAAAATAGGTGGTAAAAAATACAGATCGCGTTAGGGTGAGATCAAACCTGGGACCTGCCAAGTAAATATTTGCACTCGTATACGGATCTGGTAATTGAATCCGGTTCACGCTTAAATCGAGCGAGAATACACCGTAGGGTTGATAACGATAATTGAATATCCCGGTTATTCCTTTCCTGTTTCCATTATAATATTGGCCCATCAGAGCAATAAACTCAAAGGTGTAAGGCTTTCGCGGATCAGAACTATAAGAAAGTGACGCATTGGTATAGTTGTAGTCGGTGCCCGCAGATAATTTCACAGCATTATCTTCAGCCGGTGAGTTGGTGGGGTCAAAATTCCGGAATAAATAGGTATACGTGTTTTTAAGATTCAATTGAAGAATAGCCTGGCTTTGAAAGGTGACGGCATATCCACCCATTAATTCATGGTCTGTATAACCATAAACGTCATCCCAGATGATAGCTAAATCCCATATAGGTCCATGGCTGTTGATCACTTTTGATTTCGGATAAAAGAAGTATGCACCCGAAGGAGATACTCGTTTATATCCGCTGCGAGGCACATACCCATCAGCGGGGTTATAACCTTGCCCGATAATCTGGTGATACCAGTTAAAATTTAAATTTCGTGTGCTATAGATGAGACTATATCCGTGAGCAAACTCTTTCCCCGGATTCTCTTCGGTGAATTGTTTATGATAAAACAGGTTGCCCGTCCAACGATTGTTTTTAAAACTATAATTGTAGTCTACACCTGCCACACGATTATATTGATAGCCACCGAGCTTGAAACCCAGAGTATCATTACCAAACATCTGCCTGTTTACGAATATTGCCCGGATGTTTGAGTTCGTGCCTATTCTTCGCTGAACAGTACCCACCGTGTGATTAAAAGAAGGAATCTTTGATTCTTTTATTTCAGCAGTCTGCATATTGAGCACCCCGAGACGCCAGTACTTATTTAGATTTCCACTCAGGCGTGCGCCAAAAGAAATCTTATTCTGAATATTCTGTCCTGTCGTTGGATCGCGGGTAATACCTATTCTCCTCGAAAAAAACGGACGCGCATAAATGTGCCCAAAGGATGAAAACAAGTCTGCATTCTCCAGAAAAAATTGCCTGCGTTCCGGAAAAAATAGCTCAAAGCGATCGAGGTTGGTCACTTGTTTATCCACCTCCACCTGCGAAAAATCCGGGTTAACCGTGAGATCAAGATTCATAGAGGGTGTGATGGCAATTTTTGCATCAGCCCCAAAGTCGGCACTCTTATTACCAGGCGTTGCCAGAAGGTAATCTTTTGACATGCGTGCCGCTGCGTAGGGGATTATAGAGATATTGGGGCCCGGTTTCACCAATTCTTCCTCCCACACCATTTCACCAGTATAGTTAAGGTTGCCAGGTTCGAAAAAGCGTGGTGTCAATGGCCACATTACCCGTTCATTTTCTTTGCTGTCCTGCCTGTAAAGCTTCACATTCCAACGCTTGCTGCCCGCCTTGAATCGCAATGTTTTAAAAGGGATGGCAAATTCAGCCACCCAATACCCATCTTCAATTCTGGTTTCCGAATACCATTTGTTATCCCACGAAAGATCCAGATCATCACGCCTGAGGTATCCGTTGGATATCAGTCCTTCGCGTTGCACACCGGCAGGACTCACTCCAAAAAAGAATCCGTTGGTCACATCCTGAAAGGGATCGAGGATCACAGATAATCCATCGAGACCGGGGCCACGAAAATCTCTTCGCAAAGAGGAAATCACATAGCCGCCTTTTACATTGTCGTAGGCAATAGCGCTGAAATATAAAAAATCATCGTCATAGGTAGCCCGAAATTCGGTTCGGGATTTTGCCCGGGATGTATCGCTAGGAAATTGTTGCCACAACTCGTCTACTATTTCTGATTCCAGCCATGCGCCTTCATCGATCACGCCATCTATTCGAATAGGACTGGTGGCTCGCTTAATATGAAAAACGGGGCGGGACGTTTGACCGAATGCCAAACCCAGTCCAAACAAAAATAATAGGAACGTTAAGGAGAGTTTCATGAAAGGAATAAGCTGCGTAAATACATAAAAACGCAGAACTAATAAATAATAATTGGATGGCTGGCAAACTGGCTTTTTAGGGAATCTAGTCTTCGTAGTAGTAGCCAAATATAATTCCCATTTCGTCCTCACTAGTCAGGCCAAAATACACCGTCTTAGATGTCGTGTTGTTGTACGTAATTTCAGAGGTAAGGCCTTCTCCCGGATTGAGCACAATCGGATTGGAAAAACTTACAGTAGAAGGATGATGCCAGTCGGAATTAGAATAGACAATCTCACCATGACGAGCGCCACCGGCAATCTTTATGATAAACTTTTCTCCTAGTTGATGTGTGTGAGAAGTAAGCGTAAAGATATTCGTCTTGGCATCCACGGTATAGGATTTACTGACGGTGGTTTTTTGATTAGGCGGCAAACTAAAATCTGTATTACCCCAATTTAATGTTTTAGCAACCTTCAGAACAGAAGCAGCGGGCAGCGTATGTAAATTCACATTCACCTCTCCTTCAATGGACACGTCTTGTTTGTTTACATAATGAGAATTAAAATCGAGTGCGGTACCTGCTGGAAATTTCAGGGCTATGCCTTCTGGAAACTGATAATCCGAATAAGGAGATTGGGCCCCCGCCACATAGACATGATAGAGCATCGGAAACATGTTCTGATAGTTCATCGACCCGTTTACATTTCGGATGTCACGCACCACATCGAATTCTGGTTTAGAAGTAATCTCCTCGTTGAAATCATACATTAAAAAATGATGGCTATTTTGCCTCATTTTTATTTCAACTCGGTGTACATATATATCTTCGGCATTACCCAACTTTTTATAAACAAAAAATTCTCGCTCAAAATTAGGAGCCACTTCAAACTTCCCGAGGTTAATTTGGAGACCTGATGTTGGTGGAGCCAACGGATGAAAATTCTCCAGTTGCAGCGTATGGTCATCCAGCAGGCTAATGTCGTCCACCACGGTTCCTTCTCGCGGAGCACCGGCTTCGATCCATCGTCTGATGAATTCCACCTGTCCTTGTGAAAGGAGTTCAAGACCGAGTGGCATTGGCAATCCATAGTCACCGCTATGATGTGCATCCGCATTGGAATGAATTTTATGAAAAAGCAGGCTCCTATCGGAGTCAAATGGTTTTACCAGAAGCATCCCATCGGCCTTCGCATTTTGATTCTTTGGAACTATGCTTATCAGATTCTGATAGGCTACGGATTTTTCAAGTACCAGACCATGCTGCAAAAAGGCAGGATCACTTTTTGAGAGATGGCATCCGCTGATGGCACATGATGTGTCCAATAGGTTAGCTTGTATCAGGCCAAACGTAGCCTTGTCTTCCTGAAAGCTCGCATCATGGCAGGAATACATGAACAGCACAAAAAACATAACCAATGTGATCCTCCTCATGGGTGAAGAGCTCATGAGTAAAGAATAAGGAAGTATGATCCACATAGGCATCCCAATATGGAAAAAGGAATCGAAAAAAGCAATCACTGGAAAATTTGGATCCCTTATTCAACTTGTAAAATATTCGCCACTCCTAACCGTCAAAACATACATCATCAACAATTGTAGCATTTGTCTCCACCAATTAGTAGATTTGTTTAACCTTCGTTTTTAACTATTAATTTTTAAATATTAATTTTTAACCCTACATCTCTATGCACACTAAACATAAACCCAAAAAACTAACCTTTGAACCAACAGAAAAATTGGTATCCGTAAAAGGCTACAAAGGTGCGGATGGTCAACGTTATGCGATTTCCAATTTCGGCAGGGCTATAGCCTATTGGGATGATTTTGACTTTGGTTATTTTCTGCGTTACAGCTACATCGGAAAATATCCAGGTGTGAACCTCCGTAAAAACGGACAAGGTAAAGCGTTTTTCATACACCGCCTTGTTGCCCTAAACTTTTGCAAGCGTCCTTCGAGCGCCTACAAATATGTTATCCACATCGATTACAAAAAGGAAAACAACAAGTATAAAAACCTGAAATGGGCTACCCGTGAAATATGGGCCGCTCACATGCTGGAAGATCCTAACTACAAAAAAACAAGAGCTGAATATACTGGCAAAGGTCATAAACTGACCACCGAAAAGGTAAGAGTAATCAAGCGTAAATTAAGTGAAGGCAAAACGCGAATGAAAGTGATTGCAAAACAGTATGGTATTTCCGAGATGCAGTTGTATCGCATTAAGGTGGGTATCAACTGGGCTCACGTGAAATAATTGTTTTTCATCCATTACCATAGTTCCTGACAAAAGTCATTCTTTGGGCAACTATAATGTTGTAGTCTTGATTATAAACCCAAGGATATGAAACGAGTTTTGGTGACCATCAAAAAACGAGTAGACCCCACCCACAAACTGATTGCGACAGAGTGGGTAACGGATGACGAGCTTAAGGCTATACGAAAAAAATATGGAAACCAGTTTGATCCTGAAGAACCTATTATTCAATACCTGAGTGATCAGTTAGTCATGGTCTCCTTTCTGGTGTGGATCAATGAGTAAACCTTACACATTTTTTTATCCTACTACGAACTTACTTAACAACTCATATATCCAGATAATTTGAAACTTATCTGGATACATTTCGTTATCGCCACAACGAACAGCCTACCGCTGTAATGTTGCAAATAAAGAATAACTTTTTAAACTGAAGCGACACCGCGTTTTATTCTGTAAATCGATTGCCATACAGAATTAATTACATCGGCTGAGTGATTAAAAATGAAAACTTATGAGTTGGAACACACTATATATTACCGGTAAGTCCGGATTTAAAGAAGAAGTTTTAGAAAGTCTGGAAGATTCTAACTTGCCTTTCATGCCGGGAAGCACCGGTTACGATCAGGAAGTTAGCTTATTCTGGATCGATGACAGCCTTCCATTACGCGATATTAAAAAAGCCATTGGCAGTAAAATCGTTTTCAAATATCGCTTACGGTTTTTTACCAGTCTGGAAGAACTGCAACTTGAAGAAGAAAAAAATACGACACTGACACCCCGTGAAGAAGCGAAGATTCACGAAATGAATGAGTGGACGCGTAGTCATAATTATCTTGATGCGGCCCTTAATAAATTTACGCCAATTACCAACGATAGCCTATCCGTGAATACCGCATCCAACATCACATTCAATTTGATCATCGCAGAGGCAACTTCGCATAAATCGATTGGTGCCCAGGTATCACTCACCTCTCCACGAGATGAAGAACCTGCTTTTAAAGAAGTAAGCTCCGGATCATATCAGGCTGAGATTAATGCGGTCGTAAATGATCGTGGTCGTTACAAACTCCAGGTATCGAATGATGAATATATCCCCTACTCTACGTTTTACGATTTCAAAAGAAACAAGGCAGCAACAACCATCTCCGATACTTTCTATCTTGATAACAACTATAACCAGGTGTTAACGGTATATTTAGAAATCAACAGTGATACACCTAAAACATTCGAGAAGATTCGCCAGGCAGAACAAATCATGAACACCTCTCCCACAATAAAAATGGAAATCATCGGCCACACCGATAACATTGGGGAAGCAGGTTGTAATATTGGATTAAGTAAGTGGGGATCAGAAACAGTAAAAAAATACCTTGTTGGCACAGGCATTGATCCTGCACGTGTTTCGTTTGTTGCTGGTGGAGCAGAAAAACCGATTGCTGATCATAACAAACGTGAAGGAAGACGACTGAATCGCAGAATTGAATTCACCATCATAGAAAAATAACACTTCTTCTACTCCTGCTTCATTATGAGAATCTGGTTGAAAAGAATCTTAATAACCTTGGCTAGTATAGCGAGTTTGTTGCTCGCGTTGGTTGGACCGATTGACCGTACACCTCTCGCAGAACAGCCCTTCTATCAGCGTATGCACGCACAACTAGCTAGTTTGACATTCGAAAAATCAGAAGTAAAAAGTATTTTAAATGCCGGATGGAAAAAAATTACCATCACGCCTGAACATCCCATGCCCATGGCTGGCTATCTTATCCGCGAAAACTTTGAAACGGTGCACGATAGTTTGTATGCCCGAGTGATTGTGCTTCATGCCGGTGACAAGCCCAGCTATCTCATCAGTGTTGATTTATTATTATTTCCTCCGCCCCTCAAGCAAAAACTAATTAGCTACTTTAAGGAAAAAGAAAAAAGCCCATTCATCTACCTCAGTGCAACACATACGCACAATGGCGTTGGTTGCTGGCATGATAGTGCCGTTGGGAATATCGTGCTTGGCAGCTATGATGAAAAATGGGTAGAGGAAACCTCCAGAAATATTATTGCAGCCATTGAAGAGATTGAACTTAAACTACAACCGGCATCTATTTCTTATTGGGAAGCGAATGCTGGTGAATATGCTGAGAATCGGCTAAAACCAGGAGCTTCCTATGATGGTTTGCTTCGTGGATTAAAGCTGACGAGAGCCGATAGCACAATAGCACATCTCATTTCATTCAGTGCCCATGCCACCAGCATCAGCAAGAAAAGTAAAAGCCTTTCGGGGGATTATCCAGCTGCCCTAGTGGATTCGTTAATGAAGTCAACAAGCTCGTTCGGAATGTTTATGGCTGGCATGGTAGGCAGCCATCGATTAGCAGGAATTGATGCCGGAGAATTTGATCTGGTAGCAAAGGCAGGGCACCTGCTGAGTGAGAGAGTAAGATCTGCATCTGTTTCACCAAAAGCAGATTCAATCACATTGATTGCAGCTCATATCCCCATTCAATTTGGGCCTTCACAATTACGAATTACAAAAGACTGGAAACTGCGCAACTGGATTTTCTCGTGGCTTGTGAATCCTTTGCAAGGGGAACTTACTTATCTGGAACTCAATGATATCATCCTTATTGGTACACCCTGTGATTTCTCAGGGGAAATTTTTGTAAAGCACATTGCTAAAGTGGCCGCTCAACAAAATAAAAAGGTGATTATCACCAGCTTCAATGGCGATTATGCCGGTTATATTACCGAAGATGAACATTACGAGAAGTTACAAAAAGAAGAAGTGATGGCGTTGAACTGGGTGGGTCCGTATTATGGTAATTACTTTACGGAGATGATAACTTCGTTGCTCAAAAGAAATGAACTAGAGTGAATCATTGAAATAAATCAATTTCCTTTAACTTGAATGATCTCTCTTTGTAAGGAAATATATTGCTGTTATAAACAGAATAAAAAACAGAGAAATTACTATACTCGTCTTAGCTCGTACGAGAGATAAATTGACTTCTTTTAAATAGCTAAGACTTGGAAAGGAATCATTATAACAAATAATTACAGATGAATCCCCTTTAGGTTTAAATCTGTCGGTTGAAACTTCTTCTACGTTATTGTAGTGGTCATCGCCCACAAAGTAAGAATAAGCTAGCCTATAATAGCCCTGTCTTTCTTCTAGTTGCAGGCTATCTGGATTTTTACATGTAAAAGAATAATAGCTGCCCATTCCATTGTTTGCGATAAACCGAGATTATGCATTAGAGTTTGTGGATAACTTCTTTCTCTATGAGAATCAATCAGTTAGTTTCTAATGCATAGCATTAGGATGGTTTGGAATAATACTTGCTCAAAGAGCCTTATTTTCATAGAGTTATATCGAATTCTATTTTTCTAATG
>CANIVF010000110.1 GCA_947470895.1 Bacteroidota bacterium
ATTGACTCGGTATACTGGACATTTGCCAAAAGGGTAACAAAAACCGGTGCTTAATTTTCCAACGATCATTTTAAATAGATTGGTGAGGATGGCATTTAGTTGCATATGATCAATTTTACTTTTTTAGCCATAACCGATCAACGACTTTCCCGACAGGCCATTGTTCCTAATCGAAATCCCTTTTATCTTTCTACACCTATGAACCTGTCTTTCTTTAGAAAATCCCCAGCCACACTACTGCTTATTGTTACAAATCTGGTGGTGTTTTTAGGGTGTTACTATCGTGCGGGCACGTTGTCTGATCCTCTTTGGACGCAAGGCCTTTTATTTCGCGGAGCAGAATTCGCACCGCTAACATTGGATAAAGAGTGGTATCGCCTTTTCACGCATATGTTTATGCATGGTAATATCATGCACCTGCTTTTTAATATGTATGCCCTTTTTAGTGTAGGTAGTGAAGTAGAGCAGATTACAGGAACAAATAAATTTTTGTGGATCTATTTGATCTGTGGCATCACCGCAAGTCTGGCAAGCCTGTATTTCAATCTCTTTACGATTGGTGTTGGAGCATCAGGTGCAATCTTCGGTCTCTTCGGCTTTTCGTTAGTGATTCAACTTTCAGAGAGCCGAAAAAACGACCATCCGGTGGTACCCATCGTGATCAATTTCGTTATTTTTTTGGTAGTGAACATGCTGTTTGCCAAAATGCTCAATGCGGATAGCTCTGCACACGTGGGTGGTCTTGCCGGAGGGCTTGTGCTGGGTGCAATTTCTTTATTTAGTCATTCGTATCGTACCATGCGGATAGAATACCTGTTTATACCCGCGTGTGTTTCTTTGTTTATCGCGTTACCGCGATATCAGGTTACCTACTTCAATTTCTTCCAAAAGGTGCTGAACATCGAAGAGGCTACCTCACAATTATTCAATCAAAAAGGTCTTTCCGATGAAGATTTTCTGAAGCATTTTAAGGAACAATTTGCAGCGTGGGATACTGCTCAGGCTATGCTAAATGCACATACATATCTTCCATCAGCATTGCATTCCGACACCACGAAACTCAGGCACTATATTGCTTTGCGGAGAAGGGAAGCGAATTTCCGCATCAACATGATCGAGAAGGAGTCGTACCGCTACATGGATAGCGTTGAATGGGTGCAGGAAAAGATACAACCCTATATGCAACTTGAACATCCGCTCACGATGATGCGACCCATCAAAAATCAAGTTTTACCCGATTCACTTTCTCCCACGAGATTTGAACGGGTGCAAGTATGGTATGATGAAGAGTGGAAAGAATTACAAGGACCACCTGGAGCATTTTATCGCATTGGTCAACGTGATTCTATAGGCCAGTGGCAAGGACCAGTGGGTGACTTTTATAAAAATGGTATGGTGCAAATGAAGGGAACATTTGATAATAATCAACGCAATGGAATCTTTCTCTATTACAGCGATCACCATACTTATCAATCGGTTGGTCGTTATGACCATGACCGATTTGTAGGTAAGTGGGAGCAATTTCATAATAATGGTACGCTAAAGAGTGAAGAGTATTTTCATGATGGCTACTTCTTGAAAAATATGTGGGACTCTCTGGGTAATCAACTGGTGAAGGATGGGGCTGGAAAATATCTGCACTATTATGAAAACGGAGTAATCGCTGAGGAAGGTGAATATAAAGATGGCCTCAAGCAGGGCATCTGGAATGGTCGCCATTCCAATGGAGCGATGCACTTTGAAGAGTTTTTCAGCGATGGCTTTTTAGTAAAGGGCCGCTCAAGAACACTTGATGGTCAAACCTATGTTTATGATGAAAGCAGTTTATATCCTATGCCGGATGGAGGCAATAAGCAATTGATACAATACCTGATGAAACGAACGAGACAACTCGATCCTTCGCAGCATGGTCAGGTTACTTTAACGTTCAACGTAACAACACGAAGTGAGCTCAGGGATTTTAAAGTCAAAAATAGCTTGAGTAAAGAACTGGACGAAAAAGCTATTCAATTTGTTAGAGAAGGCCCGATGTGGATACCTGCCCGTGAACATGGCCATTTGAAGAGATCCGGTTTTGCTCGGGCGACCATAGAATTTTAGCGACTGTCATTATGATTACAACGAGTTCAAAAATTTATCCGCGTTGGCGCAATGTGTTTTTAATTTCTGTGGCTCCATTTTCTTTACCAGATTCACAATCATACTCATGCGTGGATTTTTTGCAAAGAGTTGCTGATGCTGATCGATGTAACGCCAATACAAACCATCCCACACTTCGCACCACGGGCCTTTGGTGTAGTCGCTCATTTTTAAAATGTAGTTGCTGCCCGAAACGTAAGGCTTGGTGGTCATCATGCCACCATCGGCATACTGACTCATACCATAGATGTTGGGCACCATCACCCAATCATACGCATCGATGAACAGTTCCATAAACCAGCGATATACTTCATCGGGATCAAATTCACACAAGTGCATGAAGTTGCCTAATACCATTAATCGCTCGATGTGGTGACAATAACCCGTCTCCAGAATTTTCTTAATCGTTTGATCAATCGGCTCAATGCCTGTGGTGCCATCATAAAATGATTTCGGAATCTTGCGCGTAAAACGCCACGCATTGGAAGTACGCTGTTTCACGCCTTCGCGCAAATAGATGGCCCTCATAAATTCGCGCCAGCCTATGATCTGCCTGATAAAACCTTCCAGGCTGTTGAGTGGGAATTTTAACTTCTGATGAAGCTCAAACGTTTTGTCGATGATTTGTTGTGGTGTAAGGAGACCAATATTTAAAGCTGGGGTGAGCACGGAGTGAAACAAGATTGATTCATTCTTTACGATGGCATCTTCATACGCACCAAAGTCTTTCATACGGTGAAGTAGAAAATCTTCCAACACTTTTTCTGCTTCCTGGTGGGTGGTTGGCCAGGGAAATGTTTTGACCTCTCCGTAATGCTTCTTAAAATTCTTCGCTACATAAACTTTCGCCTCGCTAACAAACTCATTTTCTTTTGGTGTATACACGCTGGGCAAGGTTAGTCCCTTCGGCACCTTCTGCCGGTTGTCCGCATCAAAGCTCCATTGCCCGCCAACGGGTGCATCATGCTCTACTAAAATATCAAGCCGCTTGCGTTGCCTGATGTAGAAGTTGGCCATCAGGTATTTTTTCTCGTTGGCAAAGAGTGCTTGAAGTTCTGTTTCGGTGGTTAAGAAGTTAGGTGAATCATAGCGCTTTATCGCAATGCCATGCTGTTTTGCATAACGTTGTATTCTTCTTTCGAGCAAATAGTCGGCGGTGTCCACATAGTTAATGAGATCAATTTTTTTCTTCTTGAAGGAAAGGAATAGTTTTCTCAGATCAGCATCAGCAGTATCTACGTAAGTAAGGCTGCATCCTTTGTTTTCAAGATGGCGCTGGTAGTAGTTCATCGAAGCACGATGAAGCACAAGCTTTTGTTGGTGAAAAGGATATTGGGTAAAGTAGAGTGGGTCCTCCAACAGATATACGGTACAACCTTTTTCAATAGCCGGATGCTGCTGGTATAACTGATGCGGAAAGAGGATGGTGATAGTCATTCCACTTTCAAACATACCGGATAACGAAGTGTTTATTCTTTTTTACTTTTTTTATCGCTGTCGAAAATACTTTGAAGGTCCATCGGATGTTTTCGGAATTCATGATGAATGTCATTCTTCTGGCGTTATCGACAGCTTACATTTCTTACCCAATGGAAATGAAATAATTCCTGATTAACTTGAATAACCATTTAAAAGGAAATTGATTCGTGTTTAATTGTGATTGCCTATGATTTCGGAACTGCTCACCAACTTATTGCTTGCTCTTGTTTTCGGTGCCACCGTAGGTCTGGAGCGGGAGAGTAACAACCCCAACGATCCGCATGTAGGTGGTATCCGCACCTTTTCGTTGATTTCATTGATGGGTGCACTGGCCGGTATCTTTTATCAGCATCAATACGAATCGTTGGCATTGGTTGTCGTGATCGGTTTTTTCATTCTGTTGATTTCCTATTATATAACGGAGTCGAGACACACCAATGATTATGGTATCACGAGCGAGCTATCGGCCATCACTACATTTATACTGGGTCTTATGGTGATGCTCAGCATCATTCCGTTGCAGATTGTGGTGGCGATTTTTGTGGTTGTTGTTTTTGTGCTTTCGCTGAAATCAAAAACCACCCAATTGGTGGCTGGCCTTACCAGACAGGAGGTTCAATCCTTCATCAGCTATGCGATCATTGCGCTCGTGGCATTGCCTGTGTTGCCCGATTATTCCTACAAGCTCAGCGATTTAAAAGTATTGTCCGACATCATGCACGGATTAAATATTGAGGTAGGTCAATTTGATAACCTGGACCTGATCAACCCCAGAAAAATCTGGATGGTTGTGGTGTTGATTACTGGCATCGATGTGTTCGGTTACATTCTCGGAAGAATTGTAGGCAACAAAAATGGTTTTGCGCTCACCAGTTTTATGGCAGGCTTTGTTTCTTCTACTTCAGCCACGCAATCCCTGGCACAGCGCAGCAATAAAACTCCATTTGTCAATCATTTGGTGGGTGCTGCTATCCTCGCCAATCTCGCCAGCTTCCTGCAAATATTTTTATTGGTTGGTCCGCTCAACACCAGTTGGCTGGTGGCCATTGCGCCTAGCATCCTCATCATGGTATTCACCGCGGGCGTGATCGCTTATGTTTTCTTTAAGAAGAAAGAGCCACATGAATCGGAGGAAGCACAAAGCAAAAAGGCCACCGCGATATTCTCGCTATTGCCGGCACTGAAATTTGCAGGCTTGCTGATCGTGATCAAGATTGTTACCAAGATCTGTTTGATTCTATTCGGCCAATCGGGTTTTATAATCAGTTCGGTGATCGCGTCTTTCGCAGGCCTTGATGCTATTATCGTAAACCTTGCCGATATGGCTGGCAACACCATCACCTTCGAGTTTGCGTTCCTCACCTTTATGATGGTGAATGCCACCAACCTGCTCAGCAAGTCGTTGTATTCGTATCTTCAGGGCAACCGGGATTTTGCACTTAAGTTTTTCGTGTCGGCCCTGATCATTGCAGCGGCTGGTGCGAGTTGGTTGTTGTTTGTTTAACCAAAGGATGCAACAGACACAGGTTCATGGAGCACGAAAGCATCTACAATATTCATATCCTTTGATGGATTGAATGGCTGTTTCTGCTGCATAGCGCACATCGCTGTTGCGTGTAATCGACAAAATGCGTTGTATGGATTTCTCGGCCAAATCCTCACCTAATTGTCCCAGCAACGTGATCAACTGAAACTGAAATTTTCCGTCCTGATGGCTTGTTTTATCTAACCGTGCCATCAGTGGTTTTTCGGCTGGCTTACCCATTTCCGATAATGCTTCCATATCGGCTTCGGTGTCGTTGCCATAATGGGGAAGCACGCTGATCATGTATTCCATCGCTTTTATATCGGTGGTTTTGCATTTGACCAATACGTCAATCGCCAATGTTTGAATTTCATTCATGGTACTGCGATCTTGGAGACTGCGTTTATTCAACAGGGCGGTCAGTGTTGGTTCAATTTTCTTTGGCGGAGTTTCCATCAGCTTCATCACGCGAAGTTGTTCCTGCAGATTGCTGGCTTTCAGAATGGCATCGGCTTCTTCCAGGGTGGGAATGACCCCGGCAATAGGTATGTTATACGTCACACAAAAATCAATTCGATCATCTTGCTGGCTAGGGTAAGGAGTTAGCATCGCATAGTTCGAAAAGTTCTCGTGGCAACGCTGTGTGAGTAGCTTCAAATCAGCATCCGGAAATTCTTTGCTGCCGGTGCGCTCAAAGAGTTTCAGTTTTTCAGGATGCCCGCAATGGAAGTGATGATGGTTTCCCTCAGGTATTCTCCAAACGCTTTGGATTGCTCTGCTGATGATGCTGTAGCCATGAAGGGCACCATCGCCAGACTCTGAGGTGTGCATGCGGAAGGAGCATCGATAATTTTTTGTGATAACTCTGTCGTGACAGCCGTATAGCTTTTAGGCTTCTGCGCGTGCACCACGGCAGGCAGCAAGATCACGAGTAAGAGAGCGATCCGGATTTTTGTCAAGGTAAACATACCATCAAAAATACTTATTTAAATTTATAGTTGTATGCAGGAGTAGCCACCGCATGTTGCTGATGAATAATGCGTTTGCAATCCTTTTCGATTTGTTTTAGTTTCAAGCATTCCATATCCGGTTATGAAAAGACTTTATTTACTGATCAGCTTACTTTGCACACTCACAGCCTTGGCTCAGTCTGCCGATGATTACACTCGCTACGAACTGCTCGATCCGTTTACCAACAACTTCCGTATCCTGTATGAAGTGGCAGCCACCACACCGCATGCGCACGTTTATCACAACGCACTCCGCAAAGGAAGCTCCCATTTTGTAGATCGTGTTACCGATTTAAATTCCGGCAAGTTGCTCACCTGGACTATTGTGCATGGTGAAGAAGCCAAACGAAATGGCCTTGCTTCTGCCGATAAAGACACGGATTACCTGCAGGTAAACTTAGATCACCCCGTAGTAAAGAATTCGGAGTATCGGTTGCTGATTGATAAAACCTACAACGATCCACAAAGCTATTTTGCAGAAGAAGACCGGATTGTTTTTCATCGTTCGCTGGGCATCAAAAGAAATTCCATTGTATTGCCGAAAGGCTATGAGTTGATTGCGTGCAACTATCAGGCACAAGTGATGATCGAACCCGATGGTCGGGTAAAGGCGAGCTTTGTTAATCGCGGACCAGAAGCCGTGAACCTGCACATCGAAGGCAGAAAACTTTCATACCCGATTGTTGCCGCACCGCTCATCGCGAAAGATAACACCACGCAGGCACAAGGCAGAGATAAATCGAAGGCGAGGGTAGGGCTGAGTTTTCCTGAACGTGCCTATCAAACCCGCGAGATCGTGGATTACCTGCAGCAACCCGAAACCCATTCGTTCCGGTTGTATCACGACTACACAGAGACGAAAGAGAAAGAGAATAAATATGTGAACGTAGTGCGTGCCGGCAGCAAGACTTCCAATCCTTCGGCATTTAATCTCGATAATGGTATGCCTTTGAAAGTAGAAACACTGGTGGGCCAGGCGATCAAAGATAAAGGCATTGATATTGGTGCCGATTATTCTCCCACAGCCGAGGCGATTGTGATCTGGTTTGATCCGGTAAAGAAAGGCACCACCACGCGAATACGCATTGAAGAAACCTATACCGATACGCATCGCTATCTCATGTCGAATAACGAGTTGGTGTGGGATCGTTCCTTTGGCCGTGTGCACAACACGATCACATTACCCGAAGGTTGGTGGCTAACCGCCAATGCCGTGCCCGCCACGGTGTTTTTGAATGAAGCAGGTTTAGTGAGTTTATATTATCTGAACGATGGGCCCGATGAGATTGATGTGTTTGTGAAGGCGCTGAAGAGATAATGTTAAATCAAACCTTAAATGAATTAAGCCTAATCTAAAAGTTCTTTTACTTCTCTTTCGAGTGTGGGTAGATTTTTTATGATAATACCCCAAAGTATATCTTCGGAAACAGAATCGTATCCATGAATAATTCTATTTCTGGTATCCACTATTTTACGGGTGTCACTGCTTTTAATAAAAGGTTCAATAGTAAGAATCCTGCTCATGGCCTCTCCGATGATCTCAATATTTCGTTCAACGGCCCGCTTTGTTTTTAAATCATTTTGGAAATCTTTGAAATTCTTTATATCCGGAATGAACGAATTGATTTCTATAATGGCTTGTTCGATGTCCTTTAGGCGGGTCTTTACCTCAACGTCCATAGATGAGGATTTTTGATTTGTCGATATTCGCTCTCAAGAATGGATTTTTAATGGCCTTATGCTCCAGTAGATCGATGGATCGGTTTAGTATTCTTTCCAGTTCAAATTTCAGATCGAAATAATTATTGGTATACTCAATGGGGTCAGCGGTAACAAAGTCAACCATAAGATCAACATCACTCTGCTCATTGAATTTTGTGGTATTGACAGAACCAAATGAATACAGACTTTTTACGTTATAATTTTCGCAAAGTCTTAGAATCTGATCTTTATAGGTTTCTAGTAATCCCATCATCCAAATTTAGTCATTTTTCAATTTATACAGAACAGAACAGATACCGCGCCTCTTTATTCAACCCCATTCGGGGTTGTGTTTTATCCAATCAAAATCCACTCCGGATTTCATCTGAGGCTATTTATCTTTTATCCCTTCGGGATAATGTCATGAATTTTATAATAAGGAATCCCTGCTTCAACTCGCAAATCCCAAAGGGATTTAATGTGAATAGCCTCGCATGCAATGCGAGGAATTATGAATGATATCGACACGAACCCTGAAAGGGTTCAATAACCGTTAATCATCGTCACCACGCCATTAAAAAGATTTACCCAACCTTAATAAATCACTACCTTCACCCATTATTTTTTAATTTCATTTCGCTATGAAAAAACTCCTCTTCCTCTTTTTCCTCATCCCCATCATCACTCACGCGCAACCTTCAAAAAAAATCACCCGCATCGATTCGGTGCTTACTTATTTGCATCAACGCCAACTGTTCAACGGCACGGTGCTTATAGGAGAAAAAGGAAAAGTACTCTATAAAAAAGCGTTCGGCATTGCGAACCCAAAAACACAAGCGCCCTTAACCACCGGATCATCCTTCAACCTCGCCTCGGTATCCAAACAGTTTTTCACCATGATGATCATGATCCTGAAAGAACAAGGCAAACTAAACTACGATGATGCCGTTCAAAAATACCTTCCGCAATTTCCCTATAACAACATCACCATCCGCCACCTGATGAACCAGACCTCGGGCCTGCCGGAATATTTTGATATAGCTTCCAGTGATCTTACGTTGATCGATACACTCAACAATCAATCGATGCTCGAGTTGCTTGCCGCCAAAAAACCGCCACTCGTTTTTCAGCCAGGTGAGCAATGGCAATACTGCAACACCAACTACACCACACTCGCTTCGGTGTTGGAAAAAGTATCTGGCACTACGTCCGACAAATTCTTTCAGCAATACATCGCGGGCCCGCTTAAGTTATCCAACACCTATATCTATCACCTCAATATGAAATCATATCCGCCCTCGCGCGTGTTTGGTTTTCGTATAGAAGGCGGCAAGCAGGTGCTCAATGATTTGATTCGCTTTGATGGAATTGTAGGTGATGGCAATGTGTACTCTACGGTAGAAGATCTTTACAAATGGGATCAGGCGCTTTACACTGAAAAGCTCGTGAAGAAATTCACCTTCGCAGAAGCAATCACACCGGGTAAACTAAATCATGGTGAAGCCACAGGGTATGGCTTTGGATGGTTCATTGATCAGCCCAATAAAGTAGTTTCCCATACTGGTAGCTGGGTAGGCTTTTTTAATTCAATCACTCGTCATATCGATAAGAATCAAACCCTTATTTGCCTCTCCAATGGAACTGACTGGCTAGCCAGTAGAATCATTAAGAATATCTGGGAAGATAAACCGGTTACCCTCCCAACCACACACTTAATCACCAACGTCAATATCATCGATGGCACGGGCCTTCCGGCCGTCCGCGGTAGCGTGCGCATTTTAAATGATTTCATCCAAGACCTGGGTGCACTTACTCCTTTTCCTAACGAGAGCGTGACCGATGGGAAAGGAAAAACTCTTGCTCCCGGTTTTATTGATAGCCATAGTCATCACGATGGTGGACTCGAAAAGAATCCTTCGGCCATCGCGGTAATCAGTCAGGGTATTACCACGGTGGTGGTGGGGCAGGACGGAGGCTCCACACCCATCGACTCCATCATACTATCGATGAACAATATTCCGGTGAGTGTAAACGTGGCCTCATACACAGGTCAAGCGTGGCTGCGCGAAAAATTTATGAAAGGTGGCGTGTTGCGAAAAGCAACCCCAACAGAAATTGATTCCATGAAAGTGGTGCTCGCCCGCGAAATGGACAAAGGCTCACTCGGCCTCGGCACTGGTCTTGAATACGAAGCTGCTTTCTATAGCAGTCGTGATGAAGTGATCGAGCTCGCCAAAGTAGCCGCAGCCAAAGGCGGACGTTACATCAGTCACCTGCGCAGCGAAGACCTGAACATTGAAGAAGCTATCGATGAGATTATTACAATCGGGCGACAAGCAAAAATTCCGGTGCAGATCACCCACTTTAAAATTGCCATGCGCAGCAAGTGGGGCAACTCTGATAAAATCTTACGCCAATTGGAAAGCGCTCGCCTCGAAGGCATCAACATCACAGCCGATGTATATCCCTACACCATGTGGAACTCCACACCGCGTGTACTGTTTCCGAAAAAAGATTTCGACAACCTCGCCAATGCCGAGTTTGCTACACGCGAGTTGTTTGACCCCGCTGCTTCGGTGATGGTGCGCTACTCACCCAACCGGGCGTGGCAAGGAAAAACCGTAACGGAAATAGCAACACTCAATAACGAAACACCCGCACAAGGTCTGCTGCGCATCATCCGCGAAAGCGCGGCACCGGGCCAGGGCGCTACCATTGTGGCGAAGAGCATGAGTGAAAGCGACATCAGCAATTTTATCAAGTGGCCCTATAGCAGCATCTGCACCGATGGCACCATGAGCGGGCACCCGCGCGGACACGGAGCCTTCACGCGCGTGCTCGGCCGCTATGTGCGCGAACAAAAACTCATGCCCCTGGAAACCGCCATCCAGAAAATGACGAGCCTCGCTGCCGAAAACGCAGGCATCAAAAACCGCGGCCTCATCACGCCTGGCTACTATGCCGATCTTGTTTTGTTCGATCCTGAAACCATCATCGACAACGCCACCATCGAAAACTCTACTGCACTTTCTACAGGTGTGAATCAGGTTTGGGTGAATGGTAAATTGGTTTACAGTGAGATGAAAGCGGTGCCGAACTTTTCAGGCAGGTTTGTAAAACGAAATTAAGTTTGTTAATCTTTTTTTTGCTCTCATTGCGGGCAAGCGTGGTAAAGTGATGATCGAAAAGGAATTCTAATAATTTACTATGCATCATGATCAAGCACTGGTGCGACCCGCAATCCCGTGGATCGTAGCACAGAGCATTTCATAGCTTCAAGCGCGTTTCACTTCATCGGGATCGCGGGTCTCGTTCCTCGCCCGCGATGACACCTTGTAGGAGGATGTGCCACCCAATCATGCTGTCATTGCGGGCAAGCATGATGAAGAGTTGATCGAAAACCAAGTTCTACAATCGTACTGTGTATTCTGACCAGGCACTGGCGCGACCCGCAATCCCGTGGATCGTAGCACGAATGCATTCTTCCTTCAACGATCAAATTTCATAAACAACTCAAATTCTTTCTGATCATACCAGTCCTCACTAAGATCCTTCCATTCAGGATTTGTAGTTTCAATCAACTCCTCTTTCCATTGGCGAAGATATTTCTTCAATTGCTTCTCGCGATGAATCGCATTCTTTATTTCCCCAAACTCTTCATAGTAAACTAAATTACTGCAATTATACTTTGCTGTAAAGCTGCGTTTGTCTCTTTTCACCTTATGATCAAATACACGATTTTCGATATCATTGGTGACACCTGTATAAAACACCGTGTGCCGATCATTAGTCATGATATAGACATAGTAGGTCATTGAATAAAGTTAAGTACAGAGTGAGGTATTTCATAGTATTTTGTGCATTTCACTTCAACGGGATCGCGGGTTTCGTTCCTCGCCCGCGATGGCATTTCAAAAATAGTGTGTGTTTTTTATTGAGTATGTCATTGCGGGCAAGCATGATGAATGGTTGATCGGTAACCAAGTTCCATAATCGTACTGTGTATTCTGACCAGGCACTGGCGCGACCCGCAATCTCGTGAAACGTAGCACAGCGCATTTCATAGCTCCACTCGCGTTTCACTTCAACGCGATCGCGGGCGAGGAACGAGACCCGCGATGACACTTCATAGAAGGATGCGCTCCCAATTCAAGATGTCATTGCGGGCAAGCGTGATAAGTGATGATTGAAAAAGGAGCTCTGATAAATTTACTCTTCATTAAGATTAGGTTCTGGCGCGACCCGCAATCTCGTGGAACGTAGCACGAATCCTGTTTCACTTCAACGGGATCGCGGGTCTCGTTCCTCGCCCGCGATGACACTTCATAGAAGGATGCGCTCCCAATTCAAGATGTCATTGCGTGCAAGCATGATAAATCAACAATCAAAAAAATACTTTCATAATTTAACAAACTCAAAAATCACGCTCTTGCGCGACCCGCAATCCCATGAAACGTAGCACGAATCCTGTTTCACTTCATCGGGATCGCGGGTCTCGTTCCTCGCCCGCGATGACAACTTGTAGAGAGATGCGCACTATCCTATCGATCAGACCGAACTCAATTAATCCTCTTCAACCCCTTCGCTTTATCCTTTTCCTTTTGGTCGGTTTTTTCTGACTTGTGGTTTAGGTCTGATTTATCCTTCTGTTTGTCTTTCTCTTTGATTTTGTTTTTATCCTTGTTCAGGAACGTGTCCTCGTCATGATCTACATCTTCGTCACGGTCTTCATCGTTGTCGTTATCCCAATCTTCGTCATGGTCGAAATCTTCATCGATGTCGATATCAATGTCCAGGTCATCGAGATCGATGAGGATGGGGGCGATGTCGATGTTCAGGTTGGGGATG
>CANIVF010000111.1 GCA_947470895.1 Bacteroidota bacterium
CATTAGTTGAAGTGGGAGCTCCAAGATTTGTTATTTTTTGTCCTCCAGCATCACTCCCTTTGGTGAGCACTTGAGAAATATCCTGAAGTTCATTGGTTGGATCGATGTCCAGATCGGATGCAAATTTGATATCCACATAATTTTTTGTGACAGCATCGTTTGCGTCCGTAGGGGCACCCAGATTTTTAATTTGTTTTGCAGCCGCATCATTTGCTCTGGTAAGAATTTCGGCAAGTGTTTGAAGTGCATTTTGAGCATCGACATAATTTTTGGTAGCTGCATCGGTGCCGATAACTGGCGCTCCCAGGTTTGTGATTTTTATTCCACCAGCATTGTTGCTTTTAATGAGTACTTCCGAAAGATTTTGAAGTTCATTGTTTAAATCATTATCGCCATCACCCGCGTTGCTGACCACGCCATTGTTTATAGATATACCAGAGCCTGCACTGAGGCCACTACTATTTCCTGCATATTCAGCATATAAGGCGTAGGGAACGGTCATCAATTGCTGTGTTCCTGCCAGTGTGTAGGAACCGCCTCCGTTAGGATCCATTTCAATCTGAAGCCATTTACTTCCAATAGCCCAACTGATAAGCGCAAAGTCTCCGGTAACTTTTGTGCCTTGCCCGATAACTAAAGTGAACAAACCAAACTGGTTGGTTTCTGGCTTATGTGTTTCTGCATATTCCACTTCTCCGGTTGCCGAATTTTTTAAAACACTGATGCGCACAGCAATGGTTTTGGAAGCGTATGCTTTTCCTCCATTATCACGAGCAACACCTTGATAATTGATTCCTTTAGGAGCTTGCGCAAGCGACAATGTCACAAAGAAAAATACAAAGACGAATAGGGGTAAAAATCTCTTCATAGGCTAGTTTGAAATCTTGGCAATTTTTAAAGTCTCCGTTTCGGAATTTGAGAGGATAACTTTGATGAAGTATGCACCAGGACTAATATCACCGAGTTGTACTTTGTTGTTCTTTTTGGGTGCTATCGTGGTAATTACTCTTCCCCATACATCAATTAATTGCATGGACTCAATTTTAATATCACAGCCCAGCGCCTCAATGATCATTTCATCAGGAGTAGGGTTGGGATAGTAGGTCAACTCAAACTCTCCACAAGGAAGATTCTCTGGTTGCAAAAAGCCTTGTGTGAGTATGTAGTCTGTATTAAAAAATGATGCAGTGGCAGGCTCTCCGATAGAAACGGTTACCACCAGAGTGGGGCCTGAAAGATCGAAGCCTGAAAGATTAGTTACCTGAGGATTTACCCTTTGCGCAAGGCAATAATATGATGGGATCGTGAATAGCAAAAGGGCAATAATTATTCTCATCATATATTAAGAGCCGAAACATACAATTTGCTAGAATAAATAGTTTAAAAAATGTGTTCTACGGCAAACAGTCCTAAATACACGGCTAACACACAAAATAATAGACTAAGTGTCACATAAGCGATCATCGAAAGGTTAAAACCACCCTGAATAAGATAAAATGTCTCCTGGCTGAAGGTGGAAAAGGTGCTGAACCCGCCACAAAAACCTATTGTCCAGAACAAGCGTGCCGGGGGTGACAACCACTGCTTATGATCGGCAAGACCAATCACCAACCCCAAAGTAAAACAGGCAATTATATTGACCAGTAATGTGCCATAAGGAAAGTTATGATTGTGCAACGAATTAACCCATCGGCCCAGGGAGAATCTCACCACACTTCCTAGGCCACCACCGATAAACACCAATATGAATGACCTGATCATGGGCATTAGAGTGGTGAGGATGGATTTTCGAGTATGGCCCGTTCTTTAGTTGATAAGTTCATATCGGTGGTGATGGTGTAGATTGTCGGTCTTAGCAACACGAAGAGAACAATGACAATAGCGGTGAACAACAGAAAAGTAAGGTCGCCCGTGATCAACACTGCCACAGCACCGAATAGGCCGGGCATCTCAAAACATCCTGAGCGAATAAGCACGGTTGTTTGATATTTTGTTAATTTTTCCCGCAGCGAAAGTGTAGGCTTGATGGCATTTATCCCTTGTTTGAAGATGAAATATCCTGCACCTAAACCAAGCGGTAAAATCACGAACAGTACATAGCGAAATATCAAAGCGAGCTCTGCGTCTTGTGTGATATTGCCCGACACGGTTAGAAAAAAAACGATAGCCCCGAACAGTGTCATCACCATGATGAATGAAAAGTAGAGCATGTTCAATGCGGTAAGCACGCTTTTGGATGTAGAGTTCATAGTCTGAAAATTAGGAAGAAATAGTAGTAGTGCGCTCGGTGATCATCTTAAGCAGAATATCATGGGTTCTTTGTCTCAGCGATGCTGTAGTTTCTTCGGGTCCACCGGTTAACTTAATTTCTTCACCAACAATAATTTTTATTCGCCCGGGTTTCATGTTTACTGCGCCTGGAGGCATCAACTTGCCTGCACCCAGCACGACCATCGGCAAGAGCGATTTCTGAGTGTCCAGTGCGATGCGAAAAGCTCCGTCTTTGAATGGCTGCATAATTTCTTTGCTTCGGTTTTGTGTTCCTTCCGGAAAGATTAAAATGTTGATTCCCATAGTGAGGATATCTTTCAAATGGTCGATGCTTTTCTTTCGGCTTTCATTGCTGCTGCGATCGACCACAACACACGTAGCGCGCGTGATCCAGCCGAACACAGGAATTTTTAAAAGCTCTTTTTTAGCCAGTGGCCTGAACTGCCCACGAATTGTCATCGCGATTCCGGGTAGATCAAGAAACGATGTGTGATTGCTCACATAGATATAGGATTTGCCTTTCACAATGTTTTCGCGACCAACTACATCATAGCGGATGAAGGTGAGCATGCTGAATACCCATGACCATGCTTTCATAAAGAAGTAGGTTACCGACACCGCATGTTGCCCGAAGAAGGCAGGTATGATAATGCCCGGCAAAAAAAGCAGCATGAAGGATGTGAATACAAGAAGTACCCAACCTTTATAAAGGAATGAAATTATCTTTCTGATCAGTTTCAACGCTAAGTTTTTATGTGAAAATAAAAATTCCCGAAAGGTGCTAAATCTTTCGGGAATTTTTTGACTTGAATGTTATGAAATGCGCTTACGCAAAGTAATTTGTTACGCCCGGCACGGCTACCGGATAAAATCCATCTGCATTCGGTAACAAAGGAGGCAATGCATTGAAATCATATTTTGCAGGCATAATGTTCAGGCCTGAATTCAACGCTTTATCAAACTCAACTACCTGTCCGCTGTAGGTTGCCATTCTTCCAAGGATGGAGGTCATCGTGCTCTTTGCTCCGTTTTCAGTATCGTCAAATTTGTATTCCTTCTTAGCGATGGCTGCAAACAGTTCATCGTGTTCTGTTTGGTAAGGATTGTTTTCTTTCGAGCGATCGTATTGATACAATACTTTTCCTTTGCGGTCGATGATGTTGGCTGCACCACACTGAATGGTTGCTTTAGTGCCCACGATCAGTTCGTCCACTTTGCTCATCGTGCCTTTAATGTGGCGACACTGGCTGTTTAAAATACTTCCATCAGCATAAGTAAACTCTACATAGTGGTGGTCGAAAATCTCACCGTATTCTTTTCCTTTTCTCACTTCGCGACCACCCATGCCTTGGGCTTTTACAGGATAGCTTCCTTTAAACCAGTTGATCACATCGATGTTGTGAATATGTTGTTCGGTGATGTGATCGCCACACAACCAATTGAAATAATACCAGTTGCGCATTTGGTATTCCATTTCGGTTTGGTTGTATTGGCGTGGGTTCATCCACACACCTTCATTGTTCCACCACGCTTGCGCAGAAACGATATCACCCACCATTCCTTCTTTCAGTTTCTTATATAGTTCTCTATAGGAGTTTTGATAGTGGCGTTGCAAGCCAACGACAACGTTTAGTTTTTTCTGTCTGGCAATCACCGCTGCATCCAATACACGCTTGATACCGGCAGGGTCAGTGGCTACTGGCTTCTCCATGAAGATTTGTTTCCCTTGCTTAACGGCTTCTTCAAAATGAATAGGGCGGAAGCCCGGAGGAGTAGTAAGGATAACCACATCAGCTAAGGCCATGGCTTTTTTATATCCGTCAAATCCGGTGAACTTATTTTCTTCAGGTACAGCAATTCGATCGGAGACACTTCCATCTTCGTTGTTAGGATCGCTCAATACTTTGAAGCAACTATCAAGACGATCGCGAAAAGCATCGGCCATTGCTACCAGCTTTACATTTTGTTTGGAGAGCATGGCTTGCATAGCAGCACCCGTGCCACGACCACCACATCCGATTAGGGCTACTTTGATAGAATCATCGGCAGAGGAATTATAGTATCCCGCATTGGACGCAAAAGGAAGGGCTGCCAGTGAGCTGGCGATCAGAGATGTTTTCTTGACAAAATCTCTGCGTGATTGGCTGATCTCTTTCATGGAAATAAAGTTTAGACAGTAGTAAATTACTTGAGGTACAAGTTATAAAATTTTTCAATCTCTTCCTTTGAAGGTTGTACGAGCGGTCGCACTACGCGAAAGCCGACAAACATTCCTTCCGTGAGCCACCATTTGCTTTTTGGAATTTGTGGGTCGCGTTTGTTCCAGTCGGCATGGGACGGGATGCGGTTGGCGCAGCGTAACTCCTGACTTTCGTCCAGGTAAGAACCACCTTTTACAGTTTTAGGATATTTCGATCCAGGCACCGTGCCCGGATTTTTTCCACTCATCGAAGTATAATAGCCCGCATCATATTGATCGATGGTCCACTCGCTCAGGTTGCCGAGCATATCATAGAGTCCCCATTTGTTAGGTTTCAATTGACCTACATGGTGAAACTTGGCGCTGCTGTTATCCTTGAAGAAACCATATTCCTTTAAACTTGCCGCATCGTTGCCAAAGGGATAGGCAGGTTCACTTCCTGAGCGACAGGCATATTCCCATTCGGCTTCGGTGGGCAGGCGAAAGAATATTCCGGTTTTAGAATAGAGCCATTTGCAATACATCACCGCTGCGGTGTGACTCATGCTGTTGGCAGGATGTTTTCCATCGCGACCCATGCCCCAGGTTAAATCGATGTATTGTGGTGTTGCGCGTGTAACGCCATCAATGGTTTTGCTTTGCGGAAGCGTGGCATCTTTGAAATATAAGTCCCACTCGGCAAATGTGATTTCTTTTGCACCCATCCAAAACTGTGCGAGCTCAATTTCTTTTTGTGGTCCTTCATCGGTTCCACGACCACGCTCAGAGACAGGACTTCCTATTTTAAATTTTCCTGCTGGAATAGCCGACATCTTGAATGTGATCGCAGTACCGGGTATTGTTTGGTCATAGGTTCTAAAATCCTGTGCTTTTATTAGTGTAAAGGCGCTGGATATGATGATAATGAGCAAAAACTTATTCATTCTACTTTCTACTTATGTCTTACTTCTTACTAGTTGAATCTCTTTATCAACGCCATATAAAACCCATCAAATCCCTCTGAAGGCTTAATCCATTTTTGATCCATCAACTCAAACTTATCTTTTCGCGACTCTAAAAACAGCTCTACTTGTTTTTCATTTTCGGAAGGAAGCAGGCTGCATGTTGAATATACCATCAAGCCATCTTTCTTCAACATGGTGCTATAATCAACCAGAATGTGTTGCTGCAATTCTTTTACGCGTTCCATAAATTCCGGAGTCAGCTTCCATTTCGCATCGGGATTGCGTTTGATCACGCCAAGGCCTGAGCAAGGAACATCCAACAGCAGACGATCGGCAGAATTTTCTAATCGCTTAATAGTTTTCGATGATTCGATTGCTCGAGGTTCAATATTTCCCACACCAGCTCTGCGGGCACGCTTTTTTAATTCATCGAGTTTCCACGCTTCCGTGTCCATCGCAATGATGCGGCCTTTGTTTTTCATCAAGGCGGCCAGTTGAAGTGTTTTGCCACCGGCACCGGCACAGGCGTCAATCACACGCATGCCAGGTTCTGGTTTAAGGAACGGAGCAATAACTTGTGAGCCAGCATCCTGTACTTCAAACAAACCGTCTTTAAATTGCTGCCGTGTGAAAATATTCTGCCGTTGCTCCAGGATCAATGCATCTGGAAATTCATTCGGTGCTTCGGTGTGAATGTTTTCAATGTCTTCCAATTGCTCTTGCAATTCCTTGCGGGATAATTTAAGCGTATTCACCCTCAATACTACTTTTGCTTCTTCATTCAACGCAGCCAGTTCGGTGTCCCAATCTTTTCCTAATTCTTTTTCACCCAACTCATCGAGCCAATCGGGAATGGACTCGCGTATCTTTCTGATGTCTTTCAGCTTCTCATAATTCGCTTCGATCTTTTTGCGGCTTAGTCCTGCAAACTCTTCCCAATCAGGAAACTCGGTGTTGTTCCAAAGGCACCACACGCCTAATAGTCTCCAGAAGTCATCGTCTTCTGCTTCTGATATTTCTTTGAAGAGCCTGTGCCATCGCACGATGTCGTAAATCGTTTCGGCAATAAACCGTCTGTCGCGGGCGCCCCATTTGGGGTTGCTCTTCAGGATTTTTTCAATCACTTTATCGGCATATTTGTTATCAGTAAAGATCAATTGAAGGCCCTGAATAACTGCTTCTGACAAGTTTCTGTATAGTTTCACCCTTTGCGTTTTTTTGTTGAAATTTAAATGTTAATTTCCAAAGTACTCCAACTTAATTTTTTTAATCCCATGAAGAGAAGAAACTTTATTCACGCCAGCCTCACAGCGATGGCCTCAGCCGCTATGGCTACGCCATCATTTTCAAATGCGAAGCCATTCGCAAAACCATTCAAACTAAATTATGCTCCGCATGCAGGTATGTTTAAAAATCATGCTGGCGATGACTTTGTGGATCAGATCAAGTTTATGGCCGATCATGGCTTTAAAGGAATTGAGGACAATGGCTTGATGGGCCGATCTGTGGCCGAACAAGAGCGCATCGGAAAAACTTTAGATCAATTAGGCATGACCATGGGTGTGTTTGTGATTGATGGTGGCGACAACTGGAAGGTGTCACTCGCTACAGGTAAACAGGAGTTCAAAGATAATTTTATCAAGACATGCAAAGCTTCGCTGGAAACGGCCAAGCGTGTAAATGCGAAGTGGGCTACGGTGGTGCCCGGATTTTTTGAACGCAAAATGCCAATAGGCATACAGACTGCCAATGTGGTAGATGCTCTGCGCAGAGGTGCAGAAATTTTAGAACCGAGTGGATTGATTATGGTGTTAGAGCCATTGAGTGATACACCCGAACTTTTCCTTCGCTTGTCCGATCAGACTTTTGAAATATGCAAAGCAGTGAAAAGTCCTTCATGTAAAATCTTGTTTGATATTTATCACATGCAGCGCAACGAAGGCAACATCATCAATAACATTAATTCCTGTTGGGATGAGATTGCGTATTTCCAGATTGGCGATAACCCGGGTCGTAACGAGCCTACTACCGGTGAAATCAATTACAAAAACATTTTCAAGCACGTTTACGATAAAGGCTATCGTGGCATCATGGGCATGGAGCATGGAAATGCCAAACCAGGTAAAGAAGGAGAGTTAGCATTGATTCAGGCGTATCGCGATAGCGATTCATTTTAAAACGAATCAGAGCGTTGAAGTAGCGTAATTGAAAAAGTTGAATGCTATGAAGAAGATCATTTTTGCAGGTGTGTTGTTGGCCATGCTTCCTTTAGTAAGTGAAGCACAGCTCGGTGCAATAAAAGACAGACTTGTTGAAAAGACCAAGAAGGCTGCCACCAAGGCTGCAAAGGATAAAACTACCGGCACAGCTGATGCCGAGCGCGACCGATTGGATTCTACTGACTTCAACTACGCCATCAAAGTAATTGATAACTCGGGCATGATGAACATACGCGACTTTGATGAAACCCTCACCAAGTCTGCGTATGCTGCTTCTAACTTTTTATTGAAGCAGGAAAAAGATAAAACGCCAGCACAGAAGAGCCGGGCTATTTTAGATGCGGCCGAAAATTTTTATCAGGTGCGCCAGTTCAAGCCTGCTGAAATTTATTTTCTGGATGCGAAACTGAGTTATGAAACGGAAGGAATCACCAACAACATCAACTACAGCAAGGTGCATGCAGATCTTGGATTGCTGTATGCCACGATGGGCCGTTATAATTCAGCCGAGTATTTCACCTCTGAGGCATTATCCATCCGTGAGCAAACATTGGGAACGAGCAGTAAAGCATACGCATCTTCGTTGAATAACATGGCTGTACTCTATCAGGAAACAGCGCGCTATAATGAATCGGAGAAGTCGTTTGAAGAAGCGCTGCAGATTGTTCACGATCAGTTGGGTGCAGCAAGTGAAGAATATTCCATCGTACTTAACAACCAGGCTATCTTGTTTGCGCAGATTGGCCGCATCGATCAGGCAGTGACAAAACTGAACAGCGCCATTGCCATACTGGATAAGCTCAAGAAAAAAAATTCGCGCGACATGGTAGGCTTTCAATCTAATCTCGCGCTGCTTTATCAGCAAACCGGAAAATTTGCGGAGGCTGAAACCATCTACCTGAAGCTGGAAAAATTATTGGGCAGCAAAGATCCATTTTATGCTGGCGTGCTAAACAACCTGGCGCTGTTATACATTCAGATGAATAAGCTGGATAAGGTGGAGGCCTATTTCAAGCAATCGGCACAAATTTATTTTGAGCGTTTTAAGGAAGGACCGAACTACGCCAAAGTACTTAACGACCTCGGCAATTTTTATCGCACTCAAGGTCGCTTTGCGGAAGCAGAAGAAAATCTGACTAAGTCATTGACCATACGCGGCACGGCACTGGATACCAACCATCCTGACTATGTGAAGTCGCAGGAAGATCTGGCGATTTTGTATTGGAAGAAAGGCGATCTCGCCAAAGCAGATGCGAGCTATAAAATTGCGATGGATAAGTCGCTGGAATTTATTAACCGCTATTTTCCTCCCATGAGTGAAGCCGAGAAAACAAAATACTGGGATATTTTGCAGCCGCGATTCCAGCGCTTTTATAATTATTGTCTTGAAGCGAGTGCAAGCAATCCAGCCATCGTGCAAACCATGTACGATTATCAGATGACCACGAAAGGCTTGCTGCTCAACTCCACCAACAAAATCAAGAAAGCAATTTTTGTCAGTGGCAATAATGAGTTGATCAAAGATTACATCGCATGGCTGGATAAGAAAGAAACACTGGCCCGTTATTATTCTCTTTCCAAGGAAGACCTGACCAATCAGAAAATTAATTTGGCATTGCTGGAAAAAGAAGCCAATGATATGGAGCGCTCACTCTCGCAACGTTCGGCCGACTTCTCGCAATGCTATGCTACAGAGAAACTGAGTTTCACCAAAGTTGCTGCTGCGTTGGGCGATGCCGAAGCAGCTATTGAATTCATCCGCATACGGGTTTACGATAAAGAATTTACGAGCGATTCAAAATATGCAGCACTTGTATTGACGAAAGGAGCCACCACACCCAAATTGATTGTGCTCGACAATGGCAATCAACTGGAAACACGTTACGCAAAATTTTATCGCAACTCCATTCAGCAAAAATCGGCTGATACGTATTCGTACGATCAGTTCTGGGCGCGCATCGATCCGACACTCACCGGTAAGAAAACACTTTACATTTCTGCGGATGGTGTGTACAACCAGATTAGTTTAAGCACGCTGAAGAAAACCAATGGAGATTATTTGCTCAACCGTTATGATATGATTTTAGTAGGCAACTCCAAAGATGTGATTGCGCTAAAAAGTCAGAAGCCGGTGGTGGTGAAGAAGAATGCATTCTTGTTGGGCTTCCCCGATTATGGTGGCGATGCCGTGGCTGCCTTGCCGGGAACAAAGACCGAAGTGGAAAACATCGGAAAGATTTTGAAGACAGGCGGATATCAGACCACACCCTATTTGCAGAAGACTGCTACCGAGGCTGCGATCAAATCATTGAAAGGGCCGGCTATCGTGCACATTGCCACACACGGATATTTTCAGCCTGATATTGAACAATCATCTGTAGGTGTGCATCAGGAAAACGCGAAGAACAATCCGCTCCTGCGCTCCGGCCTTTTATTAGCGGGTGCATCGCCAACGATAAAAGGTGAAGTGATGCCCAACTTAGAAAGCAACGACAATGGAGTACTCACTGCCTATGAGGCCATGAACTTATCACTCGATGGCACCGACCTGATTATTTTAAGCGCGTGCGAAACCGGCTTGGGCGATGTGCGTGCCGGTGAAGGCGTTTATGGTTTGCAGCGTGCTTTTTTAGTAGCCGGAGCCAAAGCGATGGTGATGAGCCTATGGAAAGTAGACGATGCCGCCACACAAGCGCTGATGACAAACTTCTACACCAACCTGGCCAAGGGCGGAAGCAAAGCGAAAGCATTCAAGCAGGCACAGTTGCAACTGATGACCAAATACAAAGAACCTTACTATTGGGGTGCGTTTGTGATGATGGGGATGTGATGAGCGTTGGTAGCACTTTGACAGGAAAGAATCATGGACAAGGTGACCATTAAACGATATCAATATGAAGTTTTTATCTCTTGAGCCTTTTGTTCCATCGGGTAAAGATTTTGAAAAGTCTAAGCAACTTTTTCAGGAATTAGGTTTTAAAATAAGCTGGGATGCGGGCGATTATGTCGGCTTCGATAGTGATGGTTGCAAATTCATTTTGCAGAACTATGATAAGATTGAAATTGCAGAAAACTTTATGCCAAGTGTGAAAGTTGATAATGTAATCGATTTTAGAAATCATGTGATTGACAACCAATTACCTGAAAAATTTGGGATTAGCATCGGAGCAGTAACAAAGCAACCTTATGGCCAAGAGGTGAATGTTATCGATATCGCAGGAGTGTGTTGGCATCTCGTTGAACAGTAAAATGGATTCACATAAGACCACTCTTGTTGCATTCTCGGCAAACGAGAGAACAAGCAACTCAATTTACCCTTGCATAATCTGTATAACCTGGGTATGACGTATCCGAAAGTGAAAGTATGCGCGCCCCTTTGATGCAGGAGAAGTAGACATCGTATGTTTTGGGTTTGCCTTCAATATCTGAAAATTTTATCTGCCAGTTGTTCACCATCGTAAATGTGCCATCCGATTTTGTGTTCTGAAACTTCATGGCGCCTACCATGCCACTGGCCACACTAATATCCCAATGGTAGTTGTTACCAGCGCTAAATACAAAGTTTTGTACGGAGGAATGAGCACTCGCACCCGCATCGGCACCAGTATAGGCATTTACATATTGCGTCATACCTGAAAAATTATTGGACCACTTTCCTTTCAGATCTTCTTCGGCAACAGCAAACCGATTATAGCCTACCATGTTCTCCATTTTTTCCCAGCCGTACGAGGTATCATGCCAGGCACCAAATTCCTGTTCAAACGTTTTTTTATCGGGCGTTATAAATTCCATGTATTTTCCCATTCCGGTGGAATAATTTATTTTGAACAAGACAACATGCACGGCTTTGCCTGTATTATTTTCCACGGCATCGGCTTCGGCAAACTCAACAGATTGCCAGCTGTGTATCGGTTTAAATTCAAAGTAGCTTGCCGTGCTATATCTTGGTGCCACGAGAACATTCCAGGCATTTTTTAATCCATCCAGGAGTTGAGAATTATAGGTATCCGCACTTTTATTAGGGTAATGAATGAGCACCGTGATGTTTCCTTTCACCACCTGCACCCAGTCTTCCTGTTCGGTGCTCGTCCAGCCATCATCGAAGTTGATGGTGTTGAATTTATACCCTGAGCTCTTTGCGGCAACAACCGGTGCGATGGGTAGAGATGTCGCTGATGTTACCGGTGTGACCACCTGCGCTGTCGCAGGTTCAAGTTTCTTCATCGTAACCGATTCGAGAAATTTTTCGATTTGCGGTTGATAGTCTTCCGTGTTGGTAAGAACCACAATGCTGGTGCAACGGCCATAACCACTCATCGTAATGAGCATGGCGATGGATGGCGCATTGTTGAACGTAAATGGTGCAACACCGCCTTGCGCTTCCCATCTATTTTCGGAGGCAGCAGGAACCAGTTCAGGTTTTGTAGTTGGTTTGTAGGTGCTCACAATAAGGCTTTGCCATTCGCTCTCGAAGTCGGCCTGTAGATTCCCTTTGCTGGTTGTGCTCTTGTAAATCCCCAACTGGCAATAGGTGCCTTTCACATTGTTGGTGATGGCGTAAATGACCAGGTCTTTTTTGTCGTTGTTTTTTTTCCAGCCAGTGGGAACGGTATAGGTGGTGAGATCAAACGTTTCTGGGCTCTGGGCCAGTGAAGAAGTAGTCAGAAACAGGAGCGTGAACAGGACTAGATTTTTCATGATGTAATTAAACCCAGAATTGTCATTTGAGAAAGTTCTAATGGCGGCCATTAGGAGAAATAGTTTGGAAGGATAAGACTATCAGTATTTTAGAATTTGATTGCAGGACTTAAATTCGGTCTGATTTTCTGACAAAGAACATGGACTACAAAATCGAATTTACCAACAAAGAAATCACCCCTTGGGCAGGCCTACTCATGCTCAAGAAAATGCTTGACAAAATGGATTTCGATAGTTGTCTTGAAGGGTTGGATCTTC
>CANIVF010000112.1 GCA_947470895.1 Bacteroidota bacterium
AACAAAGTGCTTTGTGTTTTGAAAAAAGTCCATCCCTATTCCAAAACGCATGAGCCACTTTTATTCCCCACTGTCAAACACAAAGACAGCAGCCTTTCAAGAATTATAGGTTATTCCAGTAGATCTGCCAAAAGTCCGGATGTGTGTGAAAAGGCATGTAAGTTTTTAGTCAAAAAACTAAAAATTAGTAGCTCAATTTTTACTATTTTGCCTTTCGGCTCATTCCGTAAATCAAAAAAAATACTGATTTGCGTTCCTTCAGGATATCAAGATGCTGCGGAATGCTGCCGTTAAAGAACTAAAACGGCTTATGAAAGTTTCTGCTGCCCAGCCTTTTCAAATCATTTACTCGCTATATCAGCATGAGTATCTGGGCTATATTTTTGAATCTTACATTATACACCTCGATGAAAAGGGTAAGCTCACCTATCAGCATCAAAATATTTCTCACAAAAATGCACGAGAGTTCTCCAAAGGATTAGATGATCGCGATTTTGAATTGATTGAAATGATGGATGGCATGAGCCAGGATGCTGTGCTCAAACATTTCTCTAAAAAGGTGATGAAGCCCGATGAGTTTTTCGGCAAAGTATACAAGAAAGAAAAAGGGGATGAGCCGGTGCAGGAGCAGATTGAAGCCTTCATGGAAAAACGGAGAGCTGCGGTGCTCGATAAACTAAAAGGCAAAATGCTTTTTGAGATGGGCAATGATGGTGAACCAACTTGGCGAAAGCTCGAAGTATTGGAAAAACGCGCCAGCATTCAATTTCATTTTAAAAGAAGCGAAGAAAGTACCAATTACTATCCCACCATAACTTACGAAGGCAAACGCCTTGATATTCCAAACCCTGTGGCTTACCTGGTTTGCAAGCATCCTGCATGGATCGTTTTGAATGGTAAGCTATATGGGTTCGATAAGAATGTGGATGGAAAAAAGCTGTTGCCTTTTTTAACGAAGAAACAAGTCGTCATTCCAAAAAATATGGAAGAGACATACTACAATCGCTTTGTCGCTCCGTTGATTGCTTCCTTTGACGAAATTGAAGCGCAGGGTTTTGAAATCAATAAGAACGAATACGATCCGCATCCGCATCTCACCATTTCAGAGTTACCACCTGGTACCTCAAAAGAAGTAACCACGTTATTTGGTACTATTGATTCAGACGGACCTGGCGATGACGAAGCTGGAAAAATCGTATTTGATCTCTCTTTCAAATATGGCAAACATCGCTTTCGCGGAGATGCTTTTGGACCAGTGAGTGTTACTGTTGAGAAGAAGGATAACGACTATATCTTCCATCGCGTAAAGCGAAACGCAGAAGCCGAAAAAAAATATGCTCAAACATTAATCAAACTTGGGCTACCTCTTCGGGGGTTTCGCACCGCAGTAGAAAAAGCAACTGCATTCTCATGGCTTAACGAAAATCGTGTAAACCTACTCAACCTTGGTTTTGAAGTAAGTCAGCCCGAAAACAGAGATAAGAAATACTTCGTAGGCAAAGCAGTTATTGAACTTGAAGTAAAAGAGAACATCGACTGGTTTGATATTCACGCTCGAATCAAATTTGGTGAATACGAAATCTCATTTAAAGACCTGCGCAAGTTGATTCTCAAAAAGAAAGTAGAGTTCAAACTGCCTAATGGTGAGATCGCTATTATCCCTGAGGCCTGGTTAGTAAAATATGGCGACCTCTTCGCGATGAGCGAAACCCATGGAGAGCACGAAAAACCCATGTTGAAAAAACACCACGTGGGATTATTGCGCGACCTGGAGGAAGGTAATCTCGCCAAAGTTCACATGAGCGATCGCCTGCGTAATTTGCAATCATTCACCGGCATAAAAGATTATCCATTGCCTGATGGATTTAAAGGCACACTTCGACCATACCAGAAAGCAGGTTATAATTGGTTGCAATTCCTGAACGAATTTCATTTGGGAGGATGTCTTGCCGATGACATGGGATTGGGTAAAACCGTGCAAACGTTGGCGCTGCTGCAATCCGAAAAGGAGAAAGGAAATGCCGGCACATCATTATTGATCATGCCAACATCTCTCATCTATAACTGGGAGATGGAAGCCGCCAAGTTTACACCGGATTTAAAAATCCTCACCTACACTGGCACATTAAGGAATAAAGACGTTGAGAAGTTCGCCAAATATGATGTAGTGCTTACCTCGTATGGTATTACCCGACTAGACATTGATCTTTTGCAAAAGTTTTTCTTCAATTACATCATTCTGGACGAATCGCAGGTTATCAAAAATCCCACATCCAATATCGCTAAGGCAGTGATGGAGCTGAGATCACGATTCAAACTTACGCTCACGGGGACTCCACTGGAAAACACGACCATGGATTTATGGTCACAGATGACGTTTATCAATCCCGGTCTCTTAGGAGGACAAACTTTTTTCAAGAACGAGTATCAGGTGCCCATTGAAAAACGGCAGGATGATGTGAAGATGAAAAAGCTCAATGCGATCATACGACCGTTTATTCTTCGGAGATTAAAATCACAAGTGGCTACTGACCTTCCTGAAAAAGTAGAGAACATTTACTACACCAACATGACGGTGGAGCAAGAGAAGAAATATGAAGAGGCTAAATCATTCTATCGTCATAAAATTCTTGATCAGATTGATAAAGAAGGAATCAACAATACCCGCATGATGATTCTGGAAGGCCTTACTAAACTAAGACAGCTCTCCAATCACCCGAAGATGATTGACCCTCGCTACGAGGGCGATTCGGGCAAGCTGGAAGACGTTTCGCACATGCTTGAAAACGCACTGCTTGAAGGCCATAAAGTTTTAGTGTTTAGTCAGTTTGTGAAGCATCTTGATATCATGAGAGAAATGCTGAAAAACCGAAAGATTCCTTTTGCCTATCTGGATGGATCAAGCAACGATCGTAAAGAGCAAGTTGAAAAGTTCAATAAAGATCCATTCCTGAAAGTGTTCTTGATTTCCATTAAGGCAGGCGGTCTTGGTCTCAATCTTACCGAGGCCGATTACGTATTTATACTCGACCCTTGGTGGAACCCTGCTGTTGAAGCTCAGGCAACGGATCGCGCTCACCGCATAGGACAGAAGAAAAAAGTATTCAGCTATAAGTTTATCACACGCAATACAGTAGAGGAAAAAATCCTTACGCTACAAAAACACAAGCTTAAGCTTTCTGAAAACCTGATTCAAAACGAAGAGAGTGTAATCAAATCTCTTTCGCGCGAAGACATTGAAATGTTGCTTAACTAATCATTGTCTTCTTCCCGTTTTCTTTTCCAACGATTGTGTGACCACAACCATCCGGATGGGTTTTCACAAATGATGTTTTCTGTTGCTTTCACATAATCCTCCACAATCTGTTGGCTCTCTTTTTCATAAGGTGGCAGCGATACTACAAATCCTTCAGCCTCGTAATATCCTCTCCTGATTTTTCTTACACCAAAAAAGATAGCAGGATATTGAGTGATGTATGCCAATTGGCCAAGACCCAGAAAGAAGGCCGTGTCCTGATTCATAAAATTAGTCCAATACTTTTTATCGTGTGCAAGACCGGGAAACTGATCGGCCATAATCGCCACGCCTCTTAACACATTCTTTCTGCGAATGGCTTCACGGGCCACCTGTGCTCGTTCGATGGGGTATCCGCCAAATCGAGTGCGACTCTCTATAGAAAAATCATCGAACAATTTGCTGCTTTGCTTCTGATAAACAAAGTCGACTTTAAAGGGCAAGTACAAACAGCCCGAAGTTAAAAGCCACTCCCAGTTAAACTGGTGCGAGGTAAGTAAAATGATCGATTGCCCACGATCGGCAAACGGTTGAGCAATTTCCGGGTTTTTATAGACCAATCTCTTCATCAAATCTTCCTTAGAAATGGTTAGAAGTTTTAAGGTTTCCACACCATAATCACAAAGGTCTTTGTAGAATTGACGCTCTATGGTTTTAAGTTCAACAGCACTTTTTTCAGGAAAGGAGAACTTAAGGTTTTTGCGCACAACTCTGATACGATATCCCACCACATAGTAGCTCACCACAAAGAGAAAATCAGAAAAAGCATAAAGTATTGGAAACGGAAGCCCTGAAAGCAACTTAAGGAAATACATAGCGTCAAAATTAAAACAATGTTTTGATTACTTTTACCTTCGACATTCAACGCATGAAAGACAAAGTAGTCGTTATAACCGGTGGTTCTTCAGGAATCGGTAAGGCTCTGGCCGAAAGGTTTGGGGAAGCAGGGTCAAAAATTCTGATCACCGGTCGTAACAAACAGGGGTTAGATGTTACCGTTGACGAACTCCGAAAAAGAAACATTGTTATTCACGGTTTCCAGGGTGATGTAAGCATCGAACAGGATAACAAATCAATGGCCGAAGAAGCGGTTCGACTGTTTGGCACCATTGATATTCTTATTAACAATGCCGGCATATCCATGCGTGCGTTGTTTTCGGAAGTTGACATAGAAGTGGTGAAAAAAGTAATGGACATCAATTTTTACGGGGCTCTTTATGCCACCAAATATTGCCTTCCCGAAATCGCAAAAAACCAGGGATCTATTGTTGGCATTTCTTCCATTGCCGGTTTTCTAGGATTGCCCGGCCGCACAGGTTATTCCTCATCGAAATTTGCGTTGAATGGATTTTTAGCCGTTATGCGGACAGAGTTACTGAATACGGGTGTTCATGTGCTCACCGCTTGTCCGGGGTTTACGGCTTCGAATATTCGTAAACACGCATTAACCAAAGATGGCCACGAGCAAGGTGAATCTCCGCGGGCCGAAGAAAAAATGATGTCGGCAGAAGAGTGCGCCTGTCATATTTATAAAGCGGTGGTGAAAAGAAAAAGAACGCTCGTACTTACCGACCAAGGCAAACTCGCTGTCTGGTTAAATAAATGGTGGCCATCCATGGCCGAGAGACTTGTGTATTATTTAATGGCCAAGGAGAAAAATGCTCCAATGAAATAGCCTTTATGTTTTATTCATAAAGACCATCTTGATATGATCCGCTTTGTTGATGCTGCGATAGAACTCTATTAGTTCGTTATAGGAATCAGCGGGGAACTCTCCTTTGTTCATTTTTATCTTTCGTGTATAGATCAAACTACCCTGATCAATTTTAAAACCAGATTCATATTCTCCAAAGCGCGATTTGATGATCACTGGTTGGGGAATAAATTCAGGATAAATTTCTTCGGGTAAATGATAACTAATCTGATCCTGATCAATGTACGCTGTTCGCAAAACTATGTTTGAATTTCTTTTCTCGAGTTTTTCAGGTATGAAAGTTGATCGATTCATCAAATTAGGCGTAAGAAAAATGCGTTTGCCGCTCACCGTTGCAAAACGGTTTAAGATCAGTTGCACCTCCACTTCGGCCGAAGGTATTTTGTCCTTATTGTTCTTGATGGAGAATTTTTCAATATCAAAGCTTGGAATTTGTGTGGTGTTCTGAAGCCATTTTTTCTGATCATCGTACTGCTTGTTTACAACGAAATCCAAACCATCATTTTCATATTGAAGACCTTGGTATTGGGTTTTCACTTTCGCCTTAGCATTTCCTGTAGCATCAAGATCTACTTCTGCTTCTCGTGATTGAATGTTTCTCTCGGCTGGATGTGATGGGGTTTTAACCAGCACACCGCCTTGTTCTGTCACCATCATCGCATAACGGTTATCGGTAAACTTACCCATCCAACCAAACGGATTAGTTTGGCTCGTGCACTCCAGCCAAAGCGTATCTTTTTTATTAGGTACCGCTACAATCACATGGTTGGCCTGATCGCTTGGAAAGTTGGGATCAACCGCTGATTCATTTTCTCCTGCTTGAATAGTTGTGTAATAACCTTTAATGTTTACTTCCCGAAGAAGAGCCACCATATAATTGGATAGCGCCTTGCAATCTCCGTAACCCGTTTCGTCAACTGTTTTTGCTTCAAAGGGCTGCAGGCCGCCTACTCCCAATTGAATGCTTACATATCGGGTTTTATTTTGCAGGTGTTCATACAACAATCGCACTTTGTCTTCATCTGACTTGGCGTCTTTAGTGAGCTCCTTTACTTTCAACTTTGTTTCCTCTGGTAGCGTTGCACGGCCTTCATTTAGTTTTGCCTGCCAGGTACCAAAATCTTTCCAGGTATCCATTTTTCCCGCGTACCCTCCAAATTCAAAGTCTACCGGAGACACACAAATATTGGGTACTGATTTTTCAAAATCGTCTGCATACTTTTCAAACTTTTGAGGAACATGGCTGTCAAACGCCCACTTCAATTGTTCTCTTCCATCCGCTAATCTTTCCACCCTTGGAGGTTCCATCTTAAAAAGTTTGTAACGTGGTTTTAATTCAGGCGGGTAACTGATAGTGTAAGTCTGTTTCTGTGTTGAAGCCTCATCGTCTCTATACAGAAAAAAGTCTGGTGCCGAGTAAAGAAATTTAAACTGCACCTCATATTCAAATTCAATGGTGTATGGATAGATGGCCTGACTAAGATCAGCCGATATTGAACGATTATCACTGAGTAACGAAAACCCATCATAACTGCTCTGATCTACAATATCACTTTGTTTTAATTTTTTAACCTCCTTTCCTAATGCATCGTAGACCACCGCTTTCATAAACTTAACGGTGCGCAGCTTATCATAGCCAACGCCAACAATCGCATAATTCTTTGCTTTTGAATTTAAAATGGTAATCACCTGCTTCGAATAATACGATGAGCTGCTCTTCGATTGAATGTCCATACGCACTTCATTACTTCTGATCACGGCATACATTCCCTTCTTGATTTCTTCAGGAATGAGACTTACCGGATACTTGGGCTGATCGGCTCCACTTAGCCGAATGGAAAACAACATCAATAAGATAAATGTAGCTCTCACTGTTTTTTCTTTAACACAACTTGTTCCGCCTGCTTTGCTACTGCCTGATTATAAAACTCACGAAGGTTAGGATAATCAATCTGGCTAAACAGACTTTGATTTATCTGAAAGTTGCATACAATACTCAATATGTTTCCTGCCTGATTTACACTATACGTAAACTTTGCTGAGTTTTCCGGTAGGGTAAGAATTTTTGATTTCGGAAGTTCATCCACTACATAACCTTCTGGTATTGATATTCTGCATGTGTAAATTCTCTCAAATGCATTGCCATAATCCACCGGATATTCTCTCGTCTCAAGTCTAAATGGATTAATATCCATTCTGTCTAAGACAATTGGATTAAAGTAAAGTGCATCCGGGGTGGAAACAACATGTTCATTAACTGTTAGCTCGTAGCTTTCCTTCAATGGCAGATTTATTTCTTTTGCATTAGTAATCTCTGACTTTGTGATTTCCCAAGGTTTACTGTCTAAAAAACCCTTGACATACTCCGCCTCACCATTTGATAAGTATTTTTTACGGCTCTCAAGGGCAGCATATCCTGCACGATCAACTCGAAGTTTACCCTTTAGATCACCAGAAACGTCTAATGACAAATCTGCATTGACAACGGTTCTTGACTTTGCTGACTGAAGCTTTACCCACTGATAACCCTCTTTTGATACGACAAATCCGTTGCCGTTTAAACATCTCTCAGGAAGAACTCCTAATGGCAGAAGTTTTTCTGTTCCATCAAGCAACATCGATTTGTCACCAATAGTTGCCATACAAATCACATAATTAAATTGCGATGAAATAGGTGTAGTTTCTCTCAAAAATCCATGATCACGGGTACTCAACAGAACAGGAGAAACTTTAATGTCTGCTTTTTCTATCATGGATGCTATCAAAAGATTTATTTCTGCCGAACTACCATTTTTATCTTCGAGAACTTTTTTAAGAGACTTTGATATTAATCTCCGACTTGTTTCATCCCAAACTACGTTTTGTTTAATATAATTTGTGATTGCACCTATCTTGTCCTCCGGTGTTGTCTTGCCGGCTGTGATATCTTCTACTATTCTTTTTAAAAATCCATTACCAGTTACCTCAACTAAAAAGTCTGAGCTTTCAGCATATTGCTTGTTAATATCTTCCCAACTACCCATATACCTATTAATTGGCTGATTAGGATACTGGGTTGAAACTAACTCAAAATTGATTTTAGATATATAGTCTCTGGTTGTTGTAATAAACGGCTCTGGCTTAAATGCAGGAATGTTCTCGGCTGCCCAACGAAACCGGTTTTCCTGAAAATTTATTTCATCTGTATCAAATGTCGTTTTTACTGTTGTCGTATATCCTGATCGCTCTTTTGATACTATCGTAATCTTACCATCCTGACGACTATTTTCATTAACCACAAGTTTGACGTAGCCCTGCATGTATTTGTCGTAGGTGAAGTACTCAGGTATACGCGCGCGATATTCACTCCAAAGCGTTGGTATAGTACTTTGAAATTCCCAATCCTGAAAATTGAAAATAAAGTCAGACTTTACCTTGTAGGTAAGCTCTATGACGGTGCCCACCTTTACATTTGGCATAGCCACTTTTGTAATATCGATATTTGCATCCTGTTTCTCTTTAAAGACCGCATCATTTTTTAGTTTGGTCTCTGAAACTTTTCCGTTTTCCAGATTATAGGTGATCCCTTTTAACACTGTCACTTTCTCCTCTTTAGAGCCATCATGATAAAGAGGGATGCTAAAGTTTGCCCAATCCAAACCATCCTTGGTAAGAATTTTTATTCTGGTCAGTCGTTCAAATTGCAATGTAAATCCATCCTCTTGATCGTATTGAATGATCGATTCTCCATAATCAGTTAATATCACTGCCGAAGCAGATGTATCAGCCTGATAAGTTTTCATGGATAGCTGCTCCATCGGCACATCGCCAAACTTAACGGGTGGCTTTTGATTTTGGGCAATGGAGTAAAAAGAACATAATAGTAGTGGGATGATTTTGATTAAGCTTTTCATTGGACGAGGTTTAGACGAAATGAAAGTAAAAAATTATTTCAATTGAAAAAAATATATGAACTAGTTGGTTTAGATTAATTTTGAATTTTCACTTTTACTTTGGCCAAATCAAAAACTGTATTTTTCTGCCAAACCTGTGGCTATGAGTCACCCAAATGGATTGGTAAGTGTCCATCCTGCTCCTCTTGGAATAGCTTTGTGGAAGAAGTGGTTTCAAAAAGTGAAACCGATCGCAATGATTGGCGACAAGAATCTACGAAGAGCAGAGTAACTAAGCCCAAGACACTAAATGAAATTGAATCAACCGGAGAAATCCGGATCGCCACACCCGACAATGAACTAAATCGTGTATTGGGTGGAGGCATCGTGCCGGGTTCATTGATACTCATTGGTGGTGAACCAGGCATTGGCAAATCAACCTTGATGCTTCAGCTCGGCCTTTCACTACAGAAAGCAAAAATTCTTTACGTATCGGGTGAAGAAAGCGAGCAACAGATCAAGATGAGAGCGGAGCGTTTATCAACCAAGCCTGCCGGAAGTTTTGAAAATTTCTACATGTTGGCGGAAACTTCCACCAAGAATATTTTTCAGGCTGTTGAATCATTACAACCCAACCTGATTATCATTGATTCAATACAAACACTTCATTCACATCTTTTAGATTCGGCTGCCGGCAGTATTGGCCAGGTAAGACAATGTGCAGGCGAACTGATGAAGTTTGCCAAAGAAACAAATACCCCCGTGTTTCTCGTTGGTCACATTACTAAAGATGGTACGCTGGCCGGACCGAAAGTATTGGAGCACATGGTTGATACCGTTTTGCAGTTTGAAGGCGATCGTCATTTAGCCTATCGCATTTTACGCACCACAAAAAATCGTTTCGGGTCTACTTCTGAAATTGGTATTTATGAAATGCTGGGTAACGGCTTGCGCGAAGTTTCAAATCCATCCGAGATTTTAATTTCTCAAAAAGATGGTCAGCTTAGCGGTGCAACGATCGGAGCAACCATTGAAGGCAATCGTCCATTGTTGATTGAGATTCAGTCGTTGGTAAGTCCGGCATCGTATGGCACACCGCAACGTACGCCCACCGGCTTTGATCAGAAGCGATTGAACATGTTGCTGGCTGTACTTGAAAAGCGTTGCGGTTTTCGCATGGGCACACAAGATGTGTTTGTGAATATGGCTGGAGGTATTTATGTAGAAGATCCCGCGATTGATCTGGCGCTTTGCATCTCCATTATTTCATCGATGGAAGAAATTCCGGTGAATGACAAAGTGTGCTTTGCTGCTGAGATTGGTTTGGGTGGAGAACTTCGCGCGGTGAATAGAATCGATCAAAGAATTTCAGAGGCAGAAAAACTGGGCTTTCAGAAAATCTATATTTCGAAATACAGTCAGAAGTCGTTGGATCTGAAAAAGAGCAAAATCACCGTGAAGTCTTTTGGTAAACTGGAAGAAGTGTTTCAGGATTTATTTGGATAATCTATCGCCCGATTCACAGATCTTTTATTTGTTCTACACAATAGTTGATTCATCAAATCTGCTGCCTTCCCTGAAGTCCTCCCGTATGAAATACTAAAATCGTTGATCCCTGTTCAAAGAAATTCCTGTTGATCAAATCCATAATTCCAAACATCATCTTCGCTGTATAAATAGGATCAAGCGGTATGTTGAATTGCTTTTCAAACTCATTCATAAATTCGTTCAACTCATCTGTGCTTTTCGCGTAGCCCCCAAAATGGTAATCGTAAACCAGTTGCCAGTTTTTCTTCGAAGTGTATTTTCTGATTTCGCCTTCGAGAAATGTCGCTCCTTTTAAAGAGGGAAATCCAATGACTCTTTTGGATTTATCGAGCCCTTCAATCATTCCTGCTATTGTTCCTCCTGTTCCCACAGGTAGGCAGAGATAATCAAAATCGATTTCAGCGTTGAGTTGTCTGGCAAACTCTCCACATCCCTTCACAGCAAGTTCATTCGTTCCTCCTTCCGGGATCAGATAAAAATCTCCAAACTGAGTATGGAGTTCTTCTATGAGTGATGCTTCGGTCTTATTCCGATACGTTTCACGCGAAATGTAATATAGTTGCATGCCCCTTGCCTTCGCGAAAGAGAGAGTAGGGTTTAAGGGAAGCGTTTCTTCTCCCCGGATAATACCAATTGACTTCAAACCCAACTCGTGAGCTGCTGCCGCTGTTGCAAAAATGTGATTAGAATACGCTCCGCCAAACGTGAGCAACGTAGTTTGCCGTGCTTTCAACACCTCTTCCAGATTGTATTTGAGCTTCCACCACTTATTGCCCGAAACAAAAGGATGGTTCTGATCCTCTCTTTTAATCAGCATCTGCACTCCAGATTGCTCAAAAATTTGACTTTTTATCTTTTGAATTTGGGTTTTATCGTACTTTATCAAAGTAATTACTAATTTATTTAGTATTGTTGCTGAATGGATGAATCGTATTTCAAAGGTCGAGGGGCCCAGATTAAAACACAAAACCGGTTTCTAAAGTCACAATATGTAACGGATCATATTGAAGGATTTGATGAACCCTTGCTAGAATCGCCCTCCACCCAAATCTTTTTCGAAACTCCGAAAAAGATCGTGAATAAAGTAGGCAGCCCCGATTTAAGTTTGATGTATTCCATGAATCCCTATCAAGGCTGCGAGCATGGATGCATTTATTGCTATGCACGAAACACACACGAATATTACGGTTTCAGTGCCGGGCTCGATTTTGAAAGCAAGATCATCGTTAAGAAAAACGCAGCGACACTTCTTGAGCAACATCTCTTGAATAAAAACTGGAATGCTGTGCCGATCATGCTCAGCGGCAACACCTATTGCTATCAACCTCAGGAAAAGAAATTTGAAATCACCAGAAACTTATTAAAAGTCTTTGCCAACTATCGCCATCCTGTTGGCATGATCACAAAAAACAGTTTAATCCTCCGCGATCTTGATTTGCTGAAAGATCTCGCCAACGATAACCTTATTCACGTTTACATTTCCATCACCACTTTAGACGATTCGCTAAGAAGAATTCTCGAACCACGCACCGCGAGCTCCATTAAAAGATTAAAAACCATCGAAGAACTTGCAAAAGCAGGGGCGCCTGTTGGTGTGATGAATGCGCCCATCATACCGGGTTTGAATCATCATGAAATACCTCAGGTTTTAAAAGCAGCCTCTGATCACGGGGCCACCGCTGCGGGCATGACGGTCATTCGGCTCAACGGCTCCATCGGTAAAATCTTTGAAGACTGGTTGCGCAAGAATTTTCCGGATCGCTTTGATAAAGTATGGAATCAGATAAGCTCCTTTCACGGAGGCAATGTGAATGACTCTCAATTCGGCAGGCGTATGTCGGGTGAAGGAAATATTGCGGATGCTATTCATCAGCTATACAGTGCCTCAAAGAAAAAATACTTTTCTGAAAAGCAGATGACACCGTATGATCTCACGAAATTCCGCAAAGGAGTCAATCTCAGTCTGTTTTAATCTGGGATGAATACAAATTAGAATCAGTTGGAATTAACCCGGAATTGTCATTAGAAGGTAAAACTTAAGGGTGTTTTGATTGAGTTATTATTCATCCAAAGCCCAGTAAACCATTCTCTTCGTTTCATGGCCAATGATAGTTTGAGGATTCTTTGATTGCCATTTTTCACAATGTATCCGC
>CANIVF010000113.1 GCA_947470895.1 Bacteroidota bacterium
GCGGATACATTGTGAAAAATGGCAATCAAAGAATCCTCAAACTATCATTGGCCATGAAACGAAGAGAATGGTTTACTGGGCTTTGGATGAATAATAACTCAATCAAAACACCCTTAAGTTTTACCTTCTAATGACAATTCCGGGTTAATATTACAGCGCTGATCTTATCTCTTTTGGGCCTATGCTCGATCGTAATCAGCCTTTGGGAGTATTTTCCTAAGGTGTACAAACCTGAAAATATTTCTTTTCAATTTTTGCCGTCTATTTAATGCATAAATTGTTTGGGAAGAATTACTTTTAGTAAGTGATGGGAGCAAAGTCAATCAAACTTCTTATCGTAGATGATCATCGAATTGGTTGGATTGAAATCTCTATTTGATCAAGATCCACTTTTTGAAATCATGGCCGCTGCCAATTCTGCTGAAGAAGCGCTTCGGCTATTGCAGATTCACCTTCCTGACATTCTTCTTACGGATTACCGTTTACCGGGATTAACGGGACACGAATTAGCCACAATGGTCAAGGAGAAATATCCAACCATCAAGCGCGTAATCTTAAGCATGCATGACGAAGGGTTACTGGTAAAGCAAATTCTAAAACAAGGCGTAGATGGCTTCCTGCTAAAAAACATACAGCAGACGGAATTGAAAACAGCCTTGCATCAAATCATGAAAGGATTTCCATACCTAAGTCCTGAAATCACACGTATGATGCTGGCTAACATGAATAGCGAACAGCCGGAAGAGCTTCTCTCTGAGCGCGAGCGGCAGGTATTAAATTTAATTGCCAGAGAATGTTCCAATAAACAAATCGCAGAGAAATTATTTATCAGTGAACGCACCGTGGAAACACATCGCAAAAATATTTTCAGAAAGACAAACACGACATCGCTGGTTGGTCTGATCAAATATGCGTTTGCCAATAACCTGATTGGTTGATTACGCTTCCTTGAAAACAGTGGAGAAGAGAAAATCCGGATTCAGATCCGTGAAATCCTCAATCACAAAATCAGTATAATGGAATTCCTCCAATGAATGTGTAGTTGCCACGCCCACCACCTTTGCTCCCGCGCGTTGGGCCGACTCTACACCCGATAAAGAATCTTCAAATACAACACAGCAACTGGGTTCGTAGCCAAGTTTAGCGGCTACTTTCAAATAGATTTCAGGATTGGGTTTTCCCTGCTCCACATTTGACTCATCTAAAATAACTGAAAAGTATTTTTCGAGACCCGTATGTGAAAGCACAAAATCAACATTGCTGCGTGGTGCTGAAGTGCCAATGGCAATCGGAATATTTTTTTTACTCAGTCGTTCTAAAAATTGGGGTAGGCCCTTTAATGCGTGAATATCGTTTTTATAAATCTTACGAAAGATGGCTTCCTTTTCTTCACCATACTGTGTGAGCTCTTCTTTGGTAAGTGCTCCAAACAAATTAGCGATCCAGTCTTTATTCGTGCGTCCATAAATCTTGTTGATCAATTCCTGATCGCTTAAATGGTAGCCATACTTTTCACAAAACTGGCGCAACGAAATTTTGTGAAATGGATTACTGTGAATGATTACACCATCCATATCAAAGATTACGGCATATGAGCTCATGCTTATTTAGATTATTGAACAATAAATTTTTTGCCCACTGTTTTACCATCGGCTAAAAAGCGGGCAATATAGATTCCCGATGGTAAGCCAGAAATGGTAATAGAATATTTTTGGTTGGCCGGAATAAAATAGGATTCAGAAATTTTTTGGCCCAGCACCGTATAAAACTGAACGATCGCATTTCGATCAGACTTAATTTTAAACTCACCCTGCTTCTCCACAGGATTAGGAAAAAGATCAATGACAGGTTCTTCGGGAAGATCTTTGCCTTCTTCGTTTTTTAAAATGTGTATTCCTCCGAGTGTGTTACCCACCATAATGGATGGCTTATCAGTATTAAACAAATTCACAATTATCGGCCAGCTCCTGCCTCCCAGATTTTTTGCTTCGTAGGTTTCTATTTGCGGATTATAAATCAAATTACCCACAGGTTGCACATTGGTGTTTTGTGCACGAAAATCTCCATAGATCGAAAGGAATCCTTTTTGATTTGCAAGGATAAGATCCGCTCTTCCATCGGCATCAAGATCATCAGCTGCCAGTGAGGGGCTTTGTCTTTCAATGCTCGGGCCAAGGCCATTATAACTTCCATCTTCCAGAGTGTAATTGAATTGTCCAGCTGGCCCTTGATTCCTCCAGTACTCAACAGCACCATCACTTTTCCCAACTAGCAAATCCGTAATTCCATCCTGATTTACATCGACCACAAGAACGCTCTCACTTTGCTCAATAAAGAAATTGGTTGTTTGTACGGACTGTCCTGAAAAGTCCAGACTCGAAACGCTCTTGTTAGGCGCAAATAACAATTCAGTAAAATTATTCCTTGCACTGGTGGCTGTAAAAACAAGATCCTGAATGCCATCACCACGGATGTCAGCAAACTGAAGTTTTAAGTTATAGTAATTGGATATTGAAAAGTTGAGGTAATCCGAAGTAATAAATTTGAATTTTGGTAGCGTAGTCGTTCCCGTGTTTTCAAAAAAAGTAATTGCACTAGATAAATTAGGATCACGGTAATTACTAATAAATAAATCAAGATCACCATCACCATCGGCATCCGTCATGGCTGGCACGGCATAGTCACCAACATCAATCATCTCATCCTGCAAAAAATTTCTTTTTTGTAGAACAAACTGTGGCACTTGATTTGTGCCCATGTTTTTATAAAACCACATGGAATTTTTGAAATCTATGTTCAAAAAATCACGTGCATATAAATTGGGCGAGGCGATTAAATCTTTCAATCCATCCAAATCAACATCTTCCAAATACGTGGCAGGAAAATTCACAAATGCGATGGGGTTTGAAAACGGATACTGCACCGCTGTAGTCATTAAAGCCTCATCGTTGTTTCCTATATTCTCAAGCAGATAAACGCGTGCGCATACTTCTTCTGAAAAAAGAATTTCTTTATCCCCATCATGGTCGAGGTCTATGGCTAGCAACGTTTTACCCCCAGTATGCTGAGTTCTGCCTCCTGATAATTGGGCACATGTTTTTCCAAAAGCAAACACGCCACAATTGCATTCTTCAAAATTTCCAAAGTTTTGTGTTACACGTTCCAGTTGAAGCGAGTCACAAGTTCCCGTTCTTTCTTTGCTTAGATTTTTGTGCCATTCGATACTACCAACACCAACAAACCGGACATTAAGAATATCAAGATCGCCATCACCATCCACATCATCAATAGCTGGAATGTCTGATTCATTTACTTTCAGGTTGATGTTACTGGTAAACCCTTTGGTGAGCAGAGGAAACCCGGGATTGAAATATCGCCATGATAAAGTTGCACCAGGCTTGGTGGTGTTTACAAATACAACGATACCAAAAGGATCGCTGGTAAAAATATCTTTTTTGCCATCGCAGTTAAAATCGCGTAGTAAAATCCATTGGGTTACCTCCTCAGGGAAAAGCGCTTCGTACTCCGGAGCAAAAACAAACTGGTTGTTCTGGTTAATAAAGGTGATGAGCTTATTGGCGGTGCGATCGAACAAAACAAGATCTTCTTTGCTGTCGCTATTTAAATCCATCGTGTTTACCTGAACAGAGTTTAGCCCACCTGCCCAGGGAAGTGCTAAGCGCTTTCCATCCACCTCTACTTCAATCTCCTGATTCAATTCATAGGTAAACTGCGCCTGCGCAAAGGATGCGATAAAAACGAAAAAGATGAGGTATAACGCTTTCATTAAAAAATATTCACTTAGCTAATAACGATCACTCATGGTCGCGTGTTATCTTGCCGGCAAGATACTTCACCTTTGGGTATATATGGTTATGCAAATCGAAAAGCTGCACGAAAGATATCAGGAATCCGGAAAGGCTTCCACGGACACCCGTCAGATTGCCCTTGGCTCCATTTTCTTCGCTTTACGCGGAGATAAATTCAACGCCAATGCATTTGCCGCACAGGCATTGGAAAAAGGTGCCCGCTATGCGGTTATCGATGATTCGAAGTATAAATTAGATGATCGCTTTATTCTGGTAGAAAACACGCTGGAGAGTTTGCAGGCCCTGGCAAAATATCACCGATCAACACTTACTATTCCAGTAGTTGGCCTTACGGGATCGAATGGCAAAACCACCAGCAAAGATTTGGTAAATGCGGTGCTCATGAAAAAATTCAAGAGCTATGCTACAAAGGGAAATCTTAACAATCATATAGGAGTTCCGCTCACGCTATTGTCCATTGATTCATCCTATGAGATTGCCGTGATAGAAATGGGCGCTAATCATGTCGGTGAAATTGCGTTGCTAAGTTCAATCGCCAATCCCACTCATGGATTTATCACTAACATTGGTAAAGCGCACATCGGCACATTTGGAGGCTTCGAAAATATTATACGCGGCAAGTCGGAATTATATCAGCACCTGATCTCCCATGAAGGTACTGTGTTTATCAATTCACAGAATCCAATTTTGGCTAACATGGCCAAGCGATTCAAGAACCCTTATTTTTATCCCGCGACAGGTGATTATTATCATGCAGACTTAATTGATGCGGAGCCGTTTATAAAATTCAGGGCCGAGGATGGTGACGTTGTCCAAACTGAATTGATGGGTTCCTACAACTTTGAAAATATCGCAGCAGCATTATGCATCGGAAAATTTTTTGGTGTCGAAGCCAAAGATGCTAACCGTGCTATCGCTGAATACGTGCCGGGCAACATGCGCTCACAGATTGTTAAAAAGAATAGCAACACCATCATTCTGGATACTTACAACGCAAACCCGAGTTCGATGGAAGCTGCTATTCTAAATCTCGCTGCCATGCAGGCTCCAAGGAAAGTTGCTATTATTGGTGATATGTTTGAGTTGGAGGAAGAAGCTGAAAAAGAGCACAATCGAATTGGTGAATTGTTGAAAGAAAAGGAATTTGATCGCGCTTACCTTTGTGGGCAGTTAATGAAATCTGCCAAGGCATCTTTTCCAGAAGCACGTTACTTTGAAAATAAAGATTTGCTTGTTGCCGAACTTAGAGCAAATCCGATATCAGACTCTACCATTCTTGTCAAAGCCTCCAGGGGCATTGGGCTTGAAACAATCGTTGAGTACCTTTAAACAGATCAACTGAAAAATCAAATGAAAACATACTGTTTAACTCTTGTCTTGGTTTGCATTTTGGCTTCAGAAGTTAATGCACAGGAATGGTATAAGATACCCGAAGGTACCGAAACACGCTGGGCTAGCTTTGAAAACCCGTCAGCCGCTAAGGGAAAAGGTGGAGCGGAAAACAAAAAAGCCAAAGGGCATCCTTCCGAGATGTTCGCTCCGGGTGAAACTAAAACTTTATTGAATACAACAGGTGCCGGTGTTATTCAACGCATGTGGATGACCATTAGCGACCGGTCTCCTAAAGTGCTTCGCTCAATCAAGATCGAAATGTTTTGGGACGGAGCAAGTACACCAGCCGTCTCTGTTCCGCTAGGTGATTTTTTCGGGTTGGCATTAGGAAGAAAAGTAGCCTTTCAAAATGCACTTTTTTCTGATCCGGAAGGAAGATCATTTACCAGTTACATCCCGATGCCATATCGCAAAAGCGCTCGCATTGTATTGGTGAATGAAAGCAGCACCACCGTAAATCTTTTTTACGATATCAACTTTCAACAAGTGAAAAGTCATGGTAATGAAGTGTTGTATTTTCATGCCTATTGGCATCGTGTAGAGAAGACCAAACTTGCAGAAGATTTTGTTATTCTTCCACCAGTAAAAGGAAAGGGACGCTACCTGGGAACAAACATGGGCATCATCACCGATCCACTTTATGAAAAAAGTTGGTGGGGCGAAGGTGAAGTAAAGATTTACGTAGATGGCGACAACGATTTACCTACCCTCAATGGCACGGGAACCGAAGATTATATTGGCACGGGTTGGGGACAAGGCATGTTCGTTCATCAATATCAAGGTTGCCTGGTGGCCGATGAGGAGAACAGGCAATGGGCATTTTATCGCTATCATATTCCTGATCCGGTTTATTTCGATAGCAACTTCAAAGCAACCATTCAGATAATGGGTGGCGAGATGACGGACAAAGTAAGAGCGTATGAAAAAAATGGAGCTGCATTAATTCCCGTAACTATAGCTGGAGAAAAAGAATTTGTAAAACTCTTTGAGAGGAATCCTGTTCCTAAACTTTCTGAAGCAACCTTTCCACAAGGGTGGACCAATTTTTATAGAAGTGATGATGTGTCATCAACTGCCTATTTTTATTTGGATTTACCCGTTAACGGTCTCCCTCCTATTCAACCTGCAACAATCAGGGCAAAGGGATTGTTAGAAAAATAATACTTCAGACTTCAAAATTTGAAACCATGGAATTGAGCACAGTGATCAAGTTTCTCAAAAGCATCGCGAAAAACAACAACCGAGAGTGGTTTGAAAAGAATAAACCCAAATACTTGGAAGCTAAATTGACTTTCGAAAATTTTCTTGAAGCACTTCACAAAGAGTTAGTGATCTTTGATGAAAGTCTCGCTGCGTTAAATCCGCGCAAGCAAGGTTTTCGCATTTATCGCGATGTGCGCTTCAGTAAAGATAAGCGACCTTATAAAGTAAATATGGGTGCCGGTTTTTCAGAACATGGTAAGATGGATCAGGAACCCGGCTATTACATTCACATCGAACCGGGGAAAAGCTTTATCGCTGGCGGACTTTATATGCCAGACGTTAAAAATCTTTCTAAGATCCGACAGGAAATTGATTACAGTACCGATACATTTTTGAAAATCCTGTATGACAAAAAATTCAAGAAATTATTTCCAGCGTTAGGTGATTTTGATAAACTAAAAACCGCTCCTAAAGGATATCCAAAAGATCATCCTCACATCGACTTACTCAAACACAAGAGTTTTATCGTATCTCACTATTTTGATGACCAAGAAGTGACTGATAAAAAATTTCCAAAGAAAGCCGCTGAAGTGGCGAAAACGTTAAAGCCTCTTAATGATTTTCTGAAGGCAGCGATGGCTTAAGTTTTATTTTAAGCATCCACTTCATCAACGGGCCACTGCTCATGCTGGTAACAAGCGCCATGATCACCAGCGAAACAAATACCTTCTCGTTGATCAATCCATTCTCAAGGGCAACTAAACCTAAAATGATTTCCATTGCACCGCGTGCATTCATACCAAATGCTGCGGCTAGCGATTCGCGCCACGTGAACCCGCCAAGCCGAGTGCCCCAACCACTGCCAATAATTTTTCCCGCGAAAGCGATAACAATGATAACCAGCGTTAATTGCCAATCGAAGTTGGCAAGGAAGTTTACTTTCAAACCGATGGATACAAAAAAGAGTGGAGCGAAAATATTATTGATGAACTGATGGATTATTTCTTTCGCTCGCTCACTCATGTGCTCAGAATCTCCTAAGGCAACGCCCACAATAAATGCTCCGAATACTCCATGAATACCTATGTATTCGGTAAATGCTGCGGCCAGAAAACAGAGTGCTAGTGCCAAAGAGAGGAGCCCTCCAGGCCAAGCCAATTTTTTATTTACCCATGGCAAACCTCGATTGATTAACCCCCTGCCAATGGTGAGCATAAGTACTGTGAAGCCAGCCGTTAATAAGATGGTATTCCACAATGACATATTTTGTTCTTTTCCAATCATACCCAGCACGACAGAAAAAATTAACCAACCAATCAAATCGTTTATCATGGCGGACGAAATAACCAGCATGCCCATACGCGATTTGAAAATGTTGAGGTCCATTAAAATTCTGGCTATAACAGGCAACGCAGTGATCGCCATGGATGTGCCCATGAAAAGAGAATAGGCAAGGTGGCGTGAGCTATCTTCGCTACCAAAAAACTCTGGAAAGAAGTAAGGGAAAATAAAGCCAACAGCGAAAGGGATGATTAATCCCAGGGTACTGGTATAAATGGCTTGTCGTCCTTGCTGCAGAACGATGTGAAGATCTACCTCAAGGCCGGCAATAAATAAGAGCATGACCACCGCAACCTGAACAAATCCATCCAATACAAGAGAAGAAGAACCAACAGGAAACAAGTCATGAAACCACTCGGGCTGAATCATGCCCAGGATAGTAGGGCCCAGAATAATCCCAGCAAGGATTTCACCGATCACTGCGGGCTGTTTTATTTTCCGCGCCATTTCGGCAAACAGCCGGCCCACCATTAACATGACACTAAGCTGCACCAACAAATTCATGATCTCATGCTGACTTAGCTTGTTCATGATTTGCTGGATTGAATAATTAAAAGATTACAAGGCAGATCAGAGAAGATGTATTCCTGATCGTGTGTGAATATGCGATCAAAAAATGAAAACCTTCTTTGCGGTGCGTGAATAATCAGCAAGTCGGCTGATTTACGCTTGGCAAATTGTGCCACCTCAAAACCAGATTTTCCTGATAGTAGTTTAATGTTCAAATTAATGTCATGATGGTTGATGCGATCAAGAGCCTGCTGAACGAGGTTGGTTTCTTCGCGCTCCATGCTCCGTTGCAGTTCATCATATTCGGATTGGGTGCATTGCTCGCGGGCAGATAGTGCCAGACCTAATAACTTCAACTCACGCACCACGTGCACCCAGGTGCCAGATTCTTTGCTCGCCAATGCACAAGCCAGATTTAGTATGCCATGCATATTGGGGTTTCCTTCTGCATCGACTACTATATTTTTTAGTGGTTTTATATCGGTTGAGGGGTCAATGATCATCCATATGCAACACTTAGCTTTGCGCATAATCTTACGCGCCACGGTGCCCAGATAATGATTGACCAGATTTTCCTTCTTTAGCGCTCCCGCAATAAGTAAATCAACTTTTTCACGATTGCAAACCTTTAATATTTGCTCCGCGGGTTCACCTTCTACCCAAAAAATTCGGATACGGACTGCATCAATCCCAGAGGAATCAATCAGCCTCTGAATCTCATCTGTCTTTTGTGATTCCTTTTTACCTACATGGATTAGTACCAAATCGGATTGAAACCATCTCACCAGACGCGAGGCCTCCATCACCATAGCCTGTGTTGTAGGTGAAAAGGAAACAGCCAACCCAATTACTTTGAACGAATTATTCATCAGAGTGAAAAATAATAAATCGATTGATCTGTTTAAGCATAATCTTGTTATATCTTTTACTTTCTTTTGCAGTAAGAAGGGCACCATACAAAATAAAGAGGATAATGAAGTTCCAGCGACTTATTCTAGGATCTAAAGTGGTTGAAACCGAAAACCAGAATAGGTAAATATTCTTAGGTGCCTATCTTATTCTTATCTACATCGGTGTTGATTTATTTTTTTCAATGTCAATCTGTTTAATCCCTAAGAAGAGCGAACTTCACTTTTTGTTGGCTTTTTGATCTCCATAGGCTCCCTACTACTTTGGCGATTGAAAAAGGTGAACATCGCCATTTTTTTACATCTCGTACGATGTAATGCCTTTGCCTCTTATTTTTCCAACAATGAACTCGATCCTATACAAACAGATCTTATTTATATTTTTTCCTTCCAGCCCGGGCGCGGTGGCTGTTTTCGGGTTTAAGGAACGCTGGATAGTCATAGGTTTTACCATCCTCAGCTTTATACTTTTTACGATTGCCGTTTTCAAACCTTCAGAATTTTATCCCGAACAATCGCTTTTTTATGAGTCGTCAGTTTTACGACTGTGCTGATCATTGCTTTACTCATCATCATTTTTCTCGATCTCATGGTTACCCGTTCAGAAAAAACCCTGGTTGAAAACGTAACGAACGGATCAAGGCCAATCAGGCGCTGAATCGATTTGTCTATAGTGCCTCGCACGATTTGCGTTCGCCTTTAACTTCTCTTGCCGGCTTAATTGAACTATCGAAACGGGATAATGCCGGCCGTGAAGAATATTTGAAGTTAATGCGGCATCAGGTGCATGTGATGGATAAACTTATTCACGACATTATCGATTACTCGCGCAATTAAAGCTTATCCTCAACCGTGGAAAAAAATAATTTGCATGATTTACATTTCTGAATTAATTGAGCTCATCAAATACTCCAATGTCGATATTCGTCAACAGTTTAACCTGGCGCTAGAAAAAAATATGATCGTTTATTCTGATCCATCGAGAATGCGTGTGATCCTCAATAATCTTTTAAGTAATTCAATAAAGTATGCGATGACCATAAAGGCGAATCGTTGATTACCATTACGGCTTCGGCTACATTCAATTCCTTCACTTTTTCAGTAGAAGACAATGGCGAAGGCATAGCCAAAGATAATCAGGATAAAATTTTCAATATGTTTTACAGAGCCTCAGAAAAAGCTTCTGCTTCCGGGCTGGGTTTGTATATCGTAAAAGAGTCTCTCGGAAAAATGAATGGTACCATTGGCTGCCAATCTACTTTGGGAAAGGGCCCACGGTTTACGGTTACCATTCCAATGCAGGAATTGTAACTTTTTGGTACACTCCTTTGCCTTGCGCTACCACTTAATTTCTATCTTTGCCGCTTATGGCGAACCAGGAAGACAATCTTTTTAAAAATGTGATATCCCATTCCAAGGAGTATGGGTTTATTTTTCCATCCAGTGAAATTTATGACGGCCTTAGCGCGGTCTATGATTACGGACAAAACGGATCAGAACTTAAAAACAACATCAAAGAATATTGGTGGAAGTTTATGACACTGTTGCATGACAATATTGTAGGTATTGATGCAGCTATTTTCATGCACCCAACCATCTGGAAAGCATCCGGCCACGTGGATGCATTCAATGATCCCATGATCGATAACAAAGACTCTAAAAAACGGTATCGTGCCGACCAGCTGATTGAGGGAGTTATTGAAAAGCTGGAGGAGAAAATTGAGAAAGAAGTAGAAAAGGCCGGCAAGCGTTTCGAAAATTTTGATCGCGTCATGTTTTTGAGCACCAACCAAAGAGTGGTGGAGTATCAAAAGAAAATCGATGAGATTAATGAGCGCATGAAGACTTCGCTGGCTAATGGCGATATGGTAGCTTTGAAACAATTGATAGATGATCTTGAAATTGCTGATCCGATATCAGGTACAAAAAACTGGACCGAAGTTCGCCAGTTCAACCTGATGTTCTCCACCGAAATGGGTTCGTTAGCTGAAGACACCAATAAAATCTATCTACGCCCAGAAACTGCCCAGGGTATTTTTGTAAACTTTTTAAATGTGCAAAAAACCGGAAGGATGAAAATTCCTTTTGGTATTGCCCAAATTGGTAAGGCATTCCGAAATGAAATTGTGGCCCGTCAGTTCATCTTTCGCATGCGCGAGTTTGAGCAGATGGAAATGCAGTTTTTTGTGAAGCCCGGTGAAGAAATGAAGTGGTATGAGTACTGGAAAGATAAAAGATTAAGATGGCATAAAACCCTTGGGCTTGGCGATACTAATTATCGCTATCATGATCACCTCAATCTCGCTCACTACGCTAATGCCGCCTGCGATATTCAATTCAACTTTCCGATGGGCTTCAGAGAATTAGAAGGCATTCACTCGCGCACCGATTTCGATTTGAAAAGTCATGAAAAATTCTCTGGTAAGAAATTACAGTACTTCGATTCGGAGGATAATCAAAACTATATTCCATATGTAGTGGAAACTTCTGTAGGCTTGGATCGTATGTTCCTGTCGGTGTTAGCTTCGTCATACAAAGAAGAAAAGTTGGAAGATGGTAGTGAGCGTGTTGTGCTTCGTATTCCTCCGGCTCTTGCTCCCAATAAAGTAGCGATCCTTCCGCTGATGAAGAAAGACGGCCTCCCTGAGAAGGCTCATGAAATCATGAATTCATTAAAATTTGATTTCCGTTGCTTCTATGAAGAAAAAGATGCCATCGGAAAACGCTATCGCAGGCAAGATGCCATCGGCACTCCGTATTGCATCACCATCGATCATCAGACATTGCAAGACAATACCGTTACTATCCGCGATCGCGACACCATGAAGCAAGACCGTGTAGCCATCAGTGAAGTAAAGTCAATCATACAAGATTCAGTTTCGATGGCGGAATTATTAAAGAAAATATAAATGTTTGCTGCTGGGTTAGCAGCTATAGCGCGGCTTCTGTACTTAAGTAATCAGGAGCTGCGCTTTCGTTTTTATTATGGTCCTATCTTTCATCGTTTCCTCAATCATAAATACGCGTACTATACAGCGCTGCCTTGGTCACTGAAGATGAAGTTTCTTCGCCTTGCACGCGATCATTATGATTATTTTGAGTTTGTGCCCCGTGGAAAAATAAAACTAACACGTGCCATGAAGGCCATCATCTCCTGTGCCGCAGCGCGGCTTCTTTTATTTTTGCCTGGTAAAAGTGAAGGCCTGACTTACTTTACAAAAATCATTGTGTATTCCGATTATTATAATTCGGTATTCACCAAACGATGGCATAAAGGTGAAGTAAACCCTGGCTTTAAAGTCATTGCCTTCGGCTGGTGTGGCATTTCGGAAGGAATGAAAGCGCCTGATGATGGAATTAA
>CANIVF010000114.1 GCA_947470895.1 Bacteroidota bacterium
CTTAATACCACCCCAAGCAGTGACATTTTTATCCGTAAATAACACCTGTATCTCTTTCACCTTATTGGTTGTTTTAATCCTTTTAGTAAAGATAAATCAATCAAGCATTTATGAATAACTCTTCCGTCCTAATGAATAATCTGGGTTGAAAGAATAAACACCAGGAGTGTAATGAAATACTTCATGCGCAATAAATGAATTTGGGTAACTAAACAAGTGAAAAAAACCTAATTGAATCTGTCCTCGCCATTCAAATCGGTGGTCAGTATTTCACTTACATAGTTAAAGAACGGACGGATGATTTTAAATGTTTTATTAATCTGTTCTGCGAAATCAACACCCATCACTTCCCTGTCGGTAAAGGTGCGCTCAAACCAAAATTGTTTATATCGTAGCAGCTCAATAGCCGGATGGCTTTTATCAAAGCTGCGTGGCGATGTTTTTACCCGTTCGCCTTGCATGTTGCCGAAATTAGATTGTATAGCTTTTGATTGAAGCAGTCGATTCCATGATTTGTAGTTCAGATCAATATTCTGACGAATGCGCAACAAATCTTCTGCATTGGGATAGGTAAATCCACAACCCACTTTTGATTCACCGGGTTTTATCCAGAAATAATAGACGCCACGAAGCAGAGGTTTATGTCTTCTGAAATTACCGGCAAACCTGGGATTGTAGGGAGACTTGTCTTTGGCGAAACGCACATCATTATAAATCCGATACAGACTTTCTTTTCCTGAGTGTGTATCGAGACTGTCGTGTTGATTCATTTTCACGATGAGGTGATCGAGAAACTGAATCACGTTTTCCTGTGCTTTCAGGTAGCTCGATTTATTCTTTGAGAACCATTCGCGATTATTATTTTTAGAAAGGTCTTTTAGAAATTCAAGAGTCTGCTTTTCAATTGATAAAGCCATCAAAAGATTAATTGATTATAATGGTATTTAGCTTTTTCCACAAGTCATCCTGAAACAAGAATGGAACTTGATTGGCATCTGGCACATCACCAAGACGAATGACCACTAATCTTTGGCTGGGTACTATATTAATCAACTGACCGTTTTTACCCATGGCTGCTATCATATCATTAGGTGCGTTTGGTGAGAGATAGCCATTCACACTAACCTGCAAACCAGGCACCATGTAAGAAGGTTTTCCATTAAGCCATATCAAATATCCGTAAGCAGGATTGAATGTCTGAGAAGATGTTGTCATCAAGTTAACATATGACTCAGGAATAATCTGAGTTTGATCCCATTTACCTTTTTTCAATAAAAGCAAGCCGAAGCGAGCTATCGATCTTGGCGTGCTGTAAAATACATTATTGTCGCCAGTCTTTACGAATTGTCCATCCATACCAATTTTAGTAAGTATTTCCTGAGTTACATATTCATTCAATGTTTTGCTTGTTGCGTTTGAAATCACATGATCCAAAAGTGTGTATGGTGCGTTGTGATAGGCCCATCGGGTACCAGGGTCTGCTTTGTAAATTAGACAAGCTGGGTCTGTGCAATCGTAGTTCGCAACTCCATCATCCAGGCCAGTAGTCATAGTAAGTTGATGGCGTACCAGAATTTTATCTTCTAGTATTGAAGACAGACTTGACCAGCCAGTGCCCAGGTAGTCAGAAGTTTTAGCTTCCAGATTTATTTTCCCCTGCGACTGTGCAATACCAACCGCAGCCGAGGTTAATGTCTTGCCAGCCGATGCCCAATACCAGTTGTTGGTTGCGCTAAAATCAAGATTGGTGTTCACCAGTTGTTTTCCTGTGTATTCCTCAATGACAATTTTTCCATCCTTCAATACAATTAAAGCTCGGCTGTTGGTGGAGGATAAGAAGGTTTTCAAGTCTGCTAATTTAGTATCATCCCATCCAAGACTCGCAGGTGTCGCTCTTTCCCAGATGCTTCCTACCTCGGGAAAATAAGTAACGGGTGCAGTGTTTACGGAATTGGTTACTTCGTCTTCGGAACAGGACAATAGAAGAAGCACACTGAAAAGGAAAATGCGATACATCTTACAAAACTAATATATCAAAAATAAGAGGGATTTGGTAATCCTTAGGATTTTTTTAAAACTTCTATATTGGTAATGCTAAAACCTGAGACAAAGGAATCAAAGAATCAGTATTGCGCGCGCGGCTACATAAGCCGCTTTAGTTTGCAGCGAAGAAATTAACTTGCATAAAACGAAACGACCGTTAGCTATTTTTTTGGTTTGCTTCCTGGCGAGCCAGGCTGTATCAGTTTTGCAACCAACCCTGTCCATCCGGTTTGATGATTGGCTCCTAAGCCCCGGCCGGTATCGCCATCAAAATATTCGTGAAACAAAAGATGTTCTTGAAAATGCGGATCAGATTGAAATAATGGATTGTCGCCATGAATGGGCCGATTGCCAGATGCATCTTTCTTGAAAAGATTTACCATGCGTTGTGAAAGATCATGCGCAATCTCCCGTAAGGTAAGCATGTTGCCCGAACCTGTGGGATGTTCCACTTTAAAATCATTTCCATAATAATGATGAAATCGCTGGAGGGATTCAATGATCAGGTAATTCACCGGAAACCATACTGGCCCTCTCCAATTAGAATTGCCTCCGAATAAATAAGAGTCACCTTCACCCGGTTTATATTGCACAGTAAACTCACTTCCATTGGCATACAACCGATACGGATTATCCAAATGAATGCGAGACAATGCGCGCACACCATACGGTGATAAAAATTCCTGTTCATCCAACATGCGTTTCAATAATCGCTTCATCCGATGACCACGCAATAAAGAAAGCAAGTGACGCTGATTTTTTCCACGTTCGCCCCAACGCGAAATCAGGTTGGCAAGATCGGGCCTGTTTTGTAAAAACCATTCAAGCCGGGCGGTGAACTCTGGCATCTGCTGAAAAACATCTTCATCCAACACCTCTACAGCAAACAATGGGATAAGACCGACCATAGAGCGCACCTTTAATTTGATGCGATCATTGTTGGCTAAGTGCAACACATCATAAAAGAATTCATCTTCTTCATCCCAAAGGTTGATGCCTTCGTGATTCACATTGGCGATAGCTCCTGCGATGTAAAGAAAGTGTTCAAAGAATTTTGTGGCCAGGCTTTGATAGGTAGGATTTTCTTTTGCTAGTTCAAGTGAAATGCGAAGCATGTTCAGGGTGAACATCGCCATCCAGCTCGTGCCATCCGATTGTTCAATGAAACCTCCAGTGGGTAATTGCTTGCTGCTCCGATCAAACACACCAATGTTATCCATGCCGAGGAAGCCGCCTTGAAAAATATTGTTGCCGTTATTATCTTTTTTATTCACCCACCACGTGAAGTTCAACAAAAGTTTATGGAAGATCTCTTCCAGAAATTGTCGATCTAGCTTTCCATCCTGAAGTTTGCTATCAATTTTATAAACCCGCCACGCAGCCCAGGCATGCACAGGAGGATTTACATCGCTGAACGACCACTCGTAGGCAGGGAGCTGACCGTTGGGATGCATATACCATTCTTTGGTAAGCAACAACAATTGATGTTTCGCAAACTCAGGATCGATTAGCGCGAATGGAATGGCATGAAATGCGAGATCCCATGCCGCATACCATGGATACTCCCACTTGTCGGGCATCGAAATGATATCGGCATTATGCAAATGATTCCACTCATAGTTGCGTCCTTTCTTGCGCTCGTGCGATGGGGCAGGTTGATTCGGATCGCCCTTGAGCCATACATCCAGATCGTAATGGTAGAATTGTTTACTCCACAACATTCCCGCAAGGGCCTGGCGTTGAATCGCTCGATCTTCTGCATTCGATATATTTTTCTGCAGGTCGGCATAAAACTCATCGGCTTCGTGCTTTCGCTTTTCAAACAGCGCATCAAACTGTTGAAAAGGTTTAGCGGCAAAGTGAGGGGTTAAATGCAAACGCACCACTTTCGATTGGCCCGCACCGATTTTCCAATCCACATGAAAGGCAGCTTTGGTTCCCTTATGCACTTTACTGACCGATCCCGGATTATCAAATACGACATAGTCGTTAATACCATCTTTGAAACTTCCATCTATAAAATGCTGGTATAAGCGCAACGTGTTGGTTTCATTTTCGCAGAACAGGGTATCGGATTTGGTATCACAATAAAAATAGTAATCGCCTAATTTCCGATGAGCGACTTTCATTGCACCCTTATCATCCAGATAAATCTCGGGTTTGTACGGATCATTTCCCCATGCCCAGGTATTGCGAAACCAGATGGTCGGTAACACATCAATGAGTGCCGTGTCGTTTCCGCGGTTGGTTACGGTGATCTTCATTAAAATGTCATTGGCGTCTCCTTTGGCATAGGCGACTTCAACATCAAAGTAACGGTTGTCATGAAAGATGCCCGTATCGATCAACTCAAATTCATGATCGTTCTTTCCCCGCTTGCGACTTTCTTCAACCAGTAGCGAATATGGATATTCCTGATGCGGATACTTATACAACATGCGCATGTACGAATGCGTAGGTGTGGAGTCGAGATAATAATAAAGTTCTTTTACGTCCTCGCCATGATTTCCTTCGGGATTGGTGAGTCCAAAGAAACGTTCTTTGAGGATCGGATCTTTTTTGTTCCAAAGCGCGAGCGAAATGCAAAGCAGTTGCTGATCATCTGAAATACCTGCAATACCTTCTTCGCCCCAGCGATAGGCTTTGCTACGGGCCATGTCGTGCGACACATAGTTCCAGGAATCTCCGTTGGTACTATAATCTTCACGCACAGTGCCCCACTGTCGATCAGTAAGGTAAGGGCCCCATTGACGCCAATTTTTTTGACGATCACGATCTTCGATCAAACGCTTTTTTTCTGCTTTCATTATTTTGGAAAATTAAGCAAAAAACCCGAGCGCCTCTCATCGAATTATTCTATACCTTAAACAGTAATGCAGGATGATAAAAAAATCGAGAAACTTTCTGATTTACTCAGTGCACGCTGCCCGGTTAAGTGGGTAAACCTGATCACACTTTATAGAACGGTTGCCTTTCCTGTGCTCATGATTCTGGTATTCACTAACCGATTTGATATTTTTAAATGGATGCTCATCATAAGCTTTTTCACTGATGCGGTAGACGGAATTCTGGCGCGAAAATTTAAAGCGAACAGTGTGCTGGGCGCAAAGCTGGATTCGATCGGGGATGATCTTACCATATTGGCCGGTGTAATTGGACTTGCTGTAGCTAAAACTGAATTCCTGAAAGAGCACTGGGTAATTTTTGCAATCCCACTAGGCCTATTTTTTATTCAGATCATTGCGGCATTCATTCGGTATGGAAAGATGAGTAGTTATCACACATATCTGGGAAAAATTGCTGCTATCCTTCAGGGTTTTTTTATGTGTCCCATGTTTCTGTTTGAGCAGCCTGTTTACTGGTTATTTTATACAACAGGCTTCATCACCACCATCGAATTAATCGAAGAAATCATCATTGTGTTTGTTTTGCTGGAATGGAAAACCAATGTGCATGGGTTGTATTGGGTGATGAAAAAAAACCCAGCAATGATGCTTTCAGGAAAGCATATTTGAAAAATAATTGTATGGTTCTTTGGAGTCTAGTTTTCTATGAGAATTTGTCTAATAATTAAATCCTGTCCGCGCATTACGTGCAAGTAATAAATACCTTTTTGAATATTACGAACGTCAAAGACAATCTTTCCATTTACACTTATTCCATTTCGTAATTCTGAATTAAATTGATCAATAAGCTTAGCGCTAAATGCCTCATTACTTAAAAATGAAGTTTCAGTTGTTGAATTATTCGTAATTGTTAAGTCTGACTGAGTTGACTCGATTGTAAGATCAGTTGAAGTTGGATTCGGGTACACTGCAATCATTTGTTGTTGACCACCTCCACTAATATTTATAACTAAACTACGGGTGTAGCTTGAACCACATGAATTATTAGCTGTGCAATATAAAGTGTATGTTCCTGCGGTTGTTGAGGTTAGTATTCCTGGCGTTGATGTATTCTGACCGCTTATACAAAGAGAAGCCGGTTGGTAAATACCACGTATACGATGTAGCCCCTGCAACGTTATCGACAAGAAAATTATAAGAACAGCCAGCACAAAGAGTTACTGGATTAATGCCCCGTTGACCACTTGGGTAAATTAATGTGGCATTGGTGGCTGAAGGTGCGCAAAGTAGTCTTGTGTCTGTAGTCAGTGCTGTTCTTCCTCCGGGATTTAACCAATCACATTAATGACATCACCAGAAAATTCAAAGAGATACATAAGGACAAGTATGATTACTCAAAAATCATTTATACAAATATTGATGCAAGGGTTATAATTATCTGCAAGATTAATGGTGAGTTTTTACAAAGCCCTTATTACCATGTAAAAGGACAAGGCTGTCCTACGTGTAATCATGGTTGGTCAAAAGAAAAAATCATTCAATTCATCAACTCCATCGACAACCACGATCTCCTCCACATGGATGCCATCGAGTTGCAGATGATCATCAACCAGGGCAAACTACCTGATGCATTGAATGCGCTGGTGTTCAGTGATGATTCCAACCGGGACAATACCATCAAAGCACTCAAGGAAAAACTTCAGCATGAGCTGGAAGTGGGTATTGAAGAAGCAGAAGAAGTGACCGAAGATGACTTACCGGAACCCGAAGAACTGGATGTAGACGAAGTAGAAGAATAGGATATCCTGATCAATGAGAAATCCGGAGTTTCTGAAATCACTAAAGACAAAGGGCTGATTTCCCTAGCAGAAAATTTTGAAGACCTCCATGTGCTGGATAACGCCATCGTGGCTCGTGTGATGATGAAGCCGTGGAGTTTCTGATTCAATACAAGCTACGGGTGCTCTGGAACAAAGTCCTGAACCAGGTGATTGATGTAGAGAAGCTAAGACATGAACCGGGTGGCGCTAACTTCGCCTTGCTCAAACAACATTTCTTCGATGAGTACAACGAGGTGATTGCCTACACGCCACCGAAAGGTTATTCCTTCCACTACAAGCTGAATGCGATGCAACAGCTAACCGTGTATCGCGTGCTCAAGAACAAACGCTACGGCAACTGGTCGGGCACCGGTGCAGGCAAAACCATTTCATTTATTGTAACGAGCCGCGCAGTGGATGCACGGCTTACTTTACTGGTCGGTCTCAATTCAACCATTGCCCAACTGGGCGAAGCCATTCAGGAAGTATATCCCAACAGCAAAGTCTTTACCCGCTACTCCAAAGGCCAGGTCTTCGATCGCAATCAATACAATTACCTCATCCTGAATTACGATAAGTTTCAACAGGGCTATTCGGAAGAATTGTTTCAGGACCTGAGTGAGAACAACCGGATTGATTTCATCGCCATTGATGAAGTGCACAACGTAAAGCAGCGCACCGAACAACAGGAAAGCCTGCGCAGGGGAACGCTCAAACGGCTGGGGGGCAGAGCGAGTGAAACAAATCCGGATCTGTATGTGCTGGGCATGTCGGCCACACCGGTGATCAACAACCTCACCGAAGCAAAATCATTGCTGGAGATGATCACGGGAAAAGAGTATAAAGACCTGAACACCAACCGCACCCTCACCAACGCACTGGAAGTATTCAAGCAGATGACGTTGAATGATCTGCGCTACATTCCAAAATATCAGATCGCGATCAAAGAACTGGATGGCTCCAACACCTCTCCACTTCGGATTGATGGAACGCATTTGATCGATAAACTACTAAACATCGGCAACCAGAACTACCTCGGTGCCGAGCGCATTTTGCTGAATGAAAAATTGAAGGCCATTCATCCGTATCTTAAAAAAGGATTGATGATCTACAGCTACTTCACGGATAAAATGATCAGGCCCATCGTTGAGCACCTTACAAAACTTGGCTATCGTGTCGGAACTTTTACAGGCGATGAGTCGATGGAAGAACGTGATGTTAACAAGGAAGCATTCCTTCACGGCAACATTGATATCCTCGTTGGTTCAAGACCCATCGGCACCGGTGTGGATGGATTGCAAAAGATATGCGACCGGTTGATTGTGTTATCACTTCCATGGACAGATTCCGAATACACCCAATTGAAAGGAAGGATTTACCGGCAAGGTTCGAAGTTCGGTGAAGTTGAAATCATCGTTCCCCAGGTAGTCATTCCGTTAGCCGACCGGGAATGGTCGTGGGATATGCAGCGGATGAATCTCATCCGAAACAAAAAAACATTGGCCAATGCTTCGGTTGATGGTGTGATCCCGAGCAAGATGATGCCGAAGCCGGAAACGCTATTCGCCAGATCGCAGGAAGCATTGAGAGAATGGAAGGACAGAGTGAATGAAGGGAAGCTTCTGAACATAAACCGCAAAGACCTTGTGTTTCCGTTGCGTCCAGAGATTCTAGAACAGCTCGGTCGTAGTCTTGGAGATTTCAGCGAGGTGAACAGGAAGTGGAGCGTGAGCAAATCCTCCACCACGCATGATCGACTTAAAGAACATCCGAAGACTGGTATTATTATCATACGCTATACGCAGAGAAAAGAAAGACGTGGGATGAAATTCCATATAAAGTGATTGCTAAGTTGATCAGGCGAAAAGATTTCGTGGTAGCTGATCTGGGATGCGGTGAGAACTTATTGCGAAAGGAAATTCCAGAAAATAAAGTGCTGGCGTTTGATCACGTAACGATGGACAGCACGGTAACGGCTTGTGATATCAGTCACTTGCCACTCGATAATGATGCCGTTGATGTGGCTGTGTTTTCATTGTCGCTGATGGGAACCAATTATTCGGATTACATCAATGAAGCGCATCGCATCTTGAAACCCATGGGATTTATTTTTATTGCCGAGCCACAAGCTAAGTGGGAAGGCAAGCAGGATGAACTCGAACAGTTCATGGTGAAAATCGGATTTGGTAAGCCGGTGATGTGGAGATCGGGTAACTTCCTGTATCTGAAGAGCGAGAAGACTTAGCAACTAAAAGAAGATAGTCCTGGATCACTCGTGGCATAACTATTAAATATGCCAAAGTCGCGTCAAAGTGAGAAAAATAAAAAAGCCACTGCGGTCTGCAATGGCTTGATTTTCAATGTGGGAGCTGAGGGGTTCGAACCTCCGACCCTCCCGACTTATCAGTCGGGATGCTCTGAGCCAATCAGCTTTTCAATCCGCCTCCTGCTCTTCCATCCTTTGACTTCTCTTTCGCGGCTATACGCCAGACTCTTGGTTGAATACGATTCAGTATAAACAACCACCCAGTCAACAGATTTTCCGGTAAATCCTTTATGCTTTGATTTATGCTTTCGCAGGCGTTCCTCCATTGGCTCAGTAGTGTGGCCGATGTAGAACTTGCTGGCTGAGGATGAAAACAATATGTAAAACAATGCTTCCATAACAAAAAAACCTCAGATCTCTCTGAGGTTTTGTGTGGGAGCTGAGGGGTTCGAACCCCCGACCCTCTGCTTGTAAGGCAGATGCTCTGAACCAGCTGAGCTAAGCTCCCTTTTCCATTTAAGGACTGCAAAGGTAAAAGAGAATTGGAATTGTGCAAAAACTAAATTTCAAAGTTCCCACTTTTTTAAATGCCCTAAGGTTTAAAATAATAACCCCGTTCTTTGGTTTAATAGTTGTATCGTATTTTTGCCCAACCATTTTTTCAACTTGAAGCAGCTTAAGAAAGTACTTTTTTATCTCTTGCTCACCGTGCTGATTACCGTAGCGGGGCTATTGATCGCGGTGTTTCTGTTCAAAGACCGCATCATTCAGCAGTTTGTGAGCGAGGCCAATAAGAGCCTGAACACTCCGGTGAAAATCGGGAAGATTGATGTTTCCATGTTTTCCGACTTCCCTAACCTAGCCATTGTGTTCACCGATGTCTATATTGAAGACAGTCACCCGGGCAATTACCCATTGCTTACCGCAGAGCGGATTTCTTTTAATCTCAATATGGTCGAAGTGTGGAGAGGCAATTACTCCATTCGGGGTCTTTCTGTTTCGGGCAGCGAGACCAATCTAAAGATCAATCCCGTTGGCAAGACCAACTTCAACATTATAAAGGAGACAAAAAATAACGGAGGCGGCACCGTTCAATTTGATTTACGCGAAGTACAACTTTCCAAAACTTTGGTAAACTTTAATGATCGAGAAGCCAACCAAAAACACGTCTTTAACAGTGAACAGCTGAATGCTTCGATTTCCATAACCGGAGCACTTTATAAGATTGAGGCAGCAGGCGATGTGACTACCAAACAGATCGGCATTGATAACTCGGTCTTCCTGGTAAATAAGAATTTTATCATCGACACCAAACTGGATTATGATGATCTGAAAAAAGAAGTACTCTTTAAACCTTCATCCGTAAAGGTGGGCGATTCGGAGTTTACGATTCATGGAAATTATCTGTTTAAAGAAAAGCCTCTGATCAAGTTAAAGGCAGAGGGAAAAGACACCGACATTCAAACCTTGCTTTCGCTGATGCCGGAAGAAACCACCGAAAAACTAAAACAATACCGGAGTGAAGGCGATGTATTTTTTAATCTTTCGCTCGATGGCGAGATCAGCGACAAAAAGAGTCCTTTTATTTCAGTAGCCTTTGGTTGCACCAAAACCACGCTTTATCATCCTGATTATAAAACACAACTCAAACACGGCAACCTGAAAGGATCATTTACCAGTCCTTCGGTTACAGATTTCTCAAATGCCGAGTTGTTCCTCAGCGATGTCAATGGCAATCTTAACGATCAGGTTTTTAATGCCAACCTGTCCATCCGCAAATTCAATGACCCCTTCATCACCTTCGACTTTAAAGGTGATCTGGATGCTGCTTCTATTTTTAATTTCTATCCGATCACTGATTTTACAGGAGTTAACGGTCTTCTTTCGGCTGATATATCCTTCGAAGGACAAGCTTCGATGCTCAATAAAAAGGCCACGGTGAAGCGCGTGAAAACCAACGGGGCCGTGGTGATGAGCCATCTTAACTTTGTCTATGGCAAACAACAGATTAAGTTTAAAGACATAAACGGAACACTTCAATTCAACAATCACGACCTTGCCCTGAGCAACGTAACAGGTAAGTTTGAAAACAGTGATTTCCATCTCAATGGCTTTTTCAAGAACATCATTACCTTCCTCCTCTTTGAAGGGCAACCCATTGGCATTGAAACCGATTTAAAATCCGATTTCCTGGATGTCGATCAACTGTTTGCTATTGCCTATGGCGAAGGAGAATCTGAGCATTATCGATTCAGTATTTCACCCGATGTGCAACTCAACTTCAATTGCAATGTGAAAGCTTTGAAGTACAAGCGATTTAATCCGACTAAAATCAAAGGAGATCTGCTGGTAAAAAACCAGGTAGCCGTGTCGCGCAACATCACGATGAATGCGATGGGCGGATCGCTCACACTCAATGGAATTGTAGATGCTAAAAATCCGAAAGCCATTGATGTAGTGAGTTCCTTTAAACTTAACGGCATTCATGTAGATAGTATCTTTTATGTGTTTGAAAATTTCTATCAGGATTTCATTCAGGATAAAAACCTGAAAGGACAGGCTTATGCCGATGTGGAATTGGAGATGGTATTGAATGAACAACTTCAATTAATCTCCCCCACATTAATTGCCGACATCAGTGCCACCATTAAAAACGGCCAACTCAATAACTTTGAGCCCTTGAAGAAGTTGAACAAATTCATTGATGATGAAAGCCTGAGCAAACTTCGCTTTGGAGATTTGAAGAATGAAATTCACATCGAAAACCAGACGATCTATATTCCTCAAATGGATATCAAGAGCAATGCCACTGACATCCGACTGAGCGGAACCCACACCTTTGATCAGCTTATTGACTACCGGGTGGTAGCACCTCTCAGAAACAAAAAGAAGATGGATGCAGACGAAGCCTTTGGCGCTGTAGAAGATGACGGATCAGGGAAGCCGAAGATCTTTTTAAAGATCACCGGCACCACCGATAAATATGAAGTGAATTTAGATAAAGATGCGGTGAAGAAAAAAATTGCCAGCGACCTGAAGAGGGAAGTGCAGGAACTGAAAGATGCCTTCAAACAAAAAGGCATTAAGAAAAAGAAAGAACTCGAATTATCAAACGAAGAGTTTGATTGGGAAAATTAATACCAGATCCTTTATGCAGGTTTCAAGAATCTAGTTTCCAGGATGTAAAAAACACCTACAAATTCTTCGCTCTATTCCAATACTCATCCATCTCGACCAGCGTCATTTCACCCATTTTCTTTCCGTCTTTAGCCGATTCTGTTTCCAGGTATTGAAAGCGCTTGATGAATTTTTTGTTGGTACGTTCCAAGGCTTCTTCCGGCTCGATATTAATGAAGCGCGCATAATTCACCAACGAAAAAAGTAAATCGCCAAACTCGGCCATGGCCCTTTCTTTATTGATGGCTTCGTTGGTTTCGGCATTGAATTCATTTTTAAACTCCTGCATTTCTTCCTCTACCTTCTGCCACACTTGCTCTTTCTTTTCCCAATCAAAGCCCAC
>CANIVF010000115.1 GCA_947470895.1 Bacteroidota bacterium
CTTAGCAGAAGAACTAACCGAATACGAAAACTAAAACCAGGCTGTGATCAACCGAAAAATCAATACATTTTTTAACTCAACTAACGACTTAACTTTTGGTGGTCACTTGGCTCCGGAATCAAGTGGTCACGTTAACCGGAATATCCACACGGCATAAGTTTGTTATTTTATCATCACTATTAATCATTGGTGTTAATCTGATTTTAAACAGCTATTTCTATCCGCAATTATTAAAATATCAGACTGGCCCTCAAATGGCTGCCAAAGCCAAAGAAAACGGTTTCTCCAACGGTAATATATATTGCTACAAAATAAGTTCACCATGGTCATTAAATTATTATTCAGATACGACAGTTCCATCCACGGATGATTTTGAATCATTGATTGTGAAAAAAGATATCCTAGTGTATATGAATGAAGAATTTATTCAAGAGTTTATAAAAAGAAGACCCAATTTACAGGTTATTCATTGCATGGGCGATTATCCTATAACGGTTCTTAAAATGAAATTTCTGAATCCTGCCACACGTGAGGAGACTTTGAAATACAGATGCCTTATTCGATTATAACTTAATCTATGAACTCGCTTTCCGTTATCATACCTGTTTACAATGAAGAGAAAACCGTTCATCGTATCCTCGATAAAATAAAGAACGTTGTCCTAATCAATGAAATAAAAAAGGAGATCATTATTGTAAATGATTGCTCTACTGATCTGACTGAAAACAAACTATTGAAATACATCAATGAAAACAAGGATTTGAATATTCTTTACTATTCACATCAGGTCAATCAGGGCAAGGGTGCTGCCCTTCACACGGGCATTTCTCATGCCACTGGAAATTACGTAGTCATTCAGGATGCTGACATGGAATATGATCCTAACGAATTTAATTTGCTCTTGAAACCATTTGTTGATGAGATGGCCGATGTCGTTTATGGTTCTCGCTTCATGGGAGGGAGACCTCATCGCATTCTTTTTTTCTGGCATTCTTTAGGTAATCAATTTCTAACATTTATTTCAAATGTATTTACCGGTCTTAATCTTACCGATATGGAAACCTGCTATAAATGTTTTCGAAGGGAATATATTCAAAAAATATTGTTGCAAGAAAAAAGATTCGGATTTGAACCTGAAGTAACGGCTAAGATAGCTCGTTTTAAAGGAGTACGAATTTATGAAGTAGGCATCTCTTATTATGGTAGGACGTACGATGAAGGGAAGAAAATTAATTGGAAAGATGGCTTTCGAGCCATCTACTGTATTTTGAAATATAACCTGATTGACAGGAAATATTTAAAGTAATCAGCATTTCCATTACTTACATCCATCGGTGTTTAATACTGGAGATCGATTCTAGCAATCAATTAATCATGTAACTCTTTTAAAACTCCATAATTTCAATCTTTCTGAAATCAATAGGATGACTGTTGGATTGCAACGAAATATATCCTGATTTCAGGGTTGCGTTATCTACTTTAATGAAAGTCTTTCCAAGTTCATGCTCAGGATTGTAACGTGGATTTTCGAATTGGAGAATTTCTTCGCCATTGACAAAATGCTTTATGGTATTACCACGAACTTCAATTTCAAGAGTCACCCATTGGTCACCATGGAAGGTACGTTTTACAGTGGCAGCAGTACAGTATGATTCATTCTTCTTTCCGTTAATATCAACGCTGATTCCATTGGCACAAATCTCGCCCACGGGTCTATCGTCCTTGCCATTACCTCCATGCAAATTGTATTCGAGGCATACAGGGAAATTTTGTTTTAAGCCAATAGTATTTGGTGCCTGGCCATGGTATTGAACACCGCTATCGCGAACGCCCCAGGAAGGTGTACCGGTTGCTGTCTCACCCAAAAAACGGTATTCTATTTTTAACCGGTAATCTGAAAATTCCTGATGGTAGTAAAGTGCGCCAAACGTGTTATCAAAACTTTTGTACTGATCATAGCGAGCGCTCAGCACACCATGCTCCACCCAAAATGCTTGACCAACATTTTCGCTCAGTGGATAACCTGTCATTTTCATTGTCCAGCCGTTCAGATTTTTTCCATTGAACAAACTTACCCATTTGCTTTTTTCTGCCTTGGAGTAAATGAAACGAGTATGAAGACAAAAACCAGATTAACAATCGATCTGCTCATGAAGGTGCCAGATTAGTTTAATTGAAGCACTTTTTTTAATGCTTTTTCAAGTTCAATCAATTCATCACAATGTGGCTTAATGATACATTGACGATTGGAGCCAACCTGTGAAATCATTCCACTCATCATTATCCGATTGGGTATGTGAATGGATGAATTTTCTATGGCATGGTCGAGTAGTTTTTTCAACGCAGTAAACTGAGCTGACGAAATCGCTACGGTTTTGTTTTCGCCACCGCTATAAGTGCCGGAAGAACTTTCTTCAACCGCAACGGCTACATAACGCAACTCCGTTTCCGTGAGCAGATAAAGGTTTGCACTTCCATCTGCATATTCATAGGATATCTTTTGATCCATACAGGCACCAATTAATAAAATCAAAATAATGACCGGAAATCTAAAATACATTCTGAAAGATAAGAATGGTCGGCAAAATTTTCAAGAATGATTAAACACCAAAATGGTGTTCATGATTGATACGTATCCATATCTATTTACTAACTCTTCACAGCCCTTTCAATCTCCTTCAGATTCTCAATCTTCTTATTTCTCAAGAATCCGTTGATGTCTTCAAAGTGTTCACGAACGCGCTTGTTTCCAAATTCAAAAACTTTCTTAGCCAACCCATCAAGAAAATCACGATCGTGAGAAACTAAGATGAGTGTGCCATCGAAAGCCAACAAAGCGTCTTTTAGAATATCCTTTGTTTTGATATCAAGATGGTTGGTAGGTTCATCCAGAATTAACAGGTTCACTGGTTGCAATAATAACTTCAGCATGGCAAGTCGTGTTTTCTCTCCTCCAGAAAGTACTTTCACTTTCTTGTCAATATTTTCGCCACTGAACATGAATGCACCCAGCATGTCTTTGATCTTCGTGCGAATATCTCCTTGTGCAACCTGATCGATGGTTTCAAATACGGTTACTGTTTCATCCAGCTTCGAAGCTTCGTTCTGTGCAAAGTACCCAATCATGGAATTATGACCTAATTGCATTTTACCTTCAAAGTCAATTTCACCCATGATGGCTTTAATCATGGTTGACTTTCCTTCACCGTTCTTTCCAACGAAAGCTACTTTTTCTCCACGCGCCAGGGTGAGCGATGCATCCTGAAATACAACATGATCATTGTATTTTTTTGTCAGCCCTTCCACAATCACGGGATAATTTCCTGAACGTGGGGCCGGAGGGAACATCAGGTTAAGGGAAGAAGTATCCATTTCATCTACCTGAACAATCTCAATCTTCTCAAGCATCTTCACGCGTGATTGTACTTGTAAGGTTTTAGAATACGTGCCTTTGAACCTATCAATAAATCCTTGAATGTCGGCAATCTCTTTTGCCTGATCATCAAAATGTTTTTGTTGTTGTTCACGTCTTTCTTTACGCAACTGCAAGTAGTGCGAGTAGTTGGTTTTGTAATCGTAGATGCGCCCCATCGTTACTTCAATGGTACGGTTGGTAAGATTATCCACAAACATTTTATCGTGACTGATCACAATTACCGCTTTGGCGCTGGTCTTTAAAAATTCTTCCAACCACTGCACCGATTCAATATCTAAATGGTTAGTAGGTTCATCGAGTAGAATTAGATCAGGCTTCTGCAAAAGAATTTTGGCAAGTTCGATGCGCATTCTCCAACCTCCGCTGAATTCTGTTGTAGGCCTGTTGAAATCACTACGAACAAATCCCAAACCCATCAGTGTTTTTTCGATCTCTGCATCAAAATTGATTTCCTCAATGGAGTAATATTTCTCACTGAGTTCAGAAACTTGCTCAATAATTTTGGAATATTCATCCGATTCATAATCGGTGCGGGTTTCTAGCTGATGGTTCAGTTCATCCATCTGCTTTTTCATGTTCATGATTTTGGAAAACGCCTTCGAAGTTTCTTCGAACACGGTAGAATCGTCCTCGGTAAGCAAGTGTTGTGGAAGGTAGGCGATAATGGCGTCTTTGGGAGCCGAAACTTTGCCTCGTGTACCCTTGTTTACACCGGCAATAATTTTTAACAAAGTGGATTTTCCAGCCCCGTTTTTGCCCATAAGGGCGATGCGATCGTTTTCGTTGATGTTGAATGTGATGTTGCTGAAGAGAGCCGAGCCATTAAATTCTACCGTTACCGAGTCTACTGAGATCATTGCTTTTTAAAATAAGGGGGCAAAGATATTACATTTTTTCTTTTCGGTCGTCCCTGTTTTTATTCTAAAACTCAGTTGTATATTTCAAAATAATCTGAGTTCTATGGACGAAATCATTGAAAACCTGAGGCAGAGCATCGGAGATGAAGTGCTCTCCAAAGCAGAACGTAAATCAATAAAAGCATTGGTTGGTGAACAGCCTCTGGATGAAAACCAATTAAATTTTCTCAGAAGCAAAATCTATGAGTTGGCTAATGAGAAGGTGAATGCCAACAACAATAACTTTATCCTCGATTGGGTTAAATCTGCCAATAGTGCCTTACTGATTCCTGAGCCTCCTGCATTATCCGATGCCTACTTCAGTCCTGGCGAGGCATGCCGTAACGCAATCATTAATCAGATCAATTCAGCAACCAAACAGTTGAATATTTGTGTGTTCACCATCAGCGATGATTCCATCACAGATGCGATTATTACTTCGCACAAACGTGGCACACAAATCCGTATCATTACCGACAACGACAAGTCGAACGATGAAGGATCGGATATTGATCATATTGCCAGCGAAGGCATTTCCGTAAAGATGGACCGTACGCCCAATCACATGCATCACAAATTTATGGTAACGGATGAAAAGGCCATGATTACCGGCAGCTACAACTGGACACGCAGTGCCGCCAAATTTAACCAGGAAAACATCATCGTAACCAAAGAAGCTGGTTTGATTAAATCATATCTTAACGAGTTTGATAACCTTTGGAAGGTGATGGAAAATTATTGATGAGCATGTTTCGGGATTAATTTTATACAGTGGCATTTTTAGAAGTATCACATATCAGTAAACAGTCGGATGATCGTATCATTCTCCGCGATATTTCATTTCAGCAAAAACAATTTCAGCGTTTAGTCATTGCAGGCGAAACCGGATCGGGTAAGAGTTCTTTGTTAAAGATTATCGCAGGACTGATGCAATCCAATCAGGGAGAAGTGTTCCTGAAAGGTGAGAAAGTAAAAGGACCTGATGAAAATCTGGTAGCGGGTCATGCTCAGATCGCTTATCTGTCGCAACAATTTGATTTGCAAAAATTCCTTAGGGTAGAGCAAGTGTTGGATTATGCCAGTTCAATTTCCACGAAAGAAGCGGCCTATATATTTTCGGTTTGCCGTATTGATCATTTGCTGCAACGGAAAACGGATCAACTTTCGGGAGGAGAAAAGCAGCGTATAGCGATTGCCCGATTGCTGATCGGAAGACCTTCACTATTGTTATTGGATGAACCCTTTACGAATCTCGACATGGTTGTAAAAGGAATTTTGAAAACAGTGATTGATGACATCGGTAGGAAATTGAAAATTACCTGCATCATGGTTTCACATGATCCAGCCGATACGCTGGCCTGGGCAGATGAAATCATGGTATTGAAAGGTGGAAATGTGATTCAACATGGAACACCACAACAGATCTATCGCGAACCAGTGAATGAATACGTAGCCGGACTATTCGGAACGTATAATTTGCTTTCAATAAGTCAGCAGAAGATGATCGGAGTAAAACACCCGGCTGGAAACAAATTGGTGCGCCCGGAAGAAATTCGGATCAGAAAGAGTAAAATAACAAACAGGTTTCATATCGATGATGTAAGATTCTGCGGAAATCTTTATGAGTTGAAACTTACTTATCGGCAACTATCGGTCTCGGTGGCCACTACTTTAGACAAATACTCGGTGGGTGATAAGGTTGAAATATCGCTTATTGGTTCCCGGAAAAATTGACATATTTACAGCATCGAACTAATCTCTTTACATTAAGAAGTTCCGATCTTATGGCACAAGAAAAAAACGACTTACCTCACGTAGCATATTTTTGTATGGAGTATGCGTTGCAAAGTGATTTTAAAACGTATGCCGGAGGACTGGGTATTCTGGCCGGTGATTATCTGAAAGGGGCCAAAGATCATGGCTATCCGATGGTGGGAATCGGCTTGAAATGGAAGCAAGGTTATACCGATCAGCGCATCACTAAAGAGGGAAAAGTGCTGGACACATATCCGATTTATAAGTATCCTTTCCTAAAGGACACAGGAGTAATGGTGTCGGTGACTATCCGAAACCGCGAAGTAAAATGCAAAGTTTGGTTGTGCGATGAATTTGGAAATGCACCCATCTATCTTTTGGATACAGATGTGCCGGGCAATGAAGATGGTTGGATCTGCGGACAGCTTTATGGTTGGTTTGGTGAAGAACGCATTGCTCAGGAAATGGTATTGGGTATCGGTGGTGTAAAGGCGTTGCGCGCTTTAGGGATTAATACCGATGTGTACCATTTCAACGAAGGCCATGCATTATTTGCAGGCTTCGAACTGATGCGTGAAAAGCTGGAGGCAGGCAAAACCTATGAGGAAGCTTTGGCGGCAACGCGTAATGAAATTGTATTTACAACACACACACCGGTAGTACAGGGAAATGAATCGCATTATATTGATCGCATATTCTACATGGGTGCCGATAATGGCAGCTTTAGCAAAAAGCAATTGAAGCAATTAGGAGGTTCGCCATTTAACATGACGGTGGGTGCATTGCGCTTATCCAGAAAATCAAATGCGGTAGCGCAGCTTCATGCTGTTACCGCCAACGCCATGTGGAAGAAGGTGAAAGAGAAAGACGAAATTGTAGGCATTACCAATGCGATTCACTTATCAACCTGGGTGGATAAGAACATGATTGATGCAGCTGTAAAAGGTACTGATGTATGGAATCCTCACATGGAAAATAAGAAAAGACTACTCGATTTTGTAAAAGAGCGTACCGGTGTTCAATTAAAAGAGGATTCATTAACAATTGGTTTTTCCCGAAGAGCAGTACCTTATAAGCGCAGTGATTTTATCTTTAGTGATCGCCCGAAAATTGATTCGTTGTTCAGAAGCGGAAAGTTGCAAATCATCTTTTCAGGTAAAGCGCATCCTTTGGATGACCGAGGTAAAGAAATCGTGGAGAACATCGTAGCGCTTACTAAAGAATACCCAAACTCGGTCGTGTTTCTGGAAAACTATGATATGACGATTGGCTCTATGCTGGTGCGTGGTAGCGATGTTTGGTTAAACAACCCACGCAGACCACAGGAAGCCAGCGGTACCTCAGGCATGAAAGCAGCCATGAATGGTGTACTGAACTTAAGTATCCTGGATGGCTGGTGGCCGGAAGCCTGTAATCATGGTATAAATGGCTGGCAGATTGGCGATGGCTATGAAAACAAGAAGGAAGAAAAGCTGGATGCGCACGATCAGAAGGCGATGTATAAAGTATTACTCAACGAAGTTATTCCTACCTATTACAATAACCGTAGCAAATGGATGGAGATGATGAAGCAAAGCATCCTGAGCACGAAAGATCAGTTCGCAGTGAAGCGCATGCTGGAGGAGTATTATGAAAAACTATATACCGTGAAGTGATCGTTAAAGCCAATATCATTGCAGTGGGCTGTCTTAAATGGGCAGCCTTTTTATATTAATCAACTTCAAGGTTAAACCAGTTCGTTAATTGGTTTCTGAGCATCTGATTTTCGACAACAGGATGATACTCATTGGTGTGAGAAGAATATTTATACTGGTCCATCCATTGTTCGGGATGCAATGCAATTTGTTCAATCGCACCAGCAATGAAATGAACTTCTTCATGCGTCATCACGGGATGAAGGGATAGACGAACCCATCCTGGCTTCTCAGACAAGTCCCCAGAGTTAATTTTATTGGTAATTTTTCTCGAGTATTCTTGGTCAACATGCAAAAGATAATGTCCATAAGTTCCCGCGCACGAGCAACCACCGCGCACCTGAATGCCAAGGTGATCGCTGAGTACACGCACAATAAAATTGTAATGAAGATTGTCAATGTAGAAGGAAATGACACCCAGTCTTTCTTTTTGATCGGGAGCCAGAATATTAAGACCGGGCACAGTGGATAATCGCGCAAAAGCGATATCCAATAATTCCGCTTCTCGATCTTCAATTTGTTCAACGCCAATTTGCTCTTTTAACCGAACAGCGAGGGCGGCTCTGATGGTTTGCATAAAAGCAGGAGTTCCACCATCTTCCCGCGTTTCAATATCTTCAAAGTAATGATGGCCACCCCAGGGATTTGTCCACGACACCGTGCCACCACCGGGTATATCAGGAACAAGATTGGCATACAATTTCTTGTTAAAAATTAACACACCAGAGCTTCCAGGGCCACCGAGAAATTTATGTGGCGAGAAGGTAATCGCATCTAGTGATTCTTCAGGATTCTCTGGATGCATGTTCATGCTGGCATAAGGAGCCGAGGCAGCAAAATCAACGAAGCATAAGCCACCATGCTCGTGCATGATGTGAGCGAGCTGATGGTAGGGTGTGAAGATGCCTGTTACATTAGAGCATGCGGTAAATAATCCGATTTTGTGTTTTCTGTCCTTGTATTTTACGAGTTCCAGTTCCAAATTCTTTGGTTCAACAAGTAAATCATCGCCTGGCGGTATAACAACAACATCTACTTCACACTCCAGCCAGGACGTTTGATTGGAGTGATGTTCCATGTGAGTTAGAAAGACAACGGGTCGTTCTGAAATGGGTTGAGAATAAAAAGGTTTTGCTTTCTCAGGAATATGGAGTGCAAGGATACGTTGCAATTTCGCAATAGCACCGGTCATGCCGCTACCTTGCGTAATAATCACATCCTGATCATTGGCATTTACATGTTTCTTAATGATCTGCTGTGCCATTTTGTAGGCAAGGGTCATGGCCTCGCCTGAATGACTGGATTCCGAATGCGTATTGCCCACCAATGGACCAAATTGATTACTCAAAATCTCTTCAATAGGAGCATACAATCTTCCGGAGGCAATCCAATCGGCATAAAGTAATTTTTTCTTTCCGGATGGGCCTTCAAAGGTGTAGTCGTGTCCGATTATTTTGTTGGCGATTTCCTGAAAATACTCTTCGGTATGTACGGGTGGTATTAGCGTTTGCATGGTAGGATCATCAATGCACAAAGATATAGGTTTGTCTGATATCGTTAATGAGCTAAGATAAATCAGGCGCCATCACCAATCTCATAAATGATACAAAAACAAGGCAAGCACGGTGAGTGGCGCAAGAAATCGAATCAAGAATAACCACACCGTAAACTGCCACGACCTGGTCAAATTCATCTCAGCAAAAACAACTTCTTTGGATAAAACCCAGCCGGCCAATACCGCCATCAGGATTCCACCGATCGGCATAAGCAGGTTAGAACCAAAGTAATCAAGCAAGCCAAAAATAGTTTTACCTTTCAGCACGGTGATGAAATCCAAAGGAGTAAAATCGGATAGGTAGTTGAAGGAGAACACAGTACCTAAGCCCACTAACCATAACACAATTCCTGAAATGATCGTAATTCTTGTTCTGCTGCTTTTAATATTTTCTTCTAAATGAGAAATGATGGATTCCAACAATGAGATGGAAGAGGTAAGTGCTGCAAAAAATAACAATAAAAAGAAAAATGATCCAATGAATCCACCTCCTGGCAATTCACCAAACGTGACGGGCAAGGTGATGAAGATGAGGCCCGGACCTTCGGTGGGAGAAAGGCCGTATTGAAATACAATGGGAAAGATGGCTAATCCGGCTAACATAGAAGCGAAACCATCGGAGAATGCAATAATAGCGGCCGATTTTAGTACGTTCGTTTGAGGCGGCATGTAGGCACCGTAAGTAAGCATCACACCAACGCCAATGCCAAGTGAGAAGAACGCTTGCCCGAATGCAGCTAACACTACCTGTGGTGTAATCTTTGAAAAATCAGGAGTAAATAAAAAGCTTAGTGCATCCATGAACTTGCCGTAAATCATTCCATAAACAACTAATAGCAGCAGAATTACAAAGAGCGTAGGCATCATCCAGTTGATGGATTTCTCCAAACCATCCTGCACACCCTTGGCTACAATCCAAACGGTAGCTATTATGAAAACACCTTGCCCGATCATCATACGAAACGGGCTATCCAACAATTGCTGATAGAAAGCTATAGCACCTTCGTTGTCGAGATGATTCAACGATCCAGCCAATGATGTGACAGTGTAGTCTAATGTCCAACCGGCAATGACAGAATAAAAGCTGAGGATGAGAAACACAGTAATCATAGCCACCCAACCAAAGTATTTCCAACTGTTGTGAATGCCATCTTTGTGATGTAATGATTCTAATGTTCCCACCATGCTTTTCCCACCACGTTTACCAATCACCATTTCCGCAGCAAGGATGGGCACACCCATGACCACTAATGATAACAAATAGATCAGCACAAAAGCACCACCACCATTTTCACCTGCGAGGTAAGTAAACCGCCAGATGTTGGATAAGCCCACCGTGCTGCCAATGGAGGCCATCAGAAAAAGATAATTGGATGACCAGGTTTTATTCGTTGCTTCTGCCATGTCGTTATGCTTCGATGATCTGGTTGAGATTATAACGCATGATGCTTCCATGCTGGCCATCTTTGATGCGCTCAATATCAAAGACGTCTCCGACAGGACCTTGGCGCTGACTGATGATGTTTTCGATGGCTTCGTAATCTTTTTGTCTCAATTGAAAATCAAATAATTTTAAATTTTCATCCACATGTTTTGAATCCCGTGCGCCAATGATTACTCCACCCACCTGATTACGTTCGATGATATACCGCGTTGCCACATTCGTAAGACTTACCTGATGTGAATTGGCAATTTGGCTCAATGTTCTCAGCAGGGATTGAAATAACTCCCATCCACCAAATTCCAGAATCATGAGTTTATATTTTACCATGGAACGATTTTCATAAGGCGGCATCGGTTCAGCAACACCAAGCCATCGCTCACTGAGAAAACATCCGGCCACCGTGCCATAACATAGAAGATGAATATTTTTTTCTTTGCATAAAGCAATTAATTCTTTTTCAGGACGATTATCCAGCAGGGAATATTGAACCTGTAAAGTAGTAATGGGCACACCGGATTCTACCATAGCTCGGGTTGCCTGTGTATTGAAGTTTGTACCTGAAATCAAGTTGATTTTTCCAGCATGTTGTAATTCTTTCAGCCAATGAGCAGTTTCCATCCATTTGGGAACGGAATAGGACCACCAGCTAAACTGAACCATATCCAGTTGCTCAACACCTAATCGTTTCAACGAACGATCAATCACTTTTTCAACATGTGATTTCGTAATGCGAGAAAGGACATCAAAGTCAGGAACAAACTTGGTGAGCACCTGAACATCAGAGATAGAGCCAAATCTTCTTTTGCGCTCTTTTAAAAACTTTCCGATCAATTCTTCCACACCGGTGTAAATATCAGCGCAGTCAAAGGTAGTGATGCCTTGATCTACAAACGAGAACATGTCTTCAATGGCATGATCTTTATTTCCTTCACTATGGCCTTGTGATAATTGCCAGCCTCCTTTTATGATTCTTGATATGGAAAAACCAGGGGCTATTTCTATTCGTTCGATGCTCATTCTTTTTCGATCCAGTCGTTTTGTTCAGGTAATGGGACTATCGTAGTAGCAGATCTGTTATATACGCGTTTTCCGATGCGACTAATTTTGAATCGCGCACCACAATGAGGATCGGGACAAGCGATGATGTGATCGGTGGCCATCCAATCATATTGATTTAAAGGCCGTTGCTTGGGCGCAAGTAAGGGCAGGAGTGCAGCTAATGCATATAATGAAAAAGGACGTTCTGTTTGGAAGTGAAGATTTTCTCCACGCACCTCAAATGCATCGCCCAATTGATGACTACACACAAAAGGTTTCTCTCCTTCAATAACTTCGACCTTCAGGTCGTAGAGGTGAAATGTCGCTTCGCTCATAGCGTTATTTTTATTGGATGTAAGATAACAGTTTCATCTATAACGCACTCCTTCTTTGAAAACCATTCGCACGTTATCCAGATTTCTGATGTTTTCAAGTGGGTTGCCTTCCACGACAACAAGATCAGCCAACTTACCTTGGGTGAGACTACCTAGTTTCTTTTCCTGCCCCAATAACTCAGCACCTCTGAGTGTAGCAGAGATGATTGCATCCATAGGCGACATCCCCAGCTTTACATA
>CANIVF010000116.1 GCA_947470895.1 Bacteroidota bacterium
ATGGTGATTTCGTCTCCGGTTTTGATTGTTCCAAACATGAAGCTGGGAGGCTCTACTTTGAATTCAGTCATTTTTATTTTTTTTGAACCTTTGCATACGAGAGTCCCATTTTTTGCTTCGTAGGCAACATCGACTTCGACAGGCTTAGTTGCTCCAGCGATAGTGAGATTGCCGTTGCATGTTATTGTCTTACCTGTAATTTTTGCTGCAGTGAGGTGAAAAGTGATGTCCTTATACTTATCAGTGTTTAATGACTTGTAAGCATTTTTGTCCATTGCTTTTTCATGACTCTTCAAACTTTCGGCAGGAAGAGTAAAAGTTACGATCGATAACTTGGTAGGTATGCCATCGGCATTTACTTCGAAGATGGCATTATAGTTTGCTCCGGTGGAAGCCATTGTCCAATCGTGCATCGTGGATGTTCCTGCTATCGACACATTAGAAGTTCCACTTTGTCTGTAATTAGCTTGTCCAGCTGCGCTCAGCACAGCGAAGACAGCGGACATCGTAAGAATCCAGGCTCTGTTGTTGGTTTTTTTTGTTTTTTGTTTCATAACTCAGTTGGTTTATTGGCTGTTATGCGATACAATGTTAGATCTACTTCAACGACCAGCATATGATTGTTGACCAACTCCAAAGGTGATCTTTGTCATAAGATAGACTGATGTTCGACAGTCGGCAAAAAGGCAAGTGCCTGAAAATGAGTTTTTAGCTATAGAGATGGCTTCATGACCTTGGAATCGGACCTGATTTTCGTCCGGAGAATTGCTAGCTAATTCTGATAAAATCTGAGATTATTTTACTGACTATTTGTGGTTGCTCAATACAAGAACTATGTCCAGCCTTAGGAAATGTGACAAGTTTAGAGCCCTTAATTTCATGATGTATGCGCTCCGATTTTGCTGGTATGATAGCAATGTCTTCTTCGCCTACAGCAATTAAGGTTGGGATGGAAATATTCTTTAACTCATCAAACACCCCCTGTCGTTGAATAACACCGGCAACTGCTTTTGTAATGGAAGAAGGATAGTTTTGGATGCAGGATTTCCAGAAATGAATGATTTCTTTTTTAGATGAATCGCCCAGGGAAGAATTGCCAAAAAGTATTTTAATGATTTTATCAATAACCGATGGCGCCCCACCTAATTTAAAGATAGTATTCAGTAGTTGATACTTGAATCGGTGAGGCTCCGGATCAGAGGAGGTATCCAATAGTGAAAGTGATTTTAATAAATGTGGTTTACGTGCAGCCAATCTCATCCCAACAAAACCGCCCATGCTCAATCCTACAAAATGTATCTTAGTATTTCCGGCCAATTGTTCAATCAGCGAAGCAGTGTCTTCAAAGAGTGTATCCATGTCCTCACTTCCAATCACCTGACTTTGTCCCTGGCCGCGATGTTCGTAAGCGATGCAGCGGTAGCGATCTTTAAAATAGTTTACCGGAGCATCCCACATTCGGTGGTCAAACAATAATCCGTGCGAGAAAACGATGATTTCATTTCCGGTACCCGAGTCGGTATAAAATATTCGGTCCTGATTGCAGAGTAAATAGGGCATGGATGAGAAAGTCGGTAAGTGAAGCTGTGAAAATTCCAGAATAAATTTTTTCAAAAGTAGTATGCATGCATAACAAATATTTTATACCTTCGGCAACGTTTGCAAAGAATGAAGCGCGAAGAAACCATTGACTATAATATAAAGGCAGCCTGGCACAGCATCGCCCGGATGTATAACCAGCAGGCGGCCAAATACCAAGGCACAATGTCGATTGGTTTCGCGTTGCTTAATATACATTCAGAAGAAGGAACTCCGGCCACTAAAATTGGTCCTCTGATGGGATTGGAGGCGCGAAGCTTAACACGACTGTTGAAGTCGATGGAGGAAAAAGGACTTATTTCCCGCAAAGCCGATAAAGTAGATAAACGATCTGTGCGAATCTATCTAACGAAGGAAGGGAAAAAGCATAGGGATAAATCAAAGGAAACGGTGTTACGCTTTAATGAAGCGGTGCGCGAAGAAATTCCGGCCAATAAACTGAATGTCTTCTTTGAAGTCGTACAGGAGATTAACCAGTTAATTGAAGGAAATAAAATTTACGATAAAGTTTTACAATAGAATCGTTGTTCGTTGGTGGTTGTTCCTTCTTCGAGACCATCGACCAACAACTAATAACGAACAACTAACAACGATATGAACAGAACCATTCGCAAAGTAGCCGTATTAGGATCAGGCATTATGGGCTCGCGCATCGCGTGCCACTTCGCCAACATTGGTGTAGAAGTTCTCCTGCTGGATATTGCACCGAGAGAACTCACCGAAGAAGAAACGAAAAAAGGTCTTACGCTCGATCATCCGGCTGTGAAGAACCGCATTGTGAACAGTGCTTTTGACGCTACCCTAAAATCAAATCCGGCATCCCTCTTCAGCAAGAAGTTTGCTTCGCGCATTAAGCTTGGCAACTTCACGGATGACATGTCCAAAATCAAAAGCTATGACTGGACGATTGAAGTCGTTGTTGAAAATCTCGACATCAAGAAGAAAGTTTACGAGGAAGTAGAAAAACACAGAACACCAGGAACCCTCATTACGTCCAACACTTCGGGCATTCCAATTCATTTAATGGCTGAAGGAAGAAGCGAGGATTTTCAAAAGCATTTTGCCGGCACGCACTTCTTCAACCCTCCTCGCTATCTTAAATTGTTAGAGATTATTCCAACTACGAAGACCGATCCGGAGATCACGAAATTCCTGATGAGTTATGGAGACCTTTTTCTCGGCAAGACCACGGTACTCTGCAAAGATACCCCGGCATTCATTGGTAACCGCGTTGGTATTTACGGTTTGCTCAAGGTGATCGATTCCATGCAGAAATATGATCTGAATGTAGATGAAATCGATAAACTCACCGGCCCCGTGATTGGAAGACCCAAGTCGGCAACGTTCAGAACTTCGGATGTGGTCGGATTAGATACACTCGTAAAAGTTTCTAACAACCTTTACGCAGGCTTAGTGAATGATGAAGGTCGTGAGATGTTCAAACTTCCTGAACTAGTAACAAAACTTGAGCAGAACAAATGGCTCGGAGATAAAACCGGTCAGGGATTTTATAAGAAGACGAAAAACACAAAAGGAGAAACCGAAATTCTCACGCTTGATCTAAAGACATTAGAATACAAACCTAAGGCAAAAGCAAAATTTGCCACACTCGAAACCACCAAGGGAATTGATAGCCTAAAAGATCGTTTCAAATTGCTGCTGGCTGGCAAAGATAAAGCCGGTGATTTTTATCGCGATTGTTTCTTTGGCTTGTTTCAATACGTAAGCAATCGAATTCCTGAAATCAGCGATGAACTTTTCAGAATTGATGATGCCGTAAGCGAAGGATTTGGCTGGGATATCGGACCATTTGAAACCTGGGATGCTGTGGGTGTTGAAAAAAGTATTCCGCTTATGGAAGCAGCCGGTTACAAACCCAATCAATGGGTGTATGACATGATCGCGGCTGGCAACAAATCATTTTACAAAGCGGAAGGTGGTCAGAAAAAATATTATGACATCCCAACGAAAACATTCAAATCTATTTCGGGCAGAGAGAGTTTCATTATCCTTGAAAACAAGAGTGAAAACATCATCTGGAAAAATGCAGATTCAAAAATCACCGATATCGGTGATGGTGTAATCAACTTCGCATGGCATTCTAAGAGTTACACGCTAGGCAGTGCGGTCATGGAAGGCATGAACAAAGCCATCGATATGGCAGAAAAGGATTATCGCGGATTAGTGGTGGGTCATCAAGGCCCTGATTTTTCGCTCGGTGCCAACCTAGGCTTAGTGTTCATGTATGCCATCGAACAGGATTATGATGAGATCGATTTCATGATCAAAGCATTCCAGCATTCAGTAATGCGCTTGCGTTATTCTTCTATTCCAGTTGTGGTTTGTCCGCAAGGCCGTACGTTGGGTGGAGGTTGTGAAATGACCATGCATGCCGACATTGCGCAAGCTGCCGCTGAAACCTATATCGGATTAGTTGAAGTAGGCGTTGGACTAATCCCCGGTGGAGGTGGCACCAAAGAATTTACAAAACGCGTGAGCGATACCTTACAAGAAGGAGATGTAGAATTGAACGCACTGCAAAATGCATTCATGAACATTGCGACCGCAAAAGTGGCGACTTCAGCTGAAGAAGCACGCGAACTCGGTATCCTGAAAAAACTCGATCGCGTGTCGATGAACAAAAACAGACAACTGGCCGATGCGAAGAAAGCAGTGTTGGAATTAGCTGAAGCCGGTTACACGATGCCACAGCAAGCGAAAAACATTAAAGTACAAGGCCGCGCAGGTCAGGCACTTTTCCTTGCGGGATTACAAGGCATGCTGATGGGAAAGTATATTTCTGAGCACGATGCCAAAGTAGCCAAGTGGATTGCCAACATCATGTGCGGAGGCGATCTGACTTCACCACAAGAAGTAACAGAGCAATATTTATTAGACCTCGAGCGCGAAGCATTCTTGTCGTTGACTGGCGAGAAGAAAACGCTGGAGAGAATTCAGGCTATATTGACGGGGGGAAAACCATTGAGAAACTAGACGTAAGACGCAAGTAGCAAGACATAATGGTCTGCTACTAAAAAGTCTTACTACTTAATACTTATGTCTTACTACTAAAAAAGAAAAAAACATGGACGCATACATAGTAGCCGGTTTCAGAACAGGAGTTGGAAAAGCAAAAAAGGGAGGCTTTCGTTTTACACGCCCCGATGATCTTGCTGCCGAGGTGATCAAACATCTCGTGAAATCTATCCCGGGGTTGGAAAATAAAATGGTGGACGATCTGATCGTTGGCAACGCGGTGCCCGAGGCAGAGCAAGGTATGCAGATGGGTCGCATTATTTCATTGTTAGCACTGGGCATTGATACACCCGGCATGATTGTGAACCGCTATTGTGGATCTGGTGTGGAGACCATTGCAATTGCAAGTCAACGCATTCAAGCCGGTCAGGCCGATATCATTATTGCGGGTGGAACAGAATCCATGTCGCTTGTGCCGGTGATGGGTTTTAAAACCTCATTGAATTATGAAATAGCAAAAAACAATCCTATGTATTACACGAGCATGGGACTCACCGCCGAGGAAGTTTCGAAGCAATTCAAAATAACACGCGAGGAGCAAGATCAATTTTCATATGAATCACACATGAAAGCCGCAGCTGCATGGAAAGATGGAAAATTCAAAGATGAAGTCGTTCCCATCACAGTGAAAGAAACATATCTGGATGAGAACATGAAAAAGAAAACACGTGAGTTTGTTATGGCAACGGATGAAGGCATTCGCATGGATACTACCGTGGAAGGTCTTTCAAAATTGAAACCAGTATTTGCCGTTGGCGGATCCGTTACAGCCGGAAACTCTTCTCAAACATCGGATGGCGCAGCCTTCGTTGCAGTGATGAGTGAGCGCATGGTGAATCAGTTGAATGTAAAACCCATCGCACGCATGCTCAGTTATGCCACCGCAGGTGTTGATCCACGGATCATGGGCATTGGCCCGGTAGCAGCTATTCCTAAAGCATTGAAGAATGCAGGCTTAAAATTAGATGACATTGATTTGATCGAATTGAACGAAGCCTTCGCAGCACAATCACTAGCGGTAGTAAAAGAGCTAGGCATTGATCGCAAAAAATTAAATGTGAATGGTGGAGCGATTGCAGTCGGTCACCCATTAGGTTCATCCGGTGCGCGCTTATCCGTGCAGCTGTTCAATGAACTCCGCAGACAAAATAAAAAATATGGCATGGTGACAGCGTGCGTTGGTGGAGGACAGGGGGTGGCAGGGATTTATGAACTTTTGAGTTAGACGAAAGACTGTAGACATAAGTATCAAGACCCAAGACTAATCGGACTCATTATGTCTTACTACTTACGTCTTACTACTAGATACTTATATGCATAATTTCAAAGAGTTAAAAGTTTGGCAATTATCAAGAAATCTCGTTAAGGAGATTTATGAGGTTACGTCTGACTTTCCTTCTTCCGAAAAGTATGGATTGATATCTCAAATAAGGCGATGTACAGTATCCGTGCCTACGAATATTGCAGAAGGGTCAGGTAGAAATACAGATAAAGATTTTGCACATTTTCTTAATATCAGCCTCGGTTCAGCTTACGAATTGGAAACACTGCTGATTTTAAGTTTTGATGTTAATATTATCAATGCGAATCAGAAAGATAAATTCTCACAAAGGATATCAGAAATTCAAAAAATGACTTTTGGCTTAATCAAGGCGTTGCGCCAGGAGTCTAATGTCTAACGTCTTGATACTTATGTCAACAACGAAACTATGAACACAATAACACAAACAAAACAAGCAATCAAAGGAGGCGAGTTCCTGATTCGTGAAACAGAGGCAAATGAAATTTTTATTCCGGAAGAGTGGAGCGAAGAGCAGAAGATGATCGCTCAGACATGTCGTGATTTTATTGCGCAGGAGATAAGTCCCCGACTGGATGAAATTGATTCAATGAAGGACCCAAAGCTGATGCCGTCATTATTAGATAAGGCTGGTGCATTGGGATTGTTAGGAACATCTGTTCCAGAAAGTCTCGGTGGATTTGGAATGTCATTCAACACAACCATGTTGGTGGCAGAGGCGTTAGGTGCGAGCTATTCCTTTGCTGTTGCTTATGGTGCGCATACAGGAATTGGCACACTTCCGATTTTATATTATGGCACAGAAGAACAAAAGAAAAAGTATGTTCCCAAGCTGGCGACTGGTGAGTGGAAAGCATCATATTGTTTGACGGAACCCGATTCAGGTTCTGATGCCAACAGCGGAAAGACCAAAGCAATGCTGAGCACGGATGGAAAACATTACCTCATCAACGGCCAGAAGATGTGGATCACCAATGGTGGTTTTGCGGATGTGTTTATCGTATTCGCAAAAATTGACAACGACAAAAATCTTACGGCTTTTATTGTAGAGAAAACATTTGGTGGCATCACCATGAATGAAGAAGAGCGCAAGATGGGGATCAAAGGCTCTTCTACACGTCAAATATTTTTCAACGATTGCAAAGTGCCTGTGGAGAACATGCTTTCAGAAAGAGAGAATGGTTTTAAGATTGCCGTGAACGTGTTGAACATCGGTCGTATTAAATTAGGTTCTGGAGCGGTGGGTGGATGTAAGGCTACGATTTCCACAGCAGTTAATTATGCGAAAGAGCGCAAGCAGTTCGGAACTTCCATTGCCAACTTCGGTGCGATCAAACACAAGATTGCTGAAATGGCAACGAAAGTTTTTGCATCTGAATCAGCACACTATCGCGCAGGACAAAATATTGATGATGCTTACGATGTGTTGGTGGCAGGTGGCATGGAGCCTGGCAAGGCAAGATTAAAATCACTTGAAGAATATGCGATCGAATGTGCCATTCTTAAAGTACACGGATCGGAAGTGCTGGATTATGTGGTCGATGAAGGTGTTCAGATTTATGGTGGTATGGGCTATTCTGCAGAGGGCCCTATGGATCGCGCTTATCGCGATGCTCGTATCAACCGGATATTCGAAGGAACTAATGAAATCAATCGTATGCTTACCATCGACATGCTGATGAAGCGCGCGATGAAAGGAACATTAGATCTGATGAATCCAGCCATGGCTGTACAAAAAGAACTGATGGCCATTCCTGATTTTGGAGCGAGCGATGACACGGCTCTGTTCGCGAAAGAAAAGAAAGCCTTGCGCAATCTGAAGAAAGCCGGACTCATGGTTTCCGGTGCAGCCGTTCAGAAATTCATGATGAAGCTTTCTGACGAACAGGAGGTATTGATGAACCTGGCCGATATGCTCATTGAAGGATACGTTGCCGAGTCAACTATCTTGCGCGTAGAAAAAATGATCAGTATGCGTGGCGAGAAAGCTTGTGAGATTGAAAAAGAAATGGCCATCATCTATCTGCACTATGCTATTGAGAAAGCAGCATCGGCAGCGAAAGAAGCGATCTATGCTTTCGCGGAAGGAGACGAGCTGCGTTTCATGATGCTGGGATTGAAGCGCTTTACGAAAATAGATGCGTATAATTTGAAAGAAGCGAGAAGAAGAGTAGCGACTCATGTGATTGAAAAGGGGGAGTATCCTTTTTGACCTCACCCCAACCCCTCTCCTCCGGAGAGGGACTAGTAGGAAAATCAAGAATACTTAAAAAAATCGTACAATGAATACCACGGATATTTTAGCTGAGCCAATGGCTATAAAAGTCTGGACTGAAAATAGATTAATCTATTTAGAGCTTGCTGATCAACGCATCATTGGGTTTCCTGCTAATCGATTTAAAATATTGAAGGAGGCTCCAGATGAATTGTTAAACCGAGATCATGCATTAGAAAAATAGAATTCGGTATAACTCTATGAAAATCAGGCTCTTTGAGCAAGTATTATTCCAAACCATCCTAATGCTATGCATTAGAAACTAACTGATTGATTCTCATAGAGAAAGAAGTTATCCACAAACTCTAATGCATAATCTAGGTTAAAAAAAGTAACACTGCGAATGGATGGAACAGCTTTGCGATGGGAGGAATTGGATGAAGACATTACAGTGCGAAGCATTTTATTGGGAAATTTTCAGTTGCCTTAACCCGCAGCAAGATTAACTTAAGAAGTAAAAAACCCGGAAGCGATTCCGGGTTTTTGTTTTGATCCTCTGTTCCGTCCTCGCTATTTATTATTCCACTCCGGCCAGCGACCGGGTGTGTAGGGCGCCTTGTTTACTTCCAGTTCCTTTTCGAGCTGCTCAAGAGAAGAATGCAGGGTTCTTAACTCAGCCAATACCGCACTAAACTGTTTAGCCGCAATCGTGTAAGAATCCTTATAGGTTTGAGGAATGGGCGCGGTTGAATTCCAAACGCTCCCCTCTATTCCTGAAACCCTATCATTGATGGAAGGAGTTGTTTCAAGATCCCTGCGCGCTCTGGTCATGTCACCATTCATTTTGATTTTCAACTCATTTAATTGCTGGTTAATAATAAATGATTTTTCAAGCACCGCTTTTGCCGGGGCTGGCATATCCTGAACAGCAAGATTAATATTTCTCATGCGCTGCTCCATAGTGCTCATCAAATCGGTTGCAGCACTAACCGCCTTACGTATTTCCGTTACCTGTTTATAGAAACCAACATTTGCATTCATGTTCGTTGGAATGCTACTTTGAACCAAGAGTTTGAAGGTAAACTTCACAGGACCAACAAGGTCCATTAAAATACCGTTATCATATTTTGAGAGTGTTACTGTATAATTTCCAGGCATGGCCAGGTGACCTTCTTCGGCACCACCAAATAGTTGATCAGGCAATGGTGTATACCTAGTGTTAACCGGTGAAGGTGAACCATAACGAAAATCCCATACCAATCGCTGCAGTCCTTTTTTAGACGGAGATTTTAAATGACGCACCACACTTCCCGCTTCATCCTTGATGGTGAATAACAGATAGGGTTCTGGCTGCTGATCTTCCAGACGTAAGCTGTCCATGCTGGGATAGAAAACTTTTTGCTTCTTATCGTATTTTACCTTCTCTGCTTCTTGCCGTTTCTCTTTTAGTGTTTTGATATCATCTTTCAGGTAATAAGAAAACACTGCGCCTACTTTCGGATTGGGCGTAGAAAAATAACTGCTGCCGAGATGTCCTTTGTCGCGCAAGCCGAGTGGGAAGCGCTCAATAAACATTAGACTTTCCTTTACAGGAAAAATAATCGCGGGTTTATTTAAATCTTCTTTCTTGAGATTGCGGAGCAAGGAATAATCATCAAGAACATAAAATCCACGTCCGAAGGTGGCAAGCACAAGATCATTTTCTCTTCGTTGAATCTCCAGGTCGCGAACCGCAATAGTGGGCAAGCCTGCCTTTAGTGGTGTCCAGTTCTGGCCTCCGCTATTGGAAAAGAACAAGCCAAACTCGGTTCCCACAAAAAGCAAATTGGCATCCACATGATCTTCTGCAATTGAATAAACACTGCCACGCACGGGAAGATCACTTTGAATCTGTTTCCAGGTTTTTCCGGCATCGGAAGTCTTAAGCACATAAGGTTTAAAGTCACCATAGCGATGATGATTGAAACAAGCATAGGCGGTGTTTTTATCATGTAGCGATGCAATAATCTGATGCACATAACTCATCGAGGGAACGCCTGGCAGATTATCAAACTTTGTCCAGTTCTTTCCACCATCAGTGGTGAGGTGAATGAGTCCATCATCGGTGCCGGCCCAAAGCAGGTTCTGATCAAATTTAGATTCTGCCACGGTGGTGAGTTGTCCAAAAATATCGGTGCTGGCGTTTTTTGCTACGGCATCTACTGACCATATTTTACCCATCACTTCAATTTTGTTGCGATCAATCTGCCTGCTTAAATCCGGACTAATTGCTGTCCAGCTATCGCCCCGATCGTCTGTGCGAAATAATTTGTTGGCTCCAAAATACAATCGTGTGTTACTATACTGACTGATTAATAAAGGAGCATCCCAATTCCATCGATAGGCTGCTTCGCCCTCCTTTTCCACAGGTTTGATGAAAAGGGATTCCCCACTCTTTCGGTCAAATCGATTTAGTCCGCCATACTGACTTTGAGCATATATCATGTCAGGATTAGATTGATCCACCTGTGTTTCAAATCCATCCCCTAATGATGTCACATACCAATCGGCATTCACAATCCCGTTGGCCGAGGTCGTGCGACTTGGTCCGCCAAGACTAAGATTATCTTGTGTTCCCCCATGCACTCCATAAAAGGGATACGCATTGTCGGTAGATACTTTGTAGAATTGGGTTATCGGCAGGTTTGATTTGAAATCCCAAGTTTTAGCAAAGTCCCAACTTTCATAAATCCCACCATCGCATCCAACCAAAAGGTGATTGCCGTCAGCCGGATCAATCCAGATACAATGATTGTCGATGTGTTTATTTAGCTCACCAAGATTAGTTACTGTTTTGCCACCATCTTGGCTCACTTTATAATAAGAGTCCGTAATAAAAATCCGGTTTACATCGCTGGGGTCGCACGTTACTTTCTGATAGTAGAGACCCGTAGTATAGAATGAACTTCTTTTCTCCCAACTGGCTCCTTTATCCAGAGAGCGATAAATTCCACCTTTGTCACCATTTGCTTCAACTATCGCAAAAAGCACGTCTGGATTTACCGGACTGATTGCCAACCCTATTCTGCCCACTTCACCACCAGGCAAACCGCCTTCCAATTTTTTCCAGCTAGCTCCGCCATCGGTGGATTTAAATAAAGCAGACTCAGGGCCACCTCCAATATAAGTAAACACCTTGCGCATCCGCTGATGAAACGCTGCATATAATACTTCCGGATTTCGGGGATCCATGACTAACTCATTGCAGCCGGTATAGGCGCTAACTGATTTTATATTGGTCCAGGTTGCACCTCCGTCAACTGACTTGTATACTCCGCGATCACCGCCCTCATTCCAAACAGGTCCGTATGCACCCACATATATAATATTTGGATTGGCTGGATGAACAATAATTTCAGAGATGTGCTCTGAGTTTTTGAACCCCATGTTTTTCCAACTCGTGCCGCCATCTTCACTTTTGTAAACACCATCACCATAAGCAACGGCACGCTGACTGTTATTCTCGCCACTCCCTACCCAAACCACGCTTGGATTAGCAGGATCTAACGTAACACAACCGATGGAATAAGAACCTTGTCCATCAAAAATGGGGAAAAAGGTTACCCCTTTGTTAGAAGTTTTCCATACCCCACCCGATGAAGTGGCTACATAATATTCACTATGGTTTTTGGGATTAACTGCAAAATCAGAAATTCGGCCAGACGTAATCGCGGGCCCGATCGAACGTAATTTTAAACCAGAGAATGTTTCAAAAGAGAATCCAGGAGTGGTCTGGATGGTTGTTTTTTGCTGACCATAAAGAGGTTGCAGCATGAAACAGATAAGTGCTATACAAGAAAACTTTATCATTGGCTTCATAATAAATGGGTGTTTGAAAACATGAATATAGATTAATTGAAATTGATGAAAAGAAACATTAACGGAAATACTATTGATTATAATTAGTGCAAACGGTCGGTCTTTTCGGTGGGGTCTCCAAATGCAGAGAGCTAGACGTAAGACATAAACCGAGATCATGCATTAGAAAAATAGAATTCGATATAACTCTATGAAAATCAGGCTCTTTGAGCAAGTATTATTCCAAACCATCCTAATGCTATGCATTAGAAACTAACTGATTGATTCTCATAGAGAAAGAAGTTATCCACAAA
>CANIVF010000117.1 GCA_947470895.1 Bacteroidota bacterium
TTATTAAGAATCACTTCTTTCGTATCGGTAATCACAGCCGGCATATTTTTTTCTTTGAACATGCGGTTATAATTATTGATATCCTTCTGGATCAATTCATTCATCTGTTGCTTGTACTTTGTCCAATCGGCTTCTACATCACGGGCACGATCTTGTGCCCCTTTGGTTAAGCGCGGATCATGCGTGTCGGCCACTCCGCGAAGTTGTAGAAATTCTGAATTTAACTTATTAGGGAAGTTGATTACATCCTGGAAGTTTGCACTACGTGGCTCAATCAAATTGCGTTCCCACTGATCGATCTTTTTGATCAGGTCTTTACCGCTGTTGATCAATTCTTTTGATTCGGGCTGCTCTTTCAGTGATTCACTTAGCGTTTCAATCTGTTTCTTCACCTGCCGCATTTTATTCACCGATTTTTGAAGTTCGTCAAACCCTTCGCCTGCACGTTTCAAAAATTCCTGCTGGGCAGTCCACTCACTGGCAGTGGCCATTACTTTCGGATCAGCGATGATTTCAAGATCAGTTTCTGATGATTGTCCTTTACATGTCATGCGTGCCTTGTATTTTCCGGGGGCTACACGATGACCATGGTAATCACCCATCACAAACACACCGGGTATTCCCACCAAACTTTCCGTGCGGAAATCCCAGGCAAAGCGATTGACTCCCGCTTCGGCAGCAATCGTTTCTTTAGGTGCAGGGCCACCTGGCCAGGGTTTGAATGTTTCATCTTTCTTGTTGGTGTATGAACGAATCACTTTACCGCTACCATCTAAGATGTCAAGTTTTACCATGGCGGTATCTGCCTTCTCTTTCAAATAATAATCGAGCGACACCCCATTCATGGGATTGCGACCCAGGCCTGGAATATCACCAAAGTAGGCAGGTATCGTTACCGAAGATAAGCGATACGTTGGTTTAGGTGTGTAGATTTTCAATGCTGCATCAAAACTTCCTTTTGATTGTTGGATTGCTCCGAGATCATCCAAAATCCAGAACGCACGGCCAGCCGTAGCGGCAACAAGATCATTGTCTTTGATGATCAAATCCGTAACGGGCACGATCGGTAGATTCAATTGCATTCTGCTGATGGTCGTTCCTCCATTAAATGAAATGTAGAAACCTCGTTCTGCCCCGATGTATAAAAGATCTTTAATTTTCTTGTCTTCACGGATTACTTTAATGAAATCATCGGCTTCAATGCCGTTTCCAATTTTTGTCCACGTCTTTCCATAATCCAATGACTTGTAAGTGTAATTAGAAAAATCATTGAACTTGTAACGCGACATGGAAATGTAAACAGTGCCTTTTTCGTGCTGAGAAACTTCGATGGAATGAACCATTCCCTCAGGCATTCCGGCTGGTGTTATGTTTTGCCAGGTCTTGCCTCCGTCTTTGGTGAGGTGAACAAGACCGCAGTCACTGCCCGTATAAATCACACCAACTTCGTGTGGCGATTCGATCACATAATAAATTGTGTTATAGTTTTCTCCACCGGCACCTTCGTTGGTGAGAGGGCCTCCACTTGTATTTTGCTTGGTGGTGTCATTGCGTGTAAGGTCAGGGCTAACCACATCCCAGCTTAAACCACCATTTGTTGTTTTGAATAACACGTTGCCGGCATGATACATCACTTTAGCGTCATGAGGAGAATTGATCAATGGTGCATTCCAGTTAAATCTGTATTTCATCTCTCTTGGCTTGAAGCCTAGATTGGTGGCTGGATATTCCTGAAGATCCTTTACCTCACCGGTGCGCGTGTCCTTTACGTCAATAATTCCCTGATAGCATCCACCATACAATAACTCCGGATTGCTTGGATCATTGAACGCAACCCAAGCACTTTCGCAACCTGGGCCATCAAACCAATCTTTATCGGTAATGCCAAAACTTCCATTTCTACTTGGAATGGCTACCGAAGAATTATCCTGCTGTCCACCATACACCCAATAAGGAAAACGATTGTCGACATTGACACGATAAAATTGTGAGGTGGCCTGATTATTCAACGGTGACCATGATCGACCTGTGTTGGTGGTGATCTCGCCACCACCATCATCGGCCAACGCAAGGTTCGAATTGTTTTTTGGATTGATCCACAGATCATGTGTGTCCCCATGGCCCACTCGAATCGTAGTAAATGTTTTACCTCCATCAATCGAGCGCGTCATCGGTGCATTCAATACATAGACTACATCAGCATTTACCGGATCAGCAAATACTTCCATATAATACCATGAGCGTGCGGTGATGGTATGATCGCTGCTCATCTGATTCCATTTCTTTCCGCCATCGTCCGAGCGATACAAACCTGCTTTTGTTTTTTCTGCTTCTATGATCGCGTACACACGATTTGGATTGGCACGCGAAACACTTACACCAATTTTTCCCATTTCTTTGGGAAGGCCTTCCATGATTTTATTCCACGTCTCACCTGAATCCGTTGATTTCCAGATCGCACAACCAGGGCCACCGCTCTCTACTTTCCATGGGTAACGTCTATGTTGCCAGGTGGCAGCATATAAAATGCGGGGATTCGTAACATCCATACTTAATGACGATACGCCCGTGTTTTCATCAACATATAGAGTCTTCTTCCAGGTAACGCCACCATCCATAGATTTATAAACTCCGCGATCAGCACTTGGTCCATGTAGCGCTCCTTGTGCTGCTACATAAACCACATCTGAGTTATTTGGATGAATAGCGATGTCAGAAATATGTCTTGTTTTTTCGAGGCCAATGTTCTTCCAGGTTTTTCCTGCATCGGTAGATTTATAAATTCCATCTCCATAAGAAGTCATCACACCGCGCACGGCATGCTCACCGCTTCCCACATAAATTACATTCGGATCAGCATCACTGATGGCGATCTCACCGATTGTTCCGACTTTAAAAAATCCATCAGAAATATTTTTCCAGGTGATACCTCCATCATCGGTCTTGCCAATACCTCCACCCGTGTATCCCACATAATAAACACTGGCGTTATTGGGGTCACCCGCAATCGCATTAGCACGACCACCCCGGAAAGGACCAATGTTACGCCACTTCACTCCTTTGTAGACAGCCGCATCAAAAGTCGATTTGGATTGAGGCTCAGACTTGGTTTTTGATTTTTGTGCATTGACTTGTGTTGTTGCCATGATACACAAAGCCATCATGAAACAGTACCTTTTATTCATAGGGAAAGATTAAATTTCTATCCCCTATTTAGTCAAAACTTATAAAAGAAACTATGACAATTATCGGTGAGGCACTATCGGTTTTTTAACTCACGCATTGCGTTTGTGAAAGCTGTCTTTATGGAATCACCGTTCACATGATGTTGGTTCTTAACAACCCATTTGCCATTCACGATCGTGCCGACACTGCGACTGGAATCTGAGGTATATACCAGTGTGGCCAATCGGTACTTCTCCGAAGTTTCGGCCACCAGGTGGGATTGTGAATTATAGACCATGGCATCCAATGGTTTACCTAAATCAAAATGATTGGACTGGTTGATACCCATCGCTCTTCTGCCGGATGCGATTTGCTCATTAATCATATACGTTGCGGCATCACCCTCAAAGGTATTACGTTGATTGGATAGTAATCGCTGACGATAATCAATCATGCGAAACTCTTCGAGCGGATTCAATCCAATGTGGCTATCCGTGCCAATGCACCAACGGCCACCCGTCTTTACATATTCCCTCATGCGAAAAATTCCATCACCTAAATTTCCTTCGGTGGATGGACACAACACCACGTTGGCTCCGGATTTTGCAAGAAGGTTAAGTTCGTTTTCATCAAGATGCGTGGAGTGAACTAAGTGAAAGCGATCATCCACAGGTAAATTATCAAATATCCATTGCATGGGTCGCTTACCTGTATACGCCAGACAATCTGTTATTTCTTTTTTCTGTTCTGCTACATGAAGATGGAATGGCAAGTCCTTTGGGCCTTGTTGAAATGTTGTCTTCACCTCATCCAAATCCACAGCACGAAGGGAATGCACACTAAATCCTAAACAAGCCTTTTCATAATTTTTAATTGTTGATTTTGAAGCTTCCAAGAGTTTGAAATAATCATCAACCTTTTTAGAAATAAATCTTCTTTGTCGTGGTTGAGGATCAACACCAAAGCCACCTTTCTGATAGAAGACGGGAATTAATGTAATTTTTATTCCTGCGGTTTTCGCAGCGGCCACCATACGCTCGGCCATTTCCGCAAGATTGTTGTAGGGCTTTCCATCTTTGTCGTGATGGAGATAATGAAACTCGGCTACGTGCGTATATCCAACGCGCACCATTTCTGCATACACCATTGCTGCTATGGCTTGCGCCTGATCTGGATCTACAGAAAGTGCACATTGATACATCGCTTCACGCCATGTCCAGAAATCATCATCTGTTCCAGGCGCGTGATTTTCTGCCAGGCCTGCCATCGCATATTGAAATGCATGTGAATGTGCATTTTGAAAACCGGGCAACGCAAAGCCATGCACAGCTTCTACAGCGACTCCTTCTTTGGGAGCTTCCTTTTTTAAATATCGGATAATACCATCTTCCTCTACTCCAACATAGGCCGGAGAAATCCAACCTTCCTTTTGAAGGAGGGCAGAAAACAAATAATATTTTAGTTGAGTGTTCATATCCAGAGATCAAGCCAATTGCTCAATCAACTTTACAAACACTTGCTTCAGTAATTCTCTCATTTTATCAGAGCGGGCTTTGTCATATTTCTTTTCCTCGTCATCCAGGTAATTCACTTTGCTCATCTCCAACTGCAATGCCTGTTGATTCGTGGATGGCTTGCCATAATGGCGGGTAATGTATCCTCCTTTGAAAGGATGATTATGACTCACAGAATACGTGCTGTGATTTAAAACATGTAACGTAGTTTCGATTAGGCCCGGTAAAGCCGAAGTGCTATCGGCATCGCCTAAAATTAAATCAGGAAACTTTTCTTTGTGGATGGTTGGCACCGATTGGCGAATCGAATGAGCATCCCACAACAATACTTTACCAAACTTCTTTTTTGTTTCACTCAACAATTTTTCCAATTGCTGATGATAGGGTTTGTAATAGAGTTCTACTCTTCGCTTTGCTTCAGGAAGTTCCACTTCTGTTCTCTCATCTTTGTAAATTGTCTCTCCCAAAAAATTTGTGGCCGGACAAAGACCTGTGATGATTCTCCCATCCGCGTAAAGTGGCTTGCTGTGCGGATCACGATTTAAGTCAATCACCCAACGGCTGTAGTTGGCTGATATCATTTTGATGCCCATGGCAGGTACAAAATCATAAAGCTTATCTACAAACCAATCGGTATCATCAGGTGCTTTTCGTAAAGATGGTTTATATTGATCTTTCAACTCATCTGGAAATGCAAAACCACAATGAGGAACGCTCACGATGATTGGAACCTTAGGTTCATTGCCCTCCCAAATTTTATACACCATAACTACTTCGTAGTGTTATTTCTTAACTTCATTAATTCCTGTGCTAAAGCCTCATTCTTTTTTTGAAGCTCCTCTCTTCGCAGCGCTGTTAGCATTTGAAATTGCTCACTTCGCTCTTCACATTGCCTTGCGTTCTCTGCGTGTTGCCTGGCCAGCATTGCATTCTGCTTTGCCACACCGTGTTGTATGAATGCGAATACAAATGACATAAGCGTTAAGCTTGCTAACGTACCGAAAACAATGGCGGTTACTCTCATCCTCATCACTTCTTTAGTAGCCATAGTTTATTTTTTAAAAGCTTTTATTTGTTCTTCACAAATCGTACGTTGAACAATCGCCTCCTGCTGCGCTAGCTCGGCCATCTTCTGAAATTCCTTTGCTTGCGTTTCCCATTCCTTCTTTTCAGAAGCACACGTTGTCTGCAAGCTATCCAGCATGCGCTTTTGCATATACCCATAAACTAAAGAGCCAACCGAAATAATAGATAAAATACCGATGATACTATTTTTCATTACGTCTTAGGGTTTAGATTTCTTTTTACGCTTGCTCATCTTGGTTTCTGTAGGAACTGCCATTTTTTCATTGGCAGCCTTTAGTGCCGCATTGGATTGCAGCAACTCGCTTTGCAACCTAGCAATCGCGGCCTTATATGCTGTGCCTTCAAGATTATGGAGAGATCCCTTTAGCTTTTTAATGCGCACGAAAGATTCATTAATACGCTGTTGCGAGATTTGTCCAGTTAAAACCATCTGCTTAATAATGGTATGAACCTTATCTACGGTGCGCGCTTCACTTCCTTGAATGTTATTGGAAAAACACATGATGTCCACGCCCGCATTAATGGTTAACCGGATGGTTTCTTCCAGTCCAAAGTTTTTTGAAATCGCCTGCATCTGCATGTCATCTGAAAACACCACCCCTTTATACCCCAATTTCTTGCGAAGAATGCCATCGAGAATCTCTTTAGAAAGTGTGCCGGGCAAACCATTCTTATCGAGGTTTTTATTGACGATATGAGACGTCATAACACCATCCGCATAGCCGTCATCAATCAATCGTTTAAATGGTTCTAATTCCCGCTCACTCCATGTGGTGGTTACATCTGCCACGCCAAAGTGTGTATCCTCTTTTGAACTACCGTGCCCGGGAAAATGCTTTAACGAGGTGATCACACCAAACTTTCTATGTTGTTCAATTACTTCTTTCGCCATCATCACCACGGTGTCTACATTATTGGAGTAGGCACGCTCTGGTTTGGCAATCACGGTATTGTTTTTATTGATGGCTAAATCAACCGTGGGTGCAAAATTTACATTGAATCCTAATCCCGCCAACGTTGCTGCGGTTGCTTCGGCATAAAAGCGTACCGAATCCAATGAACCATATTTACCGATCGAAGCTGCCGAAATGGAGCGCGTAAATCCATACTTCTCCTTCAGTCGGTTTACTTTTCCTCCTTCCTGATCGATGCAAATCAACAACGGCATCGGTGCGGCATGCTGATAAGTCCACGTCATCTTTTTTACACTGGCAAACGCATTTGGGCGATTCGGAATATTTTTTTCAAAGAAAATAATGGCTCCTACTTTACCTTTCCTTACTTCATCCAACACCAATGTATCCAGCTCCGACTTGGGCATGCCAATCAATATCATTTGCCCAATCTTAAAATCGAGCGAATCCACGTTCTGACTAAAACCCTGCAGGGAAATAAAAAACAAAACACCAATCAATCCTGATCTTCTCATTGTATTATTTTATTACTATTAAATTAAAAACGTTCGTGAATGGAATAAAGAATTTTTTCCATGCGTTGGCGCACTTCACTTGTGGGTACAAGGTAATTATTATTCATCATGCTGAAAATCAATACGCGCCCCCTTCGGGTGAGTATATAGCCGCTTAGCGTGTGATTATTACTGAGTGTACCTGTCTTGCCGTAGATATAGGGTTGTTCTGCTTTGTACAGATTTTTGATCGTACCGCTCTTGCCTCCGGTAGCCAACAATGGAAATAACCGTTGTCGCGGTACTTCCTGATAAATTTTTTCCCATAGTTTAACGATGGACCGTGGAGTAAATAAATTATAGCGTGATAGGCCCGAGCCGTCCACCCATTGCGCTTCGTCAGGAAGATCAGATAAAAAATTCTTCTTCGCATAAGCAATGGCGATTTCTGGCTGCAGTGTATCACTCACGATGGCAGCACACTGCAGTAGCAATTGCTCTGCTATAAAATTATCACTGTCATGCATCATTACGCGGAGCAAACTATCAATGGGCACCGATCGCAGTACTTTTGCATCAACAGCCAGTGGCTTGTTGATAAGTTCAACCTTTCGCCTGAGGGTATCACTTAACAAGTCCACCACTAAATCATCACGATATCGAAACGGGATAGCCCACGAACTTCTACTCCTCTTGCCAGGATAATACGTGATTTGATTGGAGTTCAAATCTCTTACAATTTTTTCGTCACCGCGCGCTTCCGAAGCTGCCGCAAAGTGTAATTGAAAATACGTGGGATTAAAATAAAATCGGTTCCCGTCTTTCTTAATGTTTATAAGATTGCCATAGATTGGCAAAGGAGACCGCTCTGCTGAATAGTAGTAAGGATAATCGTCCCAGGCCCAACCTGGCCCCATGGTTTCAGTTTGAAAATTTGAGGAGGAAAAAAATAATTTCTCCGGAGCCCCTGATAGAAAGTTAAAAAGCCTTCGGTTTTCAAATGTGTTACCATACAAAAATGAGGCATCGCCAGCACCCCAAAAAATTAACGAATCTCCTCGTTGAATATACTTGATAGATACTGCAGAATCGCCCAACATCTTAAGCGATGAATAAAAGGTAAAAATCTTGGTGTTGGATGCCGGAGTAAAATAACGGTTGGACTGATGTTCAACCAGATTTTTTTTGGATGCCGGATCATACAGTAAAAAACCAGTGTGCTCCTTAAAATCTTGCTCCAGGCGAATTACCTCTTTTTGAATGTAGCGCTTTGGCGAACATCCCACTCCAGCTAAAAGAAGAATAAAAAAATAAACCGCTATCCTCATTTGCCCGAAAGATACCGCTCACTTAGAACATTGCAGTGGTGCGTTTCGTGGCCTGCGATGATGAAGCCCAACACAATTACTGACAGCTCGTTATTATTGGCCATACCTTTTCGGATTAGCATTTCAGGAGTAAAGCTTTCAAACAAATCGATGGTTGATGAGCGAAGGTGGGCCATCTCAGCAGCAATTTTTTGCAAACTTCGGCCAGACGCATTGGCCTGCGGGGCATAGTCGTTTTCTTCAAATCCTGCCAAAGGAGTTTTATCGTTGCGGGCAAACCGTAATGCGCGATAAGTAAAAATTCGTTCACCATCAATCATGTGACAAAGCAATTCGCGAATAGTCCACTTTCCATCGGCATATCGGAAATCTGCTTTCTCCTCCGGTATGGAATGAACCAGCTCCAGGCAACGGTGCCCTGAAATGCGTAGCGCCTGTAACAAATCGGTTTCTTCAATTTGTTTCACATAGTTTTTATAAAAAGGCGGTACTGTTTCGAGATTTAAGATCATAGCACAAAAAAATTAAAATTCGGTGAACAAGGTATCAGGTAACGACTCATCGACTTTCACATTGGATGGACCCCCTTTATCCGAGCGATTTGCTGATAAAAGGATGTTTCCATATTTCTGATAATTATCCCAGGGCCTGATGAAGCTGGCTGTGTCTTGTTCAGCGTTGGAATAATAGGCCCAATGGCGTACCAGCTTGTCTTTAATATCCACATACAGCCTATACTTATTTTGAGGAGTCATTCCCACCTCCTTGAAGGTAAGAACCAATGTGTTAAAATTATTTCCTTTCAGGGTATCTTCTCCCATGTATTTAAGAGTGACGCCACTGTCCTTCAATTTAAAAGGCATGACCAACCAATAGGAATCATTGATCCAGATGCTTTTTGCTTTATCAACCATTTTTTTCAAGCTATCCGGCTCAGTGATTTCGATGCCTTTAACTTTTACGCGCCCTTGACCTGTATTTACATTGACCAGGAAAACGGTGCTATCCCCTTTGCTCTCGATACGTACACGGCCTGTGTCTTTATCCCAAACTAAATCCCTTCGACCGAAGAATGTCCAGGAAATAAAACGGGTCATATCCCAATTTTCACGTCCTCCCATCGCATGCATAATGCTATCTGCCAATTGAACGGCCGAGGGATCAGAGCCCGTAAGATCAAAACCTTCCATAGCGGGGTTTAACTCAGCCAGTGTTTTAGGCTCTGGCCTTGTGGTGCAAGCCCAAATAAAAAAGACAAGTAGAAATGATGCCGATAGTATTTTCATAAGATGGATTTCGCGGTTTGTGAAATTAATGAATTTCCTAATACGACCGCCAACCCCACATGTATTAATCCTTCAGTTTGTTTACGGTGGGCCGAACTGATTTTTTGCTTTGTGCCCCTTTTTGCATGGTATTTCGGGCCACGATCTCCATCGGAAAAACCAATTAGGCAATGCATACCTGGATGAATAAATCAATCACAGGCGAGTTTTTAAAGCTTCTCAAAGAACTGATTGTTGTTTGAATTAACTTTATGAGCATGATTACCGTGAAAATAGTCAATCTTTCACTCACATAATGATAGGGGGAATTGCTTCGGGCGAGTTGTATCGTAACCAAATGTTTCCCAGCTTATCCTCGAAGACATAACCGATATGATTACTTTAGTGTATCAAACAAATGGGATTCGCTCCATCTGTTTTTTAAAGGTATAAACGTTCTTAGTTTGTCATTCGATCTGCTGACCAAAACCTGATTCAAAACAGAAGACAAATTCCCATCGCTAACAGGTTCCTCTACCAATAATTCCGCATTCAACTCAGTCACATCAAATACACTGTTTACACCAAAGGCAATTAAAGCTCCGTTGATGCAAGGTTAGTATTTTACTTTATGTCTAACTTATCCTACTCCAGTTCACCGCAGATTTTTTCATTGACTCAACCTGATGACGGATGGTTCCATTGTCGGGTTTTTCAAGAGCAGGATCTTCTTCAAGAATAGCCTGAGCTTCCTCACGGGCAATTTTTAATAATTCTCCGTCTTTACCCAAATCGGCTATTAATAAATCAAGAGCACCACTTTGTTGCGTACCCATCAAATCACCAGGGCCGCGTAGTTTCAAATCCGTTTCAGAGATTTCAAAACCATTGTTGGTTTTCACCATGGTTTCTATTCTGGTTTTTGAATCAGCGCCAAGCTTATTGCCTGTCATTAAAATGCAATACGATTGCTCTGCCCCACGACCTACTCTTCCTCTTAGCTGATGCAATTGCGAAAGCCCAAAACGCTCGGCACTTTCAATCACCATCACCGATGCATTGGGCACATCCACACCTACTTCAATCACCGTTGTGGCCACCATAATTTTGGTTTCATCTTTTACAAAGCGCGCCATTTCATAATCTTTTGCTTCGGATTTCATCTGCCCGTGCACAATGCTGATAGCAACATCCGGAAACGCACGACTGATACTTTCATATCCATCCATCAAATGCTTGAAGTCAAGTTTCTCCGATTCTTCAATGAGTGGATATACCTGATACACTTGCCGGCCAGCATCAATTTGTGTTTTCAAAAAACTATTTACCTGCAAGCGATGGGAATCATAACGGTGCGTGGTTTTAATGGGCTTGCGTCCTTTGGGCAATTCATCAATCACAGAAATTTCGAGATCACCATAAAGTGTCATCGCCAACGTACGCGGAATAGGTGTAGCCGTCATCACTAACACGTGAGGATAAACGTCTACATTTTTTTGCCAGAGTTTGGATCGTTGAGCCACACCAAAACGATGTTGTTCATCAATGATGGCCAACCCAAGTCGGTTAAACTTTACTCCTTCTTCAAGGAGTGCGTGTGTGCCCACTAAAATTTTCAATGAGCCATCTTCCAATCCTTCATGAATGGGCTTGCGCTGCCTTTTCTTTACAGATCCCGTAAGCAGCGCAATGGTTATACCCATCAGGTCAGCAAACTTCTTTAAGTTTTTGAAATGTTGTTGAGCTAAGATTTCAGTGGGAGCCATCAGTGCAGCTTGTGCAGTACTGCCTACCACCAATAACATGCAGATGAATCCTACAATAGTTTTTCCACTGCCTACATCACCTTGCAACAAGCGGTTCATTTGTTTGCCGCTTTTCATGTCGGTATAGATCTCACGGATTACACGCTTTTGTGCATCCGTTAGAGCAAAGGGTAAATGATCTTTATAAAATTTTGTAAGGATTGCCGTGTCGCTAAATACGATACCTCTGAATTTTTCCTGCCTTACCATCTTCATTTTGATGAGGCGTAGCTGGATGTAAAAAAGTTCTTCAAACTTTAAGCGATGGCGCGCGGCTGCAAGTTGTTCATGACTTTGCGGAATGTGAATAGCCACCAAGGCTTCCTTCTTATTTATCAGATTTTGTTTTTGTAATAATGTTGCGGGCAATGTTTCGCGAATATGATGTTGCGCAGCCTGTAAA
>CANIVF010000118.1 GCA_947470895.1 Bacteroidota bacterium
CGATAGATTCAGCAGGTAAAAAATTCAGATCTCCATTCTGTTCAGCTTTAATGGTAACCTTACCAGGTTTAAGTATAGTAACTGTGTTTTCTGAAACGGTGATCCTCTCAAGATTTTCCGTTGTGAAAGCGACCGCTAATCCTGATGTTGTTGTTGCCGAAAGAGAAAATGAACCTAATGCTTCATTTTTATCACCAATTGTAGAAAAGCTAATCTGTTGTGATTGAATTGAAGATGTATATATCTGGGAGATCTCCACCGAATTTAATCCACGATTCCAGATTCCTATATCATCTAATTTACCTCCCCATGCATCATAAGCCGGATAGCTATTTCTACCTATGTTTAAATTGGGGCCATAATTTGAATTATTAACAACACTCCCCTGTAATGTCTTGACTAATTCACCATCAAGGTAAAGTTTTGATAATCCATCGCCATTAACAGTAAAGGCTATAAAGTGCCATGATTTTGCAGGAACCTCTATACCCTTTGCACCACCACAACAAAAACCAGAGCTCCCAGCAACACCATTTAGTCCAGCTTCCAATTTTCTGGAAACGTTTGAAGTGCCTGCTACACTCATGTAGTAATGATCGTATCCGGCTAATTCATTGCTTAATACTCTTGGATTGTAAAAACCATCTTCCATATATATCCACGCTGTTATTGTTATCTGGTTTTTAATCATCAGAGAATTTGACATGGGTATGTTTATGAAGGAATTAATATTCCCATTGAATAAGTAAGCTTTATCAGGGGTACCTTTTCTATCCGCGGTTAGAGCCACCTCACCATTTATTGCACCATGATTTCCATTCCCACTTTCATCATTTGTATTTTCATTAAATGGATACCAAGCAACAAGTCCATCCAATGGTATTGATTCTACGGGTGCATCCTGAATTGAAATATTAAACAACTTTTCATATGATAGCCCACCAGTATCAGTTACTTTAATTTTAATAGTATAATTTGATTGAGTTTCATAATCGAAAGAAATTGCAGACTTAAGCTTATCATCCTCTATATAGTATTTCGAATTATCCTCCACTCCTGAAACTAATTCATATTTCATAGTTCCTCCTTCGATATCTACGGTACTTAATATACCTATCTCTTTAACAACTGGTAGATTTTCAAAAATTGTAGTATTACTCAATAGAATATCAGATGGGGCTGAATTAGTCGAGTTATAAAGCTGCATAACTTCATCATCACTGAGAGGTCGGTTGTAGATCATTATTTCATCAAAGCTGCCGTTAAATTGTCCTATCGGAGTACCGTTTGGAGAAAACGAACGACCAAAGCCAGTTTCGTTATACCAGCTACAAAATCCGTTGCTGGGTCTTACATTCTGGATGGCTGATGCCAGACCTTTTGCGACAAATGTTCCATTAAGGTAGAGACTGGGGACATGATCTTTATAAACCACAGTTATATGATTCCATCCAATTAAATTAGAAGAGTAAACTATTGGAGAGGCAATATAAAGATGGGTATGCTCAACTATCTGAATTTGGTTTATTCCAACATTGACACCCACACCTGCATTTTCAGAGGCTGATCCCCAGGTAGCACCATGCGATGGATGAATTACAGGCATCTCTCCATATCCTTCTGTTCCCAAAATTCCCTGGGTTTTAACAATGTCATTTTTAAGTGGATATACCCAAAATGAAATAGAGAAATTATTGGCAACATTATTAATTGCACTTTGAGTTCTGATATAATTTGGATCACCATTTTGAATAATGGCGGAGTTTGCTTTGTTTAATTTGTCTGTTGAAAACTGTGATCCATAAATTGAACCATTCTTAGTATTTGCGCTTGCATCCTCTGCATCGCCATTAAACGGATACCAGGCTACTAAACCTTCTGATGGTGGAACATTCAGAGTGTTTTGGGCCATGAGAAGAATGCAGGGTAGAATAAATGAAATGGCCAGTAGGAATGATCTTCGGAGAATAGAATTCATAGATGAGTAAATTAGATACCCAAATCTATGGTCATTCAGACGTTTAGGTTTATATGATTGCTTTTATTAGGTTACAATTTAGGTAAGTCACGAGGTTGATTTTTTACCCTTTAAACGATTTGACAATCAAGCGTTTAATTTAGGTGAGTAACCTATTTAAAGGTTTTTTATTTATTATTGATAACGGTTACCATTGGCTATAGCTAATTATGAGGAAGATTGTTCTGATACTGGGCCTTTTATTAGGAGCGACATCATCAGGAACCGCTCAAAAGATTATTCAAGATCAGGGTTTTTTCAGAAACCTGCTTAAAGACTCAACCGGGGTTTTAGATATTTTATCAGGTGGATATGGTCATGCCGGAAATGTTAGCATTCCTGATTTACCCTATCCTGTGATGACTGAGCCTTTAGTCAAGTTTATCCGTAATAGATACGGAGTCTTCATGTCTTTGGATGCGACAGGCAGGATTTATCAAGTCAAAGACAACGAACCAGACCTGGATCTGATCAGAAAGGACTCAACAATCTTTTTTGGTTACAACTTTGGCTCGTACTTCTTTACCCATAACGATACATTATTTTCATACGGTGGTTATGGTTACTGGAATATAAACGGACACTTGAGGTATTTTAAGTATGATCAGGCAGAGTGGGAACTTATGCCGCTTTTGAAAGAAATTACAGGAAGAAAATCAGATGCGGATTTTAGCTATAATTCCTGGTTCGATCAATCGAAAGGTAATTTGTATGTTCTTAAATCTACGAGTCATCCTGATTCAGTATATGCTCTTGATATGAAGAAAAAAGAGTGGCATACGTTAGGAAAAAGAATTCACGATCAAAGTTTGAGCTATTTTATATCTACACCCTGGGGTTTAATGTGTAGCAATTCACATACAGAGAGTAGTCCACAGTATCTGCTTTTGGATTTTTACAACAATTCAATTAGCATCCTTAATAGTATCAAGACTTCAGAATTAACGGCTTCGATCTATCCTGACTTCAAAGCATTCATCAAAGATTCTACCTTATGCATTCAGAAAAGATTTGATGTAACAGGGTTGGATAAAATACATTTATCAAAAACTGATTTTGAACCAACCGATGAGCGAATCTACGAACCCATACCCGAACAATCGATCACGAGTTCTCTGTTTGAATTTGCTACCCTTAATTGGCATGTCATAGTTGCTTTAGGGGCAGTCTTTATGGTTGGCTTGGTGATTGGAAAGAGAAATCAAAAACGCGTCATTCAAAACAGCAAGACGGTTAATAATATCTCTGGGGATACAAAGGTTTTTGATTTAAAGGAAATAGACTTGGTCAAACTAATTCTTAGTAAATCTCAGTTAAACCAAACAACATCCATTGAAGAAATCAACCGTGTTTTGGGTATCTCAGCAAAGTCACCTGACATGCAAAAGAAGCATCGAAGTGATGTAATAAATTCAATTAACAATAAATATCGATTGGTCTCAGGCAGTTCTGAAATTCTGTTATCTTCAAAACGCTCTGATCCTGATAAGCGATCATTTGAGTATTTAATTAAAAGCGATAAGATTGCCGAGTTGGGTGAACTATTTAAAAATATCTTCTATAGAGCATAGTTCATCATCAAGAAATCATAAAAAAGATTGATAAATCTACTCCTCATAAAACTCCAATGGCAATCCATCCGGATCTGAAAAGAACGTAAAACGTTTGCCGGTGAATTCATCCCCGCGAATGGGTTCACTTTCAACGCCATTATCTTTAAGATGTTGAATGGCTTTTTCAAGATCACTTACTGCAAAGGCTAAATGACGGAGCCCTGCTGCTTCCGGTCTGCTTGTGCGCCTGGGCGGATTAGGGAAAGAGAACAACTCGATCACATATCGATCACCTAATTTTAAATCCAGTTTATAGGAATCGCGTTCAGCACGATAATGTTCCGCTACGATTCCTAAACCTAAAATTTCTGTGTAGAATTTTTTAGAGACTTCGTAGTCGGAACAAATGATGGCGATGTGGTGGATGTTTATTAACAGATTCATTAAGGGTCAATGATGACCCAACAAAGATGGGTGTATTCCTTCATAGAAAATTATTATTTTTACGTGATGATAACAAAAGTTGGAAAAAGGATTCTGTCAGAACCATAGCGAACAAGCTAAAGAAGGCTTCTGTCAAAAGAAAAAAATCAACTGGGATAAGTATTTCGGAAAAGTTGATTTTCCTGTTGATGCCGTAATCTATCAGCGAAAGATGCGCGATGAGTGGGGCAAATAATATTTTAGTTGATACAAATCTTATCATTCTCGGAATAGGGGGCGATTCCCATGTGCGCAAACTATTGGAGGACGCACCATTTTTATATCCGTTATTACAGAAATAGAATTATTAAGCATCCCTTTTCAAGATTCACAGGACGAACGACTGATGAAGGATTTTATTTCCAATTGCTTCATCATTGATCTTGATACTGACGTCAAGCGCTACACCATACAAATTCGCAAGAAGCAAAAAGTTAAATTACCAGATGCCGTTATTGCGGCATCATCTCTGGTAAAAAAGTTACCTCTATTCACTGCCGATAAGGGATTTGGTAAAATTACAGGACTGAATGTTATTTTAATTTAAAGGTAGGGTTCACTGCTTTAAGTTATTTATGCTCCTTTGCATAATGCTCCCGTAGGATATCTTCAGCGAAATCATCTTTTAAATCGCGCACTGTTGTATGAACATGGTTTGCATTGTTTTGCGTGTTGTCATATTCAATCAACAACATCGGGCCTTGTATGCGATAGTAATTGGCTAAGCCCGGAGCTAAACTTCCGGCCCACGCGAAGTGAAGATTTTCTATCCCTGCATTTTTGATTTTGTCCATCAGCTTCTTACTGAATCCAAAAGAATAATTTTTAACATACACATCCAGTAATTTGAGGAACAGCACTTGTTGCTCTTTGCCTAATGCTTTAAAGCTTATTCCATCCGGAGTAAGGGGTACCGCCTCCCGCTTGTTGCCCGAAATGATTTCTGCCGGAGCTTTTTCTGAAAATATTGCAGTGGCTCGCTGATCGGCACTCAGCGCATTGATTAATTCAAACCCCAGTTTGGTTTCTTCTTTAAGTACTTCAATCCCTTTACTCTCTCCTTCTTTAACAATGCCCGGGTTCGATCCGAAAAACGAAGGAGTAGACGAAACCACTTCGTCACCAATGGATGTAAAGTTTAAAGCGACATGATGCCCTTCAAAACGCCACGCCCACGGCTTTCCTTCAACAGGTTCGCCAAATACGGTGAAGTGATAATTGAGTGGATCACGATAACGACTGTCAGGCGCCTGCTTTTCAACAACCATTAAAACATTTTCGAGATTCACAATGGCCATCGCCTTTTGATATCCCTGTTCACTTAATGATGCTTTCAACAATGATGTGGCCGCATCGCGTTGCTTGTCAGAAAAATCATAGTAGGTTAATCCGTTTCGTTTGATGGGAACAAAGTTCCAGTTGAACCGCTCGGCATCATCAAAAGGATATTGCGCTTGTGACTTTAGTTCGGGTGTAAGAGTACTCAAGAAATTCTGCGTGTTTTTCAGAACCTCTTTCTTTTGCGCGTGAGCCAAAAGCGATGAGGAGAGTAAAAGAAAGGTTAGGGTAGTTAATTTCATGGCAAAGGCTTTACCGAATATACTGATTTTTAACTCGTATATTTTTTAATTGAGTTTTATCTTCATGATCAGCACTTCTTTGAGCCGGGAGGGATCAATTATTTTATTCTTCTCCAGATTGCTCATTTGGCTATTGGCAATGAAATAAAACCAATCATCCACAATGACTCCGGTTGTAGGAATATCAAATTGCGGATGATCAGCAAGCAATACACGGGCGCTTTCAATTTTATCAAAGGTGGCGTTCAACTGATATTGATTAATGCTAACCGGATAAGTGACATTCTGAATTCCAACCAGCGATTGCTTATAAAAGCAAAGGCCATCGATCCCAATCACGGAGTAGTTAGGAAACGGTAATAACTTCAACTCTTGTTTGGCCGCATTGATTTTAAAAAATCCTTTGAAGGTATTTACGATCACCGCATCATCTGGGGCAATCGTGATTCCATTCACATACTGCAGCCGGGCATCTTTGATAAGCAGTTCCACATTACTTGATTTGAGACTGACACGATAAATCGCACCATAATCTGAGTCGGAAACAATCACATTCCCACGACTATCAAGAGCCAGATCGTTAAACAAGTGTGTTTCTCCAGGTGGCAGGTTCCATTTGCTAACCAAATCACCACTGGCAATATCAAAGGCATGAATCATGGATTGGTCTTGTGCATTTCCATTACCGGTATTGCTGCACACCCATAGTTTCCCGTCACTTACTTTCATACCCGAAGCCTGACCAATGCCTTCTTTACCACTTTTGATAAAGTCCGTTACTTTGTTGCGTTCATCAATTCGTATGATTTTGTTTTTATGAATGCTGCTCACGAAGAAACTTCTGGATGTGGCATCGTATGCAATTCCTTCAGGGATCAAGTCTTTTTCTGAAATCCTAAAGGCAACCTCAACGGATTGCGCCTCCAATGGTAGAGAAGCCAATAACATTACCAAAAAAAACACAACTGATTTCATCCTTGTAACATGGTCAAGCAATCAGTTATACGTCATTTACTATTTCGGAAACAAAGTCTTATCAATGCCTGGGATCAAACTCATCGCATTTTTATAATAAATCTTCTTCAGAACCTCATCGGACAATCCGATGCCATACATTCTCCAGAATGCATGGTAACGTTTGTGATAAGGAAAATATTCATCTTCCGTTTCCAGCACACGGAAATAGGTTTCATATTCATCGGGTACCCAACTATCTTTTCCAAACAACACACGATCCTGATATTTTGTTAAGAATGCTTTGGATGCACGGGGTTGTCTTCCCAACTCGGCAATCACCGCTCCGATTTCGGTGTACATGTTCGGATACATATCCATCAACTCACCTAACTTTTTCAAATCATTTCCATACCATCCCAAATGAGCATTGATGAATTTTGTTTTCGGATGTTTTTTAAAAATATTGTGTTGTTCAGCGATGATCGTTTCCCAAGTGGCAAATGTTTCATCGTACCTGCGACCGGGATGAGTTTTCAATTCAAGCCAGCGTTCGTTTTGATCATCGATGGGGTCCCAAAAAGGTTTAGGATCAGCCGAGTGAATTAAAATAGGAATGCCGAGTTGTCCACACTTTGCCCAGATGGGATCAATGCGTGGATCATCAATTGAAATACGTTTGCCTTTGCTATCCTTCATATGGATACCCAAGTTTTTATAGATTTTCAAACCCTTTGCGCCACGTTTTACATCATCTTCGAGTTGTTTGGTTATTCTGGCCGACCACTCCGGATTATCAATGTCAGTAAAATCAACATTAGTAAAGAGAATAAATCGGTTGGGATATTGCTTGGTGATGTTTTCAAAGGATTTTTCAAGATGATCGCCACTGCTTCTAAAACCTCTGCCGCTCAGGTTTACCATCACACCCATGTTCAGCTGATCCATAAATTTTACACGTTCGCTCAAGTCGGCCGTGTTCATATTGCCATAGTGATTATGAATATCAATGAAGGGAAACTTTGATTTTTTGATCTTATGCTCTTCTACTTTTAATGTAGAGGGAGGATCATATTGTTCGAAATCCATCTTCATATCCAGTGGCTTTTCCTGTGCCCAGGTGCTGAAGCTATAGAAGCAGATTGAAAGAAGAGCTACAAAATATTTCATATTAAGCCAGATTTATCAAAGCAATTTACGATTATCCTGTAAAGTGGTTGTAGAAATGTGTGGAGCGGCTTATCGGAAAAGCTCAGGTGATTTAATACAAATCTTGTTAACTTGCCCAATAAGATGAACCCGTGGTATGATACGACTGATCACCCTTTTTCTTTTACTTCCAGCTTTCACATGGGCACAGACAGATGCAGCACTAGACGCAGCACGGAAAAAACTGGATGCCGAAAATTTTATTGGAGCCAAAGCCGATCTCTCTAAGGTGATCGATGCCAATCCGAAAAATAAGGCCGCGCTTTCGTTGCGCGGAAAGGCTCGCATGGGCTTGCAGGATTATTACGGAGCCATCAGTGATTTTAGTTTTGCCTTAGAGGTTGATTCCACTTTTGCAGAAGCTCTCAACTTTCGGGGAGAAGCAAAAATGAACTTGGGTGACGATGCAGCAGCCATCGTTGATCTTGACAAAGCTATCAAGTTTAATGCTCGCTATAGGGATGCATACACCAACCGCGGCTTTGCAAAATTTAATATCGAAGACCTGCAAGGATCATATTTTGATTTCTCCAAAGCATTAGAACTTGGCCCTGCCGATGCCGATCAGTATTTCAATCGCGGTCTGGTGAAAGCAGAGCTGGGTGAGTTTGTAAGTGCGATTGACGATTATTCAAAAGCGATTGAACTGGACAAGGCCGATGCCAATCTGTATAACTACCGCGGTGTTGCCTTTTATAGCACCTCTAATTTTGATAAGGCTATTGAAGATTATAATGAAGCCATACGACTTGATCCTAAAGATCCGTTCAAATATGAAAACCGCGCATTGGCCAAAGCCGCTGCCGAAGATTTAAAAGGTGCCTTGGCTGATTATGACAAATCCATTGAGTTAGATAGCAATGATCCTGAAACCTATAACTTAAGAGGCGTGCTACGGCACACGATGGAAGAGTTTGAAGGTGCCATTACCGATTACACCAAAGCGATTGAACTGGACGACACCAACCCCATGTATTTTGATAATCGCGCGTGGAGCAAAACATCAAAAGAAGATTATGCCGGTGCTGTGGAGGACTATACCTTTTCGATTGAGTTATATCCAAGCGATCCTGAAACCTACTATCAACGCGGCCTCGTGAAGTTATTGATGAATAATAACTATGACGGTTGCCTGGATCTGAAGCATGCCGAAGAGTTGGGTTCACCCGATGCGAAAGCCGTGATTAAGAAAAACTGCAAGTAAATTAACTGAGATGCCGGAGTTGCTCATCACGATGCTCATGAATGGTAAATCATAAATGAAAATCGCGATCATCATCAACGGTATTTCCAGAAAGAAGGGCAAATTCTATAAGCATATTCTTCCTTCACTTCAACAAAGATTTAATGTTGAAGTTTTTGAAACACAATTTCCTAGCCACGCCATTTCTCTTTCAAATGAAGCCGTGGCAAAGGGTTTTGAAGTGATCCTATCGGCTGGAGGAGACGGAACACTGAATCAAGTGGTGAATGGAATGTTGAAGTCGTCTGCACCGGATAAACTTCCTGTATTAGGTATTATTCCATTAGGCTCAGGAAATGACTTTGCCGGAATGATGGGAATATCAGGTCATCCTTCGCAACTCATAAAACTTTTGGAAGAGAAGCAACCGAAGTCAGTCGATGTTGGAAAAATTTCATGTCTAGATCAAGAAGGAGTATCCGTAGAAAAATATTTTATCAATGTGTGCAGCTTAGGTATGGGTCCTGCTACGGTTCACCGGTTGGAGCGCTTGCCGCGATGGATGGGAACCAGTTTTCGTTATTACGCCAGTGTATTGAATACGTTTTTGACACACCCCACCGAAAAGTTTGAACTACACACGCCACATTGGAACTGGAAAGGAAGTGCCCGCGTGGTGGCGATCGCCAATGGAAAATCATTTGGCAATAAAATTTACATCGCACCGGAAGCGCTACCTGACGATGGAATCTTTTCAACGTTTATCGCTACCGATATGTCGCTGGTGAAATTTCTTCATGTGTTGCTCACCGTAAAAATGAAAAAGATCGTGCCCGACACGCGCGTGATCTACTCTACCGCCACCAACATAACACTCACCTCACCCGATCCTGCCTGGATTGAAACCGAAGGCGAACTGGCCGGACTTTTGCCGGCACGTGTTGAAATGCAAAAGGGAAAGATTTGGTTTTTGAGTTAGTTCCAGAACGATGATAAACGATTGGGCCACGCCAATGATGATCACGTCAATAATCACAGCAACAAGTCGTTGCCCGAAGCTTGCATAATTTGTATTCATGTTGAAGGGGTTTGGTTTATGGTTATTAAAAATAGAGAATGGCGTTGACCCCACCAACTTAAATTTCCTACTTTTATACAAAACGATATAAGGTTGAACAACGCACTACTTCACTTATTTGATTCCCTGGAAGCTCAACGAAGCAAATTATTGGGTTTAATAACGAATCTTAGCCATGAACAATTAAATGCCCACCCCAAAGGTAAATGGTCCATTGCTCAGATCTTGTCCCATTTAATTGCCTCTGAACATCTTTCGATCCTGTATCTGAACAAAAAGATGTTGGGCATTCATGAAGCACCAAATACCGGGCTTATTGAAGAAATAAAGATGATCGCGCTAATCGTTTCTCAACGAACACCATTTATAAAGTTTAAAGCGCCTAAAGTTTTAGCAGAGAATACTCATGTTTATCAAACCGCTGAACAATTGAAAGAAGCATGGGACAAAAACAGAGTTGAATTGAAGGAAGTAATTGCACGCTTTCAAGACGATCAACTCAAACGGAAAATATACAAGCATCCTATTGCGGGCATGTTCAATATTCAGCAAGCGCTTCAATTTTTCCGTGAGCATATAGGTCACCACACACCGCAAGTCAAAAAACTATTGAGGTAGAATTTATTTTTGTACACTTTGCCATCTCTAATTTTATCAGCTCTTATGAAAACCCTTTTCACTGCGATAGCCGTTTTTATCACATTTGTTTCATTTTCACAAACCAAACTTCAGTCACCGGCCGAGTTTTTGGGTTATGAACTGGGCGATCGCTTTACACGTCATCATCGCATGGTAGAATATTTTAAACATATAGATGAAAGCAATGCCAACGTGCAGGTGATGCAGTATGGCGAAACGTATGAGCATCGCCCGCTGATTTATGCGATCATTGCCTCACCGGAAAACGTTAAGAACATAGAGCAAATTCGTCAGGATAATTTGAAACGTGCCGGCATGGCGGAAGGTGTTCCTTCCACGAAAGTGGCCATTGTGTGGTTAAGTTATAACGTGCACGGCAACGAAGCTAACTCGATGGAAGCATCCATGAAAACCATTTATGAGTTGGTGAACCCGGACAATGCTAAAACCAAAGAGTGGTTGAAGAACACGGTGGTGATCATAGACCCTTGCATTAACCCTGATGGTCGCGATCGTTTTGCAAACTTTTATAATCAATATGGAAACAATCCTCCCAATGCCGACCCGCAAGCTCGCGAACACCTGGAACCCTGGCCTCGCGGAAGAGCCAATCATTATTTGTTTGACTTAAACCGCGATTGGGCATGGGAAACTCAAATCGAATCGCAGCAGCGTATAAAAATTTATAATCAATGGATGCCGCATGTGCATGTAGATTATCATGAGCAAGGCTATAACAATCCTTATTACTTCGCTCCTGCTGCGGAGCCTTTCCATGAAGTAATCACGCCATGGCAGCGCGAGTTTCAAAATACGATTGGAAGAAATAACGCAAAATACTTTGATGAGCAGGGTTGGTTGTATTTCACGAAAGAACGTTTCGATTTGTACTATCCCAGCTATGGCGATACGTATCCAACCTACAGTGGTGCTATTGGTATGACGTATGAAAAAGGAGGTATTGGAGCCGGCCTTACCGTGACCACTACTGAAGGTGATCCGATGACGTTGAAAGATCGTCTTACCCATCACTTTACTACGGGCATGGCTACGATTGAAACCACTTCGATCAATGCGAACAAACTGGTTGATGAGTTTGAGAAATATTTTAAAGAAAACATCAACACGCCTTCAGTTCTATACAAAACGTATGTGATTAAAGGAGACAACAATGCCGACAAGTTGAACAAGTTCACC
>CANIVF010000119.1 GCA_947470895.1 Bacteroidota bacterium
CATTTTTGCCGATAACGCCAACAAGAATGAATTAGGAAAACGCACCACCAAAGATCTATTTGGTAGCTGCTTGCACAAGTATGTGATCACCGATGCCATCCGCGATCAGAACGTATTGCGCTTTGGTATTGAATATGTGGGCAAGTACAAGCAGAAGGGAAATACTCTCATTGATATTGAGGTCGAGGATATTGATAAGAGCGAGGTATTGAATGACGCTAGGCGCCTGGAGAAAATAGCCGATTACATTATTGCCTACCACGGCCAGAAAACATTTAACAAAGAATACTCAGCGCTCTTCGCCACCACCAGCATTGATACCTTAATTAAATACTACGAGATATTCAAAAGAAAGAAACTGGCAGGGGAGCATGACTTACGCATTGCCACCATCTTTACCTTTGGCACCAACGAAGAGGACGATGCAGCAAACGATTCGTTGCCTGATGAAGAGTGGTCGATGGCTGCCGAGCCAGATGCCTTTTACAAGCCGAGTCACAGTCGCGATAAATTAGAAGAGTTCATTGGCGACTACAACAAACAATACGGCACCGCCTTTTCAACGAAGGATAGTCAACAGTTTGAAGAATATTTTAAAAACATCAGCAAGCGATTAAAAGAACGTGAGAAGGAAAGTTTTAATGATGAAAAAGATCGGCTCGATTTAGTGTTGGTCGTCAACATGCTGCTCACCGGTTTTGATGCGAAGAAGGTAAACACACTCTATGTAGATAAGAACCTGAAGTATCATGGCTTGATTCAAGCCTTTTCAAGAACCAATCGAACGTTGGGAGAACAAAAATCGCAAGGCAACATTTTATGTTTCCGTAATCTGAAAGCAGCCACCGATACGGCCATCACACTTTTCTCAAACAAAGAAGCGATTGAAGAAATCCTTTTGCCATCTGTAGAAGCTATAGCAGAGAAGTTTGACGATGCCTTGAAAAATCTTCTTGCCATCGCACCTACTTATCAAAGCGTTGATGATTTAGTAAGTGAGGATGATGAGATGGCTTTTATACAGGCATTCAGATCATTGTTGAGGGGGAAGAACGTACTGGAATCCTACACAGATTTTTCGTGGGATAATTTGGGTATAGACGAAGAGACTTTCAACAACTACAAAAGCAAATACCTCGACCTCTACGAGAAAGTAAAGCAGAACACCCAAAAGCAGAAAACCTCCATACTGGATGATGTCGATTTTGAATTGGAGTTAATCCACCGCGACCTGATCAATGTAGTTTACATTATAAAACTGTTCGCCAAGTTGAAGACAGCTAAAGCCAGCGAAGCCCAAAAGCAGAAGAAGGCAATCCTGGATTTGATAGGTGGCGATGTGCAGCTACGAAGCAAGCGCGAGCTGATTGAAAAATTCATCGAAGAAAATCTCCCAAAAATTGATAATGCCGATAACATCCAGGATGAATTCGAAAAATACTGGCAAGATCAAAAAGTACTTGCCCTCGCCAAGCTCTGCGAAGACGAGTCATTGGACAAAGAACAATTCAAAGCGTTGATTGAAACCTACATCTTTAGCGGTCAAACCCCGCTCAGAGATGAGGTGCTAAAATGCTTGGGCGACAGGCCGAGTATATTACAAGCACGTGAAATAGGGGAGCGGATTATTCTAAAGATGAAGGAATATGTGGAGGTGTTTGTGATGGGGATGGTGGCTTAAATTTAGTTACAGGAATGTTAAACAATATTTATCATATAGATGGAATTCAACAACATCGCTATGATGCAGGGATAAGTAAGGTCTTTGTTGATACGATGATGGAAGCCTTCGTTGTTGCAGCTGGCCTTACCCGCATCTATTTCAACAAATGTAATCACACAGAAAAACGGAGAAAGCTGAAAACCGAAAAGAGTAGGCAATACCAAAAAACCAAACTATGAATAAGTTTATGATTGACATCCTCTTGCAGGGAATAGACCCTGATACAAGAATGAAATTATTACCGGCCGAGCAGGCCATGATAAAAGAATGGGAAGACAATGGCACACTGCTGGCATCTTACATAAAAAGCGACACGCCCGGAATTTACCTGGTGATCAAAGCGGAAGATAAAGCCGATGCCGACAAAAAACTCTCCATGCTGCCTTACTATCCGTATATGAAAATTGAAATGATCGCACTACGTTAACGCTGCGTGCCAAACGCCACTGCAAGCATGGAAAATTTCGACCGTAAAAAACATTGGGAGAATATCTACCAGACCAAAGAACTTAAAAAAGTAAGTTGGTTTCAGCCAACACCGGAAACCTCACTGGACTTCTTCAGACAATTTAACGTGCCAATCACGGCAAAAATCATTGACATAGGCGGTGGTGACAGCTTTTTGGTCGACCACCTGCTCGACTTAGGTTATCAGCACATTTCGGTGCTCGACATTTCAGCGGCTGCCATAGCCAAGGCAAAACACCGGCTTGGCGAGCGGGGAAATACAGTGAAGTGGATCGTGGCCGATGCTGCAACGTTTAAACCAAAGGAGCACTACGATTTTTGGCATGACCGCGCAGCCTTTCATTTTTTAACGGACGAGCAGGAAATTTCAAGTTATTTAGAAACCGCTCAGCAAAGTATTAATCCCGCAGGCGTTTTGGTGCTTGGTACATTTTCGGAACGCGGACCCAAAAAATGCAGCGGCATAGAAATCAAACAATATTCGGAAACGTCAATGACAACTCGCCTGAAAACATTTTTTGAAAAGATAAAGTGTATCACCGTTGACCACAAAACCCCGTTTGATACGATTCAGAATTTTGTGTTTTGCAGTTTCAGAAAATTAGAAAGGAATTCCCATTAGCGTAGAGAAAAACTTATCGCTCGATAAAGGAAATGAGGATCCAGGAAAGTGTGGAGCGGCAATAGCGAACATAGATATTACATCTGCTAATAATTCGGTAACATAGACTACGAAGTTTTCGTCTGAAGGAGGCAATCATTTGTAACAATACCAAATGTCCATAGAACAACTCACCAGCGAATTTGAACTGGCCAGAACACCATTGAAATCGTACCTGTTGCGCATTACAGCCAGTGCCGAAGATGCAAAAGATATCGCACAAGACACCTTTATCAGAGCCTCGCAGAAGCTCGATACCTTTCGTGGTGATTCTTCTGTGAAGACCTGGATTTTTGCCATTGCCTCTAACCTGGCAAAAGACAACCTGAGAGCAAAAAAGCGCTGGACTGAAAATGTGACCGACATTTGTAAAGCAAAAGCATTGGCCAATCCTGAGTATTTTCCTCAGGTGATGAGCATTCAGGCCACTTCGCCACATGGGCAGTTTGAAGTAAAAGAACACATCACCTTTTGCCTTACGTGTATTTCTAAAACACTTCCGCTTGAGCAGCAGATTTGTATTTTACTGAAAGAGATTTACGACTTCAAAGTTTCAGAAATTGCTCAGATACTAAACACCACCGAAGCCATGGTAAAATATTATCTGCACACCAGCCGGGCGCAAATGATAAACATCTTTGATGGTCGCTGTGCCTTAATCAACAAAGAAGGAGCGTGTCATCAGTGTTCGGAACTCCATGGTATTTTCAATCCCAAACAAGACTTTGAAGTAGAGAAGAATAAAATTGAAATGGCGAAATTAGTTGACAAAGGCGATTAACAACATCTGCTGGACCTGCGTCTGAAAATCATGAAAGAAATTGATCCATTTAAATCGAAGGGATCAGATCTGCAACTACATCATTTGGACCATAACCGGAAAATCATGGAAAATTTTTCTGACAAAAGTGAAGAATAGACTATCGTTTTCATTCGCACGATCGTCAAAGGCTATATAAATCAAAAACATAACCAACCATGACCCCTGTAGCATCAAACGGCAAGGCCGTTACCGAAAAGAAAATGTTTAGCAGAGAAACCGCTGTTAGTATTGACATCCAGGCAGATCAGAGTATCATCTGGAAGCTGCTCACCAATGCATCCGATTTCCCCAGGTGGAATTCAACAGTAGTTTCGATTGAAGGAGAAATAAAAGAGAGAGGAAAAATTAAATTGAAATCTACCCTGGACCCCAAGAGGGTTTTCAAACTTGCCGTGTAAGAATTTGTTGCTGACAATCGCCTGGTTTGGGGCGATGCCATGGGCAACCGGGTGTATGCGCTTAAAAGCATTGGGCAAGGGCTTACTAATTTTACCATGACAGAGAAAATAGGAGGACCGATATTCCCGTTGTTTTCCAGAATGATACCACCCTTTGATCAATCGTTTGAGCAATATGCGAAAGACTTGAAGAAGGAGGCAGAAGCTATTTCAAAAACGAATTAATTCAACCTTAATACAAATAAGATGGCACATAAAATTGGAACAAAGGAGAAACCTCTGGTTTTAAAAACTCCACCCCAGACCAGTGAATACACCATGCATGTTGATCAAAAAGATGGTAAAGATGTTTTAGTATGCACAGTTGGCAAAACCGTGTTGCTCTATAACCTTGCCTGCATTGACGATCTGCATAAGATGCTTAAAAAACATGGTGACTGGATGGAACTTGGCAGCGCGGATGAGCAGAAGCCTGCCAAAGAAGGAACCGTGGAAGCCTGGGGACGTTCAGAAAAAAATCCTGCTGGCGGCTGGTATGGCCTGAAGAAAGGACTGCGCGGAAGATTTGGAATGTATATACCTCCTTTGATGGAAGCCCTGGGTCTGGCTGAAGTAACACATGATGCAAAGGGGAATAAAATGCGAGCGAAATAGCGTATGTTTTAACCATGTCAAAATTCATAGAGCCTTATAGTCCGACAGCCAAGGTAAATGGTTAATAAGACAGGAGCGACAACGAGCAACCATTTTCAAACCCATGAAAGCAGAAATACTCGCTTACCACGAAAAACAAACAGCCGCAGCCCAGGAGATTTGTAACCTGCTTGCGGCCGCCATCAGCCAGGCGCTGCCCGATGCGGAGAACAAAATCTGGCACGCTCACCCGGTTTGGTTTTTGGAGGGCAACCCCACGGTGGGCTACAGCAAACAAAAAGACGGCATCAGGCTTATGTTCTGGAGCGGTGCCGATTTTGAAGAAGAGCAACTGAAGCCCGGCACAGGAAAATTTAAAGATGCTTCCATACGTTACACGTCCATCGGTCAGGTGCATGTACCAGACCTGAAACGGTGGCTCAAAAAATCACAACATATTCAGTGGCATTATAAAAACATTGTGAAGCGCAAAGGAAGATTAGAGCTATTGAAATAAATTGCAGAGTCAACACGATTTACTTGCCTTTGTTGGTGTTCTTCACCAACAAATCCCCGATGTTGATAAACTTCCTTACCAACTAATACAAAAACCCACCGCACCAGTAGAAAGGTTGGAATAATTTTAGAAATTCGCTTCCTACTTTGCAGGTAGTGCTTAGTTGTTCTAGTTATTTTACCTGGTCTGCTTTTTTCCAATAGACTACTTTTGCCAGATATCCAGCTATGCAAGTCAAAATTAAAATGGAGTAACTAATGCTCCCCTATTTTTTAGCATATAATGAGGGCTATGAGTGTAGGTTATATTCCGCAAAACCCTCTGCCACAAACTCATTAAGGCAAAAAATGCGAACCAGCTTCTATTAATGATTTGAAGGTTTCTCTTCTTCCATTTTTTTCAGACGGACCACAACAGCATATTTATTAAAAATACGCTCTCCATATTGCTGCACCGGCACCAGAGCAAGCGCGATCAAAACATTGACCATAAAACTAAATACCGGTTCGCTGTTGGTTAGCTTGCCCAATATCGGGTCCAACAGAATCAGAATAAATTCAAAGGCCAATATCAGTAATACCACCGAAACATAGGGTGAATATTTCTTCTTATCATTTATGCCATTAAAAAGAAAATACACAATCAGTATGATGATTAAACCGATGGCAATACCATAATATTCCACAAGCGCCCTTTTGGATTTTTGTTGCTGAAGTAACAGGTCATCAAAACGTTTCTCCTGTCCGGCAAAGGCGAGTTCCACCGTATTCAGCAGCTGCTGGTTTAATCGTTTCCGCTCAAGTTCAATTAAACCGTTTTTCATCACGATTACTGAATCAAGTTTATTTTGTACCGTATAAATCTGAACTAGGTAATCATAGAGCAGCGGAAGTTCGTTTGCATTCCAGGTGTATTCTGCATCACCGAATTTTTTACTGAGCTGTAATGCCTGTCCAAAATAATTGCCCGCATCCTTATCATTTTTTAATTGAAAATAATACCTGCCAAACATATAGTTGTCATACATCAAACTCGCACTATCTCTGGTTTCCGTATTGATTTGAATGCTCTTGGATAAATGGTGGTATGCGCTGTCATAGTGACCTAAATCAAGAAAGGCCTCTCCCAGATTATTGTGGACAGATGAAATTGAAAGGGGATCAGTGAACTTTGTCACTAATTCCTGAAAAAAGCCAATGGCTTTAAAGTATTGCTTTTGTCTGATAAATGCGGCCCCCTTGCTAATAAGAAAACCTTCTCCATCCGGCACATACACAAGTCCCTTATCGTAATACTCAATACATTTATCGTACAGTCCTGTTTCAAATGCCAATACACCCAGCAACCAGTAACAATCAGTTATGTTCGCAGTATCAGACAAAGCCAGTGAAAGTTCCAGGGCTTTGAATGCCTGCATATGCCCCACTGAATACAACCCCGCCCTAAAATTCAAAAAGCCATGTAAGTACCGGACCTTGGCCTCCAGATGCTCATCCGATACCAGCGCAAGTGCCTTCTCCGTATAGTACAAACCTGAGTCCAACTGCGCCAGGCTATCATACACCGACCCCAACAGATAGTATGTCTTAGCGTCACGCTTTTCAACTGGAATTGACCTAAGGCTATCAAGCTGATTGATCGGCTGTGCCATTCCATTTTGAAAAAGTTGAAGGAGTAAAAACAGAACAAAAACAGTCCGCATTATTTATTGGTTAGGCTAATTATTAAATGTGAAATTATGAATTTCACTTTAAAAAATTCTTTAACTATTAAATCAACCTCCAAACTTGAAGATCCTGCAATTAATTTATATCGATGGAGGAGATTTCAAATCAATATCAGGTGGACAATCTAATTATTGGCAAGACTGCTTTGAAAAGTTTACGCCACTAGCTTGTAGGAATAATGCTACGCTAGCCTCGCTGAAAGGCAGATAGATTTCTAATAAGTCTGTCGACAATACGTGATTCATCTAATTCACCTATTTTGTTTGGGCTTCCACCTTGTTCGATATTAATTTCCGTTGCGAAAACTTTTCATTGATTATTCATAATCAATTTATGAACCGTTTTAAATTCTTTCTCTCAATCATAATTACTTTCACTGGTTTTTTTCTTTCTATTAACTCTTGCTTTTGTTAGTGTTCTTCACCATCAAATCCCCCGATGTTGATAAACTTCCTTACCAACTAATACAAAAACCCACCGCACCAGTAGAAAGGTTGGAATAATTTTAGAAATTCGTTTTCAAATAACACGTATGAATCAATCAGCCAGTCAGGATGAGCGTATTGCCAATATGACCTTCGCTACGGTATATCCACTCTATGTTGCCAAAGTGGAGAAGAAGGGGAGGACAAAGGAAGAGTTGCACCAGGTGATCGATTGGCTCACCGGTTATGATGACAAGAAACTATCCAAACTGATCACAGAAAAAGTAACATTTCAGAAATTCTTTGAGCAGGCATCTATCCATACCAATGCACACCTCATCACCGGTTTCATCTGTGGCTATCGCGTAGAATACATCACCAATCCATTAACACAACAGGTAAGGTACTTAGATAAGCTTGTGGATGAGCTGGCGAAGGGGAAGAAGATGGAGAAGATTTTGCGAGGTTAATTCTTAATCAATAAAAGCCCGTACTTTTTAATGTTTAGGCAATTCCCTTCATTGTTGCAGGTCACCTGACATGCAACCTAATGAAGCGCTGTCTTGACTTCTACAATAGCCGCTGGAGCGAAGAAATCAGATATACTAATGTTCAGGTAACGCAAACGCTACATACGCATCGCTTGATTTACCTCCCCACTTGGAGCCACCACAGGCAATAACAATGAATTGCTTACCATTGATTTCATAGACCGAAGGTGTTGCTACACCTGGTGCAGGTAAGTCCGTTTCCAAAAGAATTTTTCCGGTACGTTTATTTATGGCTCTGAATTTTCCATCGGATGATGCTCCGATAAATAGAACTCCTCCGGCTGTTACCACCGGTCCTCCATAGTTTTCACGACCGGTTGCCGGTATGCCTTTGGCTTTCAATTCTTCAAATTCGCCAAAGGGTATTTTCCAAACCAATTCGCCTGTGTTCATATTCACCGCACTTAATGTTCCCCATGGTGGCTTAATGGCTGGGTATCCCTCGGTGGTTAAGAACTTATTGTAGCCAGTGAAGTCATATAATGATTTGGGTGGTCCGTCTTCTTTTTTGATTGGACCTGTGTATGTCTTTTTCTGTTCATTCTTCAAGCTCAGCACATAAGAAGCGATGGCATTCTTTTCTTCTTGAGTCAGGCTGTTATTGCCCGGCATCATTCTTCGTCCAGTAGTAAGTAGTTGAGTAAACTGCTGTGTTGTGTATTTTTTCTCAGCGCCTACAATCGAAGGATAATCACCACCGCCAAGGAGCTCGGGTCCATGACAACTCATACAGTATTGCGAATATAAATTCACGCCTGCTTCCAGGTTCGTTCTCGTCTTCTTGTTGTCGGGCTTATTGTCAACCATGTGCAGGACCCAACTCATTTCGTTGGTGTTTATATACATGAGTTTTGTTTCGGGATCAAAGGCAGGGCCGCCCCATTCGGCACCGCCATCATAGCCGGGTAAAATAATGGTTCCTTCTTTCGATGGAGGGTTAAACATCTTGCCGGAGCGATAACTTAAGAATCTCTTTTTTATATCCTGGTAACTGGAATCACTCACGATGTCATTTAAGTCGGAGAGATCAAACGACTGGCGCACTAATGGTTTAGGTAAGCGTGGCATCGGCTGAGTAGGCCATAACTTTTCATTGACCAATGGAGTATTGGTTTCAACCGGCACTTCATCAATCGGAAAGAGTGGCTTGCCTGTTTCTCTTTCAAATAAAAAGATGAAACCTGTTTTGGTGGTTTGTGCCACAGCATCCACCAGTTTTCCTTCATGCATCACCGTAATCAATGCCGGCTGTGCCGGAATATCCATATCCCACACATCGTGATGCACGGTTTGAAAATGCCAGAGCAGTTTGCCGGTTTCAGCATCGAGCGCCAGAAGGCAATTGCCATAGAGGCCAGCGCCTAGTCGTTGACCGCCATAAAAATCACTGGTCGGATTTCCGGTGGGCGCAAACAGGATTCCTCTCTTCTCATCGAGGCTAAAGCCTGCCCAGCTATTGGTAGATCCCATGTGTTTGTAGGCCGCAGTATCTTCCCACGTTTCGTAGCCGGCTTCACCGGGATAAGGTATTGTATGAAAGATCCATTTTTGCTTTCCGGTCTTCACATCGAAAGCACGGATGTGGCCGGGTGTTTCGTCTCCTACAAGTCCGCTCAGGAAGAACAGATTTTTATAAACCATCACCGGTGAAGTAGGAGCAACGAAAACTTTTGTTGAATCGCGACCTAAGCCATTGACCAGATGAATACCACCATCGGTTCCAAAATCAGTAATCAGTTTGCCGGTGATGGCATTTACTTCCATGGCAATGGGGCCCACGGTGAAGATGATTCTTTTGTCATCACCTTCGGCCCAATACGTTACACCACGATTCATGTTCACGCTGCTGCGATGCCACGTTTTATTGGCAGCGGAATCGGCAGGATTAAACGTCCAGAGTTCTTTACCAGTGAGTGCGTTGATGGCAAAGAGTTTTAGTTTGGGCGATACCCCATATAAGATCGTATCAATAATAATCGGGTTGCATTCCATAGCACCATAGCGTGTGCTATCGTTATTTTCTGAATAATAGGTCCAGGCTATTTGTAAATCATCAACGTTACTCGTATCAATTTGCGTTAGCGATGAGTAGCGAATGTTTTCTTTGCTGCCTCCAGTTTCTTCCCATTTTGTAAGCGTTTTATCACGGGATGAATCGCAACCGCCTAACACGATTAAAAACAGGAAAGCAATTGAGCAATTGAAATGGAAGAGGTTCATGGGAAAAATACTTTAATTACAACAAAAATAATGAGAAAAGCATGCGAGTCCATGCCACTGATCATATTGTGCAATCACCAACAAAAAGACGTGATGGTAATCAGCATACCTCATTCAGCATCATGTGAAGCTTCCGCCAGGCCGGGTATGATGATACTTTTATTATCTTTAACCCTAGAGCAAAAGCAAAAACTGCCATGATGAATCCCAAACTGCTTACCTTTCTAAAAGTCATTGCTGTACCTACGGGCTATGCCATCATACTGCGTCTGTTTTTTGGAGTGAGTACTTGGATAGAATTGTTTTCGGTGATGTCTATTTCATTCTTATTTTGTTTGCCCACCGGTGTTGGCGCATTGACGATTTATCTTTCCAACATAGAGCAGGTAAGAAAACTCCGGTACCGGCTGTTTATGCCTTGGATACCGGTGTTGATTTTTCTGGTCATTACCCTCGCTGTAGCGCTGGAAGGTTGGGCGTGTTGGTTAATGGTGCTTCCGCTTTTTTTAATTGCCGCTTCTCTGGGTGGGCTCTTAGGAGGTTATTTCAAAATGAAAAAACAATCGGCCAACGTATACATATCATTCTTGGCGCTGTTGCCTTTGCTCATGTCACCGATCGAATCGATGGTAGGTTCTATTCCGGGTACCTATCAAGCTTATACGTTTATCGACATTGATGCCCCGGCTGAAGTGATCTGGAGTAACGTAACACGGGTGCGTGAAATCAACGAAGCACAAGACAAAGGCTGGCTTACTAAAACGTTAGGTTTTCCTAGGCCTGTGAAAGCGGAGCTGAACTATGAGGGTGTAGGTGCTTATCGCGAAGCCATCTTTACCAACGGCCTCGTCTTTCACGAAACGGTTTCGGAATATGTCCATCAACAGAAGATGGTATTCACCATCATAGCCTATCCTCACGAAATTCCATCTACCACGATGGATGAACATGTGGTGATCGGTGGAGCATATTTTGATGTGTTGAATGGCACCTATGAATTGCAAAAGTTAAATGACACCACGCATCGCCTTCATCTGTATAGTCACTTTAAATTGAACACCACGTTCAATTTTTATGCAAGCTGGTGGGCGAAGTGGATTATGAAAGACATACAGAATAACATTCTACAGGTAGAAAAGCAGCGTGCTGAGAAGGTATAGAAGGGTTTGATTAATCTTCTTATTTTGCATGCATATTTAAACGTCAGGAGGCATCGCTTATTCGGGAAGAGTTCTGGACTACTTTCGGCCCTTGCCTTTGTTGGTGTTCTTCACCAACAAACAGCGATGTCATCATGGGTATCTCTTGCCTTTGCTGCTTTTCTTCACCAACAAACACACGATGTCAATGCGGTGAGAAGGTCTTAGGTCTTGAGTCTCGCTTCGATTATCCCAGATTATGCATTAGAAAATGCTAGTCGTTGATCTTTTTGCCTGACGATATCAAATAATCCGTCTAACCATATTCGTTTTTCACCAATGGCGGAGATATTGAGTGTTGTTTTTCCTGCATGTTTTGTTATCCAACTTCCTAATGC
>CANIVF010000120.1 GCA_947470895.1 Bacteroidota bacterium
AAAAAGTCCATCCCTATTCCAAAACGCATGAGCCACTTTTATTCCCCACTGTCAAACACAAAGACAGCAGCCTTTCATGAATTATAGGTTATTCCAGTAGATCTGCCAAAAGTCCGGATGTGTGTGATTTCATCCATAAGAAATAAATCAAGTATGGTTAGATTCATATTGGCGATTGTAAAGAGGAATATGAGAAATAGTCTTTTGATTAGTGCCTGAATAGAAAATTTGATACATAGTGCTGATTAAGTTGGAAGAATTTTCGTCACATCACTATTGATGCCCTTTCTTTAGTTACAGTTTACACTCATCGTCACCCACTTTTAATTTTCTGCCTCAGTAAGTAGAATGCGTATCCAATCTAAATCGATTGTGATGAAAAAAGGTAATATTAATTGCGATGTAGTGAATTCACACACCATCAACCATATCTTTGTAATTAACGATGAAGAGAAACAGATACATACTCCTAATTCTCATACTTGGGTCGCTTTCTACGATCAGTCCGTTTTCTATCGATATGTATCTGCCCGGTTTTCCCGCCATTGCCGATGAATTGGGAGTACCGATATCGCAGGTGCAATTGTCACTTACTGCCTACCTTTTAGGTATTGGATTTGGCCAGCTTTTTTACGGCCCTATGCTTGACCGCTTTGGTAGAAAGAAACCTTTATATGTAGGAATGGTCATTTACATTATCAGTTCGATCATGTGTGCATTTTCAACTTCGTTGGAGTCGTTGATTGCCATGCGGTTTCTTCAGGCATTAGGCGGATGTGTGGGCATGGTGGCGGCACAAGCATTTGTGCGTGATCTTTTTCCCATGCGCAAGACAGCGCAGGCATTCTCATCCATTATTCTGGTGATTGCAGTATCGCCTATGATTGCTCCTGCGGTGGGAGGTTATATTACAGTTGCCTTTGGTAGGGCGTCTGTGTTTCTTATTCTCGCATTACTGACGTTGTTGATTTTGGCAGCCACCTATTTGTTATTACCCGAAGGAAAGAAGGCTGACCCCTCTATTTCATTAAAACCAAAAGCAATTGTTAGTAATTTTTTGCTTGTGCTTAAGCAACCACAGTTTAGCATTTATGCTGTGGCCAGTGGAATTGCTACATCAGCATCCTTTGCTTACATAGCGGCATCGGCCGATGTTTTCCTGAATCTTTACCACACTACGGAGCGACAATATGGTTGGATCTTCGCCTTTATAGCCTCCGGCTTAATTGGTTCTGCTCAGTTCAATCATTTTCTTTTGAAGAAATACACGAGTCAGCAATTGGTAAAATATGCACTTGCCTATCAAACTATTACGGGTTTGGTATTAGTGGCTGGTGTGTGGCTCGATGGGTTTGATATCGTAAGTCTTACGGTAATGATTTTTTTATTTGTTTTGGGGCAAGGTCTTACCGGACCAAATAGTTCAGCACTTGCTCTGGCACCATTTTCAAAACATGTTGGCAGTGCTGCATCTTTGCTAGGCAGCTTTCGCATGCTGATTGGTGGAGTAATTACCGTTTGGGTAAGTGCGTGGCATGATGGCTCAGCATTGCCTATGGTTGTGGTCATGTGGCTTTGCGTGTTAAGTGGGATAGTCATTCTGGGTCTGGCAAAGGTGACGATTCGCCACCGTGCTCGCAGACTCGTGCTAAAAGACGAGCCTTCAGTACTGTTATAGCGTTTCCCAAAGGAATTGGAAGACAGAGCAGGGCTTTAAAACTAAAAGTAAAGCTTCATGGGTATGTGATCATAAGTCTTTTGTAGATATTTACAGAATGAAGGCACCGAAATTCCTTGTAAACGTAGTATTGATTTTGATTTGTTTTGCTCAACTAGGATGGACTCAAACACTTACCTCATCGAATCTACCCATCATCGTAATTAACACCAACGGTATTCCAATTCCAAACGAGCCCAAGATCACTGCCGATATGGGCATCATTTACAATGGAGTTGGGGTAAGAAATAACGTGATTGATGGGCCCAATGATTTCAGCGGAAAAATAGGAATTGAAATCAGAGGATCATCCTCACAAATGTTTCCGAAAAACCAATATAGTATCGAGTTGCAAGATGCGTTGGGTAATGGTGTGAATGCTTCCTTGTTGGGCATGCCAGCAGAAGAGGATTGGGTGCTGTTTGCGCCTTACAACGACAAATCATTGATGCGCGATGTTCTTGCCTATAAATTAGGTCGCGATTTAGGACAGTATGCATCACGCACCCGTTTTTGTGAATTGGTGTTGAATGGCGAGTACCTGGGTATTTATGTGCTCATGGAAAAAGTAAAGCGTGATGTTAATCGGGTTAATGTGGCCACATTAAATCCTACTGAAATAGCCGGAGACGATCTTACAGGAGGCTACCTTATTAAAATTGATAAAGAATCAGGAAGTGGAAACGGTGGTTGGAGTTCTACATTTACCCCACCAGGCCGAAGCGCCAGTCAACAGATCTATTTTCAATATGATTATCCTTCGGCTACTAATATCGTTACTGAGCAGCGGAATTATATTAAACAATATGTAAATAATTTTGAGACCACACTGATTGGCTCCACCTTCAACGATCCGGTTAATGGTTATGTGAAGTACATTGATGTGAATTCGTTCATTGATTTTTTTATCATGAATGAAGTGAGTAAGAATGTAGATGGATATCGCCTGAGCACCTACTTGCATAAGAAAAAAGATTCTGATGGAGGTAAATTATCTATGGGGCCTATTTGGGATTTCAACTTAGGTTTTGGCAATGCCGACTATTGCACCAAAGGGAATCCTGAAGGATGGGTACTTAATTTCAATTCGATTTGCAATCAGGATTATTGGCTCATTCCATTTTGGTGGGATCGGCTTTATCAAGATGGCGCCTATCGAAATAAGCTGGCCGCTCGCTGGAATGAATTACGCTCAAATCAACTGCAAACCAGCAAGGTTATTGGCTACATCGATTCAGTGGCTAATGTTCTAAACGCTGAATCGCAGCAGCGAAATTTCCAGAAGTGGCCTGTACTAAATCAGTACGTATGGCCCAACTATTATGTGGGCCCAACATTTGCATCGGAAGTAAATTGGTTGAAAAGCTGGATTACATCACGCCTGAGTTGGATGGATGCAAATATGCCGAGACTCATAACCGCGGTCGAAAATAACCCATCTGATTTCTCTGTAGAGATGTACCCGAATCCTTTCCATCAACAAGTTCAGATAGGCTATACGCTGAATGCAGCCGGAACTATTTCAATAGAATTTTTTGATCTATTAGGAAGATCGATCAAGGTAGTTCGGGAATCGCAGGAACAACCAGGAGTCTATCAGGCTCAGTGGCAGGCTCAGGATTTTCCGGCAGGAACTTTTTATTACAGAGCTACATTCGGAAATGGTAAGTCTGTTGCCGGAAGGATCATCAAACAGTAATAGTATTAGATTTATATCCTATGATACAACCTATCAACACCGCTTTGCTTTCTTACGGAATGTCGGGCGAAGTTTTTCATGGACCATTAATAATGGCAAATCCTAATTTTAACTTGTCATTGGTCGTTCAACGAAAATCAAATACTGCGCAAGAGCATTATCCTTCAGTCAAGGTTATCCGAACGGTGGATGAGGTGATTCAGGATGCTGATATAGAATTAGTCATTGTAAATACGCCCAATGAAACTCATTTTCCTTTTGCCGCTAAGGCGTTGGAAGCCGGGAAACATGTGGTGGTGGAGAAACCCTTCACGGTAACGATTAAAGAAGCCAATGAATTAATTGAGCTTTCAAAAAAGAAAAACAAAGTTCTTACTGTTTTTCAAAACAGACGTTTGGATGGCGACTTCCTTACTTTTCAAAAAGTGATCGATGAAAAATGGGTTGGAAAAATCGTAGAGTTTGAGGCCCATTATGATCGATTTCGCAATTACATAGAACCAAATACGTGGAAAGAGGAGGAAGGTATTGGCAAAGGAATTCTTTATAATCTTGGATCGCACATGCTGGATCAGGCATTGGTTTTATTCGGCATGCCTGATCACGTTGACGCACGCATCGGAATACAACGCCCAGGGGGAAAGGTGGATGATTTCTATGACATCCGGCTTCAATATAAAGGGATCAACGTTATCATTAAATCAAGTTATCTCGTGCGCGAGCAAGGGCCCCGGTATATCTTACATGGAACAGAAGGGTCATTCATTACCAGCAGCGGAGTAGATCCGCAAGAGCAAGCACTGAAAGAAAGGAAAATTCCGGGTAGTGCCGGTTGGGGAACTCATGATAGAAAATCTTGGGGAAGACTGAACACTACAATAAACGGTTTGCACGTGGAAGGAAACATAGAAACCATTCCAGGTAACTATATGGCATTTTATAAAAACTTGTACGGAGTAATTCGTGAAGGTAAACCATTAGATGTTAAACCCGAGCAAGCGCGAGATGTGATAGCGCTGATTGAGGCGGCTTATGAAAGCAATCGACAACAAAGAGCGATTAAACCATGATCAAAGGTCACACATCCTAGATTATTTAGTCTCCGGGAAGAATCACGAGCTTCCGATAAGTATAATTGTTAAACGTCAATTCAAAGACGTCACTATTCTTTGACTTTTCAAGATAAACCAACATTTGCCCCAATTCAGCAGAGCGAAATTCAAGTGCTTCGTTCACGATTCGCCAAGTACTATTTTTTAGGCTATTGGAGTATTCTTCTTGCCAGGCATCATTAATAATAAGCGTATTTCCGTTGACAATTTCAATTGTACCTCTGGCAGGATATGCAGTAGATACATTACTCCATATTCCAGTAAGATGAATCACGTTAACTAATATGGTGCTGTCTGTTCCTTTTATCGGAACAAGGATTAGGGTCTTTGGCTTCATGTTTTGAGATGAACCCATTAACGACACAACAAATAATAGCACTAACGGGATGACTTTTTTCAAACGCGTTGATTTGGAGCAAGGAAATATTAGTTATTGGATAAGTTTACAAGCTTTCGATAAGTAAACCTGTTGATCGTCAATTCGAAGAAATTGCTATTCTCCAGCTTTTCAATATCAATGATGACATTGCCTAAGTCAGGTGAACGAAATTCAAGTGACTGACCAACAATTCGCCACGTACAATTTCTTAGTTTATTCTCATAGTCCTCTCTCCAGGCATCATTAATCGTCACGAAATGTTCATTACTGATTTCAATAACAGCTTTGGATACATTACTTCCAACAATCGGTAAGGTGGACGCAATATTCCTCCACGTGCCAATGATGTCAATCGCACTGACTAAGATCGTGGAATCCGACCCTTTAATAGTAACTAATACTTGATCTTGATTTTGTTTTATCGTCTGAGATGTCCCGGATACAAAGACTAAGATCAGTGCCGAGAAGAGTATGGTCTTTTTCATTTGATTTTAAATCAATTTATCCTAAAGTTGGAAAATGCAGAAAGTTACATGCTTGGGATGGACAGGTAGTTATGCCAGTTAGTAGGGGTCGAACGGAGTATCCTCTATTCTGATCATCAACTATCTTTGGCTTCAAAAAAAAAACGAGCCGGAGCCCAGCTCGTTTTTTCATCAAATAATATCATTAGATTATGCTAGCTCTCTCAAGTCAACAGGCACTACGCGCGAGATTCCTTTTTCAACCATGGTAATGCCATAGATTACATCGGTGGTGCTCATGGTGCGCTTATTGTGCGTCACGATCACAAATTGGGATTCTTTGCTGAAACTGCGAATGATGTTGTTAAACTTATCAATGTTGGCATCATCCAGAGGTGCATCCACCTCATCAAAAATACAGAACGGTGCTGGCTTCAATAAATACATGGAGAACAGCAATGCCGTTGCCGTGAGTGTTTTTTCTCCTCCTGAAAGCTGGTTGATGGTGAGAGGTCGCTTGCCTTTTGGTTTGGCGATGATATCAATTTCGGAATCCAATGGTCGTGCCGGATCAGAGAGTTTTAGATCGCAATCATCACCTTCATTAAACAACGAGCGGAATACACGTACAAAGTGTTCTTTAATCTTGTTGAATGCCTGCATAAACGTTTCGCTGGCCACGGTTTCAATTTCATTAATTGTACTGAACAATGATTCCTTGGCTTTAATCAAATCATCTTTTTGCGCAATGATAAAATCATTACGCTGTTTGATTTCGGTATAGGCTTCCATAGCCATCGGGTTGATAGGCCCCATATTGTCCAGCTTCTCGCGAATCTTGGTTACGTCATTGCGCAACTTATCTTCATCAAATAATGCAAGTTGTGCTTCTTCTTCCGGAGTAGTGTGGCCCAAAACAGAATCAAGATCGATATTGAATTCTACCGACAAGCGCTCTTTTACCGAATTGAGTTGCATCTTGCTGTCATTCAATCGGCTTTGCAATTCCATCAGAATGGTGTCAATGTTTTGCCGTTGGTGCTGAACTTCGCGTAAGTCTTTTTCGAATTGGTCGATCTCACCACGGCCGGAATAGTAATCCTTTTCTGCTTCGCCCAGGCCTTTCTCCATGGCTTCTTTTTCGGCATACATGCCCAGCAATTCATCGTCATTGCTTTGCGTGGTTTCGATGATGGTGCGGGTTTCGTCTTCGTTTTTCTTAAGCTCTTCCGTATTCACATCAATGCGCACACTACTTTGGTCCTTGGATTCCTGCTTGAAGCGAATCTCCTGATCGACACTCTTCACACGGTTCTCTTGCTGATGGAAGAAAATATTCTGTTCGTTGTAGGCTCCTGATTTCTGACTCAGTAATTCACTTTGAACATTTAGTTCAATTGTAATTGCTTTTAGCCTTTCATCATGATGCCCTAATTCCTGATGTGCTAGTTCTGCTTTTGGTTTAATATCTTCCAGCTCACTGCTCAGGCTTTCAATTTTATCAAGAATATCTTCTTTGCGCAAATCGGCACTGCTAAGCATGCTTGAAAACTGTTCTTGTTTGGTACGCACGGAGATGAACTCATCATTCACCAACTTGATAGAACTTTGCGCTTCCTCAATTTGCTGCTTGAGGGTGTTGTTGCGAAGTCGCTCCAATTCTCGCTGACGATCGATGAGGGAGTGACGGATGTCTTCTATTTTCTTAGAAAATTCTTTGATCTCTTTGTCGAGTTTCTCTAGGTTTTTGGCTCGTCCTATTTTCTTTCCTTCAAAGAGGCCTACCGAACCGCCCGAGAGACTGAATCTACGCTTAGTGACTTTTCCACTCTTGGTGATGAAGGTGTTATTATCCTCAACGGGAATCATTCTTACGTCACCTTCATACACATATACTTTGTCCAGGATGAATGCCATCAACTTTGAATACTTCGAATCGAATTCAATGATCTGTGTGGCCGGAAAAGCATTCGGATACATTTTTAAATCAGAAGGCGAGAAGCGTTCGAAAGCATCCAGAATGAAGAAGTTTGCTTTTCCTTTGCTGGCATCACTTAATATATTTATGGCCTCATAGGCTTCAGCTTCATGCTCTACAATATAATAGTTGAGATAAGGCTCCAGGTAGTTTTCAATGGCTACACGATATTCTTCGCTGGTAGAAAGAATATCGGAGAGGAGAGGAGCATTTTTTGTCCAGCCTACATTCTTTTTTAAAAATTTAATAGCCTCAGGAAACCCCTCGAGGTTTTCTACGAGTGATTTGGTGAGTTGATATTCATTCTGACGTGAATCTAGCTTGCGACCAGTTTCCGTCATTTCTTCACGAATCATTTCAATGGTTTTTTCCAATGAACCGATGCGCAGGAAAACGTCTTCTTCTTCCTTCTTTAACTTTTCGAGGTAACCATTTTTCTCGTTGATCTCCGTGGTGAGTCCTACCAGTTTTTTCTCGAACTCTACAATGCTTGCGCTTTGCTGGCTGGTGTCTGTGGTAGTGCGCTCTAGTTCCTGTTTAAAGGAGGCAACTTGAATCTCACGAATTTCAAGAGACTTATTAAGCTGGAATGATTCTTCCTGCTTGGCACGATACACCTGACGAAGCGCATCTGACTCGCCTTGCAACGTATACGTAGTTGCCTTCTGTGCTTCGAAGTCTTCCTTAAGAGTTTCTAGCTTATTCGTAATTTCTTTTAATATCGTTTGGGCAGAGTCGCGTTCTGTCTCCAAACTTTGAATGCTGAAACGTGAACGTTCATTACTTTTTTTATCCTGATCGATTTGATCGTTCAGGTTGGTAACGCGATCATTTAAAAAACGCAGGCGCTCATTTTTGATTTGCTTGTCGCTTTCGTACTGCCGGATTTTAGCAACGAATTCGTTAATTGACTTTTGTCTAGATGAGAGTGTTTTTTCTTTAATGATCAGTTCCGCTTTTGATTTTTCGATCAGAGCTTCCTTATCGGCAAGTTCGGCAGTGAGTTTGGTCTTGCGATCATTCTCATTTTCTAGTTGCTTTTGAACGGTAGTTAACGTGTCTCTTTGTTTATTCACTACTACCTTCGCGAGGTTGATGCTTTTCTCTTTATAATCTTCTTTAATTTTGTAGTATTGTTCAGTTTGTTTGGCCTGCTTCTCCAGGCTCTTCATGTTCTTTTCAATCTCGAACAACAAATCTTCTACGCGCTCCAGATCAGCATCGGTATCTTCCAGTTTCTTTAGTGTTTCTTTCTTTCGCTTTTTAAACTTTGAAATACCAGCAGCTTCTTCAAAAAGCATCCTTCTGGAATTATCGCGGTCATTCAAAATATCATCCACCATCCCCAACTCGATGATGGCGTAGCTGTTCGATGCCACACCAGTGTCGAGGAATAGGTTCGTAATATCTTTTAAACGGCAAACAACGCCATTAAGCAAATATTCACTTTCCCCAGATCGATAGAGGCGTCTGGTGATGGTGATTTGTGAATATTCGGTCGGTAAAATATTCTTGGTATTGTTGATGGTAAGTGATACTTCGGCCATTTGCTGGGGCGAGCGCTGGCTGGTGCCGTTGAAGATAACATTCTCCATTTTTTCTGAACGCAAGGCGCTGGTCTTCTGCTCACCCAAAACCCAGCGAATGGAATCAACAACATTTGATTTTCCGCATCCGTTAGGGCCTACGATACCGGTAATTCCCTCGTCAAAATTGATCACAATTTTGTCAGCAAAACTCTTGAATCCTTTAATCTCCAACTTCGATAACTGCATGGACTACTTAAAATTTAGTGGTTGCCTAAAAAACAAGATGGCAAAGATAAACTTAGGAATGGCATTTAGAAAGATGGATATACCCATTTCATCCACAATTTATCCCTATCGAAAAATGCCCAAAAAAGCCATTGTATCAATTATTTCGATAACTTTGGCTCACTATGGATATTCAGTTTTGGGTTTGGCTTATCGTTATTGTAATCACACTGATCGCTCGGGCTAATAAGAAAAAACCTCAGCCGATGGATCAGGGACAGATGGAATTCCCCAAGTCTCCGACTATGGATACCAAACCGGTAACATTTGAAGATTTGTTGAGGGAAATTCAAGCATCCAAAGCTCCAAATCCCAATCCTGTTATCGAAGAGCAAAAGCCAGTTTCAGACAAGAAGGATGACGTGGTAGATTATGATGATAATCTCGGAAATGAAAACAAGAGTCTGGAGCGCACCGACTATTACGCCAATGATTCGTTTTACGAGACTTATGAGAGCGCAAAGAAAGCAGCATTCAATAGAGCCTCTTTAGAGGAAACGATGAAGGTGGAGGACACAGAAGTAAGGTTTAATCAGTTTAAGGAATACAGTAAGAAAACAAGTCGTAGTTTAGCGTCAGAATATGCCAAAGAACTTAGGAATCCGCTCAACTTTAAAAGAGCACTCGTATTGAGTGAGATATTGAATAAGAAGTTTTGATTTTTTGATAGATCTTTTTTAATAGCCATTTCTTAACTGGGGCGGAATTTGAAAGCTCAAAAATATTTGTCTGGAAAGTATTTATGCATTATTTTGCCATAACTCAATCTTTGAAATGAGAATACTCAAATATCTCAAATTCCACCCATTGCAGCAAAAGCGTTTACTCATATTTTCTTTATCCTGTGGTTTAATCATTGCTGGTATTGCTGAGCCTGGGCCATCATTCAATGTAAGATTGAATTGCGATGAAATAAATGCATCGTTTGAGGTTACCAGCGGTACAGGTGGAGGTCCAAATAATGCCATAATCTTAGACATCAAGGATGCTGAAAGGACATCTCTGATTATTTCGTTGGTTGGTCCGAAAAAACTTTTCCTGCGCGATGTGAAAGAGAGTGAGATTAAGAATTTAGCCAAGGGAACTTATTCATTGGTTATCGTTGGTAGGGCTGAATCTTCTGGTTATTGTCCAAAACATTTTCAAGTTATTATTAATTAAGGATGCGAAGGTTTATCAATACCTCCCTTTTATTCTCTGTGGCATTTCTGCTGGCAAGCGCTACATTATCCCTAGCTCAGCCTGTTTTCACTACTCAGAATAAAAAGGACGCATGTAATAATCTAGCTAATGGTTCATTTGATGTTTTGGTTACCAGTGGAACAGGCCCAGTTGAGGCATATGTATTCAGCAGTGGGGCACCGATCGGACCAATTCCAATTACTCTAAACGTACCTAGTAATGTTTCCGGTCTAACAGGAACAGTTTCTGGGCGTAGTTACCTTATTGTCGTTTCGGATGGCAATGGGAGTAATAGTATATCAACAACAATATTTGGGCTATCAAATATATCAGCATCAATTTCATCGACAACGAATAGTAGCTCATGCACTACGCCCAATGGGGCAATAGATATTTCTGTTTCGGGTGGTTCAGGAAGTTATTCCTATTCCTGGACAGCTACCAATGGGTTCACTTCATCATTACAGGATATTTCAGGAATTGGAGCGGGAGATTACACCGTGATCGTGTCCGACAATGGAACAAATTGTACACAAACTATTGGCCCGATAACAATAACACAGCCTATACCTCCTGCCAGTGCTGTACTTAGCTTGGCAGGAATTAGCCCTATTTGCGCAGGTCAATCTTCGTCACTTAATGTTGTAATATCTGGAGGTACAGCTCCGTACACGCTGAACATCACTGGAATTGGAGTTGTTAATAACTATACTAGCGGAACTGCGATTCCAGTGACACCGGTATCCACAACTAATTATGTGTTAGTTAGCGTTGCCGATGCCGTTGGATGTGCGAGTGTATCGGTAAGTGGTTCACCCACCATTACTGTCAATGCTCTTCCTTTGGCACCTGCAGTTACGTTTAGCCCAAGTTCGTATTGTGTGGGTGCTACGATAACAGCACCAACGATTACAACACCAACCGGAGGCAGTACTTACACGTGGTATAGTGATGTTGGTTTGACGACTGTACTTACAACCGGTACAGCTCCAACCAACGTACAATTAAGTTTCAGCAGCGCGAGTGTAAATACCATGACAGTATACGTGAAGGAGACGAACAGTTCAACCTGTTCAGGTCCGGCAACATCGGTTACCTTAACTGTTAATGCGCCACCAGTTGTGAGCTCACCATCAGCTACATTATGTATCGGAGTAACAATGACTGCAAGTCCTACTACTGGGGGAACATGGATCAGCAGCGCACCGGGTGTAGCCACGATAACGAATGCAGGATTAATAACTGGTGTCTCAGCAGGCAGCGCAACGTTTACATTTACAGCAACCGCAACAGGCTGTAGTAATACGACATCATCGGTTACG
>CANIVF010000121.1 GCA_947470895.1 Bacteroidota bacterium
ACTTTCTCGCGCATGGTGTTGAGTTGCTCATGAACAGGGCCATACCCTTCTGCCATTTTTAATTGATCGTGTAATCCAAACATAATCGGTGGTTGAATGCCCAATTTTTCAGCAGCACATTTAGCTTCTTCGTTGCGCACGGCAGCCAGGCTATCACCGGCAGGAATTTTTGCATGCTCGGTTACGCCATATCTTCCATCTGTAGCAATGGCCAGGTAAACCGTTACTCCCTCGGCTGCATACTTGGCCAATGCGTGACTCACCGTAGCTTCGTCATCAGGATGTGCGAAGATGGCCAGTAATGTGCGTGGGCCTGTCTCCTGTTTTGTCGTGGGCGATGATTGACATTGCGATAATAACATGATCACCAGCAGCGATGAAAAATAACGAGTCATTGTTGGGAACTTCATGAGCTTAAATACGATGGTTAATAAGTGAAATGAGAAAATTCAATTTAGTGATTTCTCCTTTTGTAAAATACCCTTAATCCATTTGTGTGGTTTTATTTTCTCTCATCGGTTTATATCCAGGAAGCATCTGAAAGGAATAGCTCCGATCAAATCATTTAACCACCATTGTAACTCCAAAACATTATCCTTAAATCACGATGCAAGGAATATCAATGCGATTTTAATAGATTCGATAATCTAATCAGCCAGCATATGAGTAATACCATCAACAGACGAGATTTTATTAGGAAGAGTGCATTGGGTGCGCTTGGCCTCACGTTACTTCCATCGTTTATTTCGCACGGTGCGGCCAGCGACAGGCTTCGCATTGCACACATTGGATTAAACGGCATGGGCAACAATCACATGAATTGGTTTGCTGCATTGCCCAATGTCGATATCGTTGCGTTGTGCGATGTAGATCAGGACCATCTCAACGGCACACTCAAAACATTGAAAGACTTAAAGCCCGATTCGCAAGCGAAAGGCTATGAAGACTTCCGTCATATTCTCGACCGAAAAGATATTGACGCCATCACCGTAGCTACGCCCGATCATTGGCATGCACAAATTGCCACGCTGGCTTTTCAGGCAGGCAAAGATGTGTATGGCGAAAAGCCGCTATCGTATTGTGTGAAAGAAGGACAGATGATGTTGAAGCATCAACAGAAACACAATCGTATTTTTCAACTTGGCACACAGATTCATGCCGGAGATAATTATCATCGTGTGGTAGAACTCATTAAAGGTGGCGCCATTGGCAACGTGCACACCGTGCGACTATGGAAGACAGGTTTCTCACCAGGCCTTGGACAACCGAAAGCACAAACACCACCGCCAACATTAAATTGGGATATGTGGCTGGGCCCTGCACCGTATGCGGATTATTTTCCTGAGCGCTGCCACTTAAACTATCGCTACTTTCTGGATTATTCGGGTGGCGTGTTTGCCGATTTCTGGTGTCACATTGCCGATGTAGTGTGGTGGTCCATTCAACCGAAAGGATTGAAGAGTGTGGTAGCACGCGGAGAAAAAACCGATGGTGTTGCCGATGCACCAAAATGGCTCGATGCTGATTTTGAATTTGATGGATTAAAACTTTACTGGACATCTATACCACCCGATGTGCCGGGCGCAGCACAGCGTCACATTGGGGCTTACTTTGAAGGCGACAAGGGCACACTCCTTTGTGATTATGAATCGCGATCGATCACCATCAACGGAGAAACCGTAACCGACATTCCTGAAATTCCTCAAACGATAGTACGCTCACCGGGCCATCAGCAAAATTTTGTTGACGCAGTAAAATCACGCACCCAACCCGAAAGCAATCTTGCTCATGCACGCGAGTTAACATTGCCCATGCACCTTGCACTCATTTCATGGCGATTGAATCGTCCCATGAAGTGGAATGCAGACAAAGAAAAGTTTATCGATGATAAAGAAGGAAATGCGTTGCTGAACAGGAAGTATAGGAAGGGGTGGGATTGGGTTTAGTGTGTGTTGTGATATCACCGACCATGGACAAAGAGAACAAGGATCGAAGACCAACTAATAGCGTAGTGGGCAGCCCAAGGCCGACCTAAATGAATAAGAAACCATCAAAAGAAGATTTAGGTTAAAGGACAACCGGCAAAAAATATCCTTGCAATGGTAGCGAAACATTAAGGCATTGAGTACATTTATTTTATAACATTTACCAACGTGGGCAGGATGCGGATTCGATAAGCCACCACTGCGCAAACACAAAGGGCATTAAAATTTTAGTGAACAGGTTTATTCAACCTAATAAAAAATGCGGACTTCTCCGGACGACTTCATAGAAAGATCAAAGGCTGTTCATGGAACAAAATATGATTATTCAAAAGTACATTACTATACAACCGAGACCAAAGTAATAATTATTTGCCCTAAGCACGGGGAATTTTTAATGAGGCCCAGAGCTCACTATCAGGATATGCGAGGCTGTCCTGATTGTGACAAAGGTGAAAAGAGTGGATTCTCAGATAACTCAAAGTGGGCGACAGAGAGAATTAAGTACTTTTATATTATTGAAGCTTACGGAAACGGAGAACGATTCATAAAATTTGGGCTTACAACAGAAGCATTAATAAAAAGATTTCAAAAGGGACAATTTCCATATGAGTACACAATTCTTTTTGAGTATAAGCTAAGAGGTGGGTTGGATATTGAGGACAGATTTATTGAAAAATACAAGAGAATGAAATATAGACCTCGAAAGTCATTTCGAGGCGATACCGAGTGTTTTGAATTTGGACTTAAGGGCCATGTAATTAAAGACACGAAAGATTATTTCAGTAAGTGAAAGCTGCTTATATCAAAGGATATAAAACATATGTTGAGTATAGGGTGATTTAAAGGAACGATCGATTGACAGTTATCACCTTACACCTTGTACTAATTGCATGATTTTGAACATCTATTAATTGAAAAGCCGGGAAAATGCATAGTGATTTGTCCAATAATCACAATATTATCCAAATGGTTATTAAAATAGTTAAGTGTATTCAACCTTTTGGGGTACCTGAAATAAGTACATAACCAATTATAATGATTGAACCAATTAGAGTGATAACCATGACTATCGTTACAAAACTCTCTGCGTATTTTTTATAAAAATTTATATAACCTTCAGCCAAACCATTTATTAAAAGCAATAATAACGTCAACCCAAATGTTACCATAGGAACAGCAAGTATAGCCATACCAATTATTGCTAAATGAATGAGTTCAGAAGACACACTAGAAAGAAGTAGAACTATTGCAATTAATAAAGAAATTGTTCCCCGTACTTCGTCAAACAGCCATTCTTGAATTTCCTTAAACCACTTCATTATAAAATTGAATGTTTATCAATCAAAGTTAATTTTCAGCTAACGCAACAATAGACTACGATCCCACATATAAGCGCCACATCCCCAATAAACGGAACGAATAATTACATGCGAAGAACCTGATTCAATCACCGCTGCTTTAAATCCTGTATAGTTAGAATGAACTATATAAAGAATTTCATCCTTTTTGTACCCTCTATCACCACCATCTTGGACAGGGTTCCATTTTCTCCGTCTTCTTCTTTTATCCAACCAATTAATTGAATCTAGTTCATCATTGCGGATAATAAGCCCCCGGTTCGTTGGAGCGTTATGTGTATCCCACATACCATTCAGTCTTAAATATGCGCTCATAAAGTTTTATAACCTTAATCTATATTAAGTTTCGCATAACTCAAATTATAAAAATAATCTAACTGTGCCAAGCCATGGTACAATTCTACCAAGTCATAATCAATACATGGGCTATTTTGAATTGCATCAGTTTGAATGATAAATCAATCCCTTACACACCGAACAGAAAACCCATTCGCCTTATCGGAAAGATTGTTTATGTATATATTTCTACTAGGGTTCAAAATTCGGCTAAAGGCATTACTTATTTTAAACTCAGATATCGTCCACCAATATCCGCTGCTTCCAATATTGGTAAATCGACCAATATTATTAATGTATCCGCCTGGCAAAGCAGAAAAACTACTTTGATTGGTGCCACCGCCATTACCTTCCCATCCGTAATCGCTTTTCATCATTAAGCCAGCACCGTAGATATCTCTGTGAAAAATCCTTTCTAAATATCTTTCTAACTTAATCCACTCTAAATGGGAAGGCAGATGCCATCCTGTTGGTGCCAAGTCTCTTGAATCATCCACAGCATACCAATTATATAGCTTACCATACTTCATTCCATTGGCAGGATCAAAATTATAGTGACAGAAGGCAGGTTGTTTATTTTTTCCCGCATTTAGCCACTCTTCGTGTGATTGAGCATGAGGTACAGGGTCGCCATTCGTGAATTTATCCACGTTCAGATTATCTGCCATCCATTTCTGTTCACCGATTCTTATCGTTTCAAATAAATTTCCATTTTGGTCGCGACCTATTTGTTTGGGAAATGGATTTGTTAGGCCCATTGGGTCCTCAGATAAGGACCGGTCATTACCAAAGTCTTCCAGACCCAGAAGAAATATTGAACTAAATCCAAAATCAAACCAATCACAAAACATTTCATAAGTCCTATTCTCCGGCCATAAAGATTGGTCCGTGCAGAACTTGTTAAGCTCATCGTGGAAGAAATTGTCAAAATTTTCCATTAACCAGTCCGCAATGTCTTCTCCATTAACTGAACCGGTTATTAAGTACATGTTTTCTTCTATTTCTTTTTTGAGAACTCCATCCTTTAAGGTTTTATTTAACCAGTCAAAAAATGGTTTTTTATGTCGTATTACGATAGTGTTCTTATCGTGTGGCTCGTTATATTTGGGTATTGCGTTATAATCCATTTATAGTAAGGTTATCTCTGAACGACTGTTGGCCTGAAAATTCGTTGTTGGCGACATGCCTGTTTTCTATGAATGAGCTTCTGATTTCAATCCCAGCGTATACTAGATCCATGTTTTGATGGTTTCATTACTCCTTTGTTACACTTGGGGCAAGGTTTGCCGAGGTGATCCCAAAGCACAAATTTTTTTCCACCACATTTAGAACATGTTGGATCTCCGTGTAGAATATTCTTGTCTGCCTTAAAGTCTCCATAAGCAGGTTTTATAACCCGCAAGTCCTGAAGTGAGTTGCAATCCTTGCATACAAAAGTGTTGTTAATAGCGATCATGCCAACATCTCGGCCAGCACCTGTTACGACCTTATAATCACAGTTTGAGCAAATGAAAGTTTGTTTGAATCCCATAATGTTTTGAATTTATGATATGGTACATAGTAGAAGGTAAAAAACCTAACACCTCTTGCAGCGGGAATTCCTCAGCAGTAAAAACACATATTTTTAACCAAAAGAGGCTTTATAAGAATCGATGTTCTGGAAGGATACTTACTCAATACATCCAAAGCATACACCCGAACTTATAGCCAAGTGTTTTCCGTCCAGGTGTGACTGGAATTACAAAGGCAAAAGAATATTTCAATTTCCATCACTAACTCCCCACTCGAAACCCATGGCAAGGATTTTTTGAACCAATGTGTTTATTGGCATAGCCTCATTTCCTAAATCTGTTTCAATTACGGCCCAAGACTTTTTAAGCTCCCCGAAATCAGGATCACCGGTATGAAGTATAAGTTGTTCCACACCTGCCAGCTGGGCGGCAAGAGCTTGTAGCCAGGTCACCAGAATCCGGTTCCCACCAAAAGCGCCACATCCCCAATACCCTGAATGGATAATTACCGGGGAAGAATCTGATTCAATCAATGCTGCTCTGAATCCTGTATAGGTAGTGTGAAGTATATAGAGAATTTCATCCTCAGTGTACTTTCCATCACCACCTGATGGGGCGGCAATACAAATCAGATTAGTGATGGTTGGAGGGTCAATAATCACAGTGGCTTTTCGGATAGCCTCTTCGGACGCCCTTCCAAAGGCGTTGCCATACAATCCAAAAGGACGGTCTTCCAGGCTATTCGCATCCGTTTTTACAAAACATCGCCTTTCTGCTCCTGAAATAAGAATAGGAGTTGGATCATTACCATCTACTGTTGAGGCATCGCACCGGAGAACATTAAGTTTCTGCTTAAGAGATGCAAGAACCGGGTGTTCAGCAACCTGCATTTCATCCTGCGCAAAGAGGTCAGTGCCATATGCCAGAAACAAATCAGGATCGGCAAAATTCACATGCCATTCTAATGCTTTTGAAATTCCCTCGCTTGGCAAGTAATCATAGAATCCGGCTCGTATCTCAACTCTATCGGACAATCCCTTAATCGAACTTGAATCAGGTAATTCCATGTATTTCCATCTGGAATAGTTGACCTTTCCCTTATGAACTGCACCTAGTGGACAGGCAATAGCATACACTACTTTTTTATTTTTGGAAAACAGTTGTGCTGGTTCTTGCCCGACCAACTCAGAAGCATCAAAAATATAACGCTCTATAGGTTTAATCATATCATCATTAATTTAAATCATCAAATTCATTCGAAGCGAAGTCTTCGCTAAATATATTCATTCATAAATATTATTTCAGATAACTTTTATCCAATCACGGAGTCCGAAGCGAGACTCCGCGTTGAAAGGCAAATCAATCTGTGAATCTGTAGCTACCAACTTCGGTTCTGATATTCTTTCATATTTATCCCTCTCATTTCCATAAAACAACTTCGGATTGTACCTTCATGCCTTCTCATTATTTATCAACCATGAAAAAGATTGTATTGTTTGTGTTTTTGGCATTCACCGCGAGCTTCGCTGTGGCCCAGGAATTAAAATCACCCGATGGAAAAATGATCATGAACTTCTCGCTGCAGGATAATGGTGTGCCCACCTACACACTTTCCTACAAAGGCAACGTAGTGATCAAACCCAGCACGCTGGGGCTCGAACTAAAGAGCGAAGGCGCTTCTGATTTTTCGGGCGATATGAAACAGAAGACAGATAACCCGAAAGCTTCATTGTTCAATCGCTTCACTATCGCGAACACGCAAACCGCTTCCACAGATGAAACATGGAGTCCGGTGTGGGGCGAAGTGAAATCCATTCGCAATCATTATCATGAGCTGGCCATTACGCTGCTTCAAAAAGAAACGGATCGCCAGCTGCTCATCCGCTTTCGCCTGTTCAATGATGGCCTTGGTTTCCGTTATGAATTTCCACAACAGAAAAACCTTGTCTACTTCGTAATTAAAGAAGAGCGCACACAGTTTGCCATGACAGGCAATCACACCGCCTTCTGGATTCCGGGCGACTATGACACACAGGAATATGATTATACCGAATCGCGATTAACCGAAATACGTGGCCTGCAGGAAAAAGCAAGAACACAAAACATTTCGCAAACCGCATTTTCATCTACCGGTGTCCAAACTTCGTTGTTGTTGAAAACCGATGACGGCATTTTTATTAATCTGCACGAAGCAGCACTCATCAACTATTCCTGCATGCACCTAAACCTTGATGATAAGAATCTGATTTTCGAATCGTGGCTAACACCGGATGCGAGAGGTGACAAGGGTTATCTGCAAGCGCCATGCACATCACCGTGGCGCACCGTGATTGTGAGCGATGATGCACGCGACATCCTCGCCACCAAAATGATCTACAACTTAAATGAGCCTAACAAACTGAAAGACACCTCGTGGATTAAACCGACCAAATATGTAGGCGTTTGGTGGGAGATGATCACCGGCAAAAGTTCATGGGCCTACACCAACGATTTCCCTTCGGTGCAATTGGGTGTTACCGATTATTCGAAAGCAAAACCAAACAGCACACACGGAGCCAACAATGCTAACGTGAAAAAATACATCGACTTTGCTGCACAACATGGGTTTGATGGCGTGCTCGTGGAAGGATGGAATGTAGGATGGGAAGATTGGTTTGGCAACTCAAAAGATTATGTCTTTGATTTTGTAACACCCTATCCGGATTTCAACGTGCAGGAGTTACATAACTATGCCAAAAGCAAAGGTGTGAAAATGATTATGCATCATGAAACGTCCAGCTCCACCCGCAACTATGAACGCCACATCGATGCGGCTTATTCATTTATGAAAGCCAATGGCTATGATGCGGTGAAGAGTGGTTACGTAGGTCCGATATTGCCGCGTGGCGAAAATCACTATAGCCAGTGGATTGTCAATCATTATCAATATGCCATTGAAAAAGCAGCGGAGTATAAAATCATGGTGAATGCACACGAGGCCGTGCGCCCTACCGGCATTGGAAGAACATATCCTAACCTGATTGGCAATGAATCGGCACGAGGCACGGAATACCAGGCCTTTGGTGGCTCGAAAGCGAATCATGTTACGGTGTTGCCCTTCACACGACAGCTCGGTGGGCCGATGGATTATACGCCAGGCATTTTTGAAATGGACATCAGCAAGATCAATCCCAACAACAATTCGCATGTGAACAGTACGCTGGCTAATCAGTTGGCCTTGTATGTTACGATGTACAGTCCTCTGCAAATGGCGGCCGACTTTCCCGAAAACTATAACCGCTTTATCGATGCGTTTCAGTTTATCAAAGATGTAGCCGTAGATTGGGACGAAAGCAAATACATCGAAGCAGAGCCGGGTGATTACATCACGGTGGCGCGCCAGGCAAAAAGAACAAGCCAATGGTTTTTAGGAAGCGTGAATGGAGAAACACCACGCACATCTACCATCAAATTTGATTTTCTCACACCGGGCAAAACGTACATCGCTACCATTTATGCCGATGCAAAAGAAGCGCATTACAAGACCAATCCTCAGGCGTATGTGATTAGTAAAGTAGTGGCTACTTCCAAATCTCTTTTATCACAATACTCGGCACCGGGTGGAGGTTATGCCATCAGCTTTGTGGAAGCCGATAAAGCAGCCACCAAAGGATTGAAGAAGTTGAAAGAGCGTTGAAAATTATGACCAATATCATAGACATTGTCAGGCCGTAGCGATAAACTTTGTGGCAAATATTTACGCTATGAACATCACTGCCAACCAATCCGAGCCAACCTTATCAAAAGTTGTGTATTGGACCCCGCGACTACTGTGCATCGTTGCGATTTTATTCATCAGTCTGTTTTCTTTAGATGCATTTGCGTCCGGGCTTACGCTATGGCAACAACTGGGAGCACTCTTTAAGCACCTGGTTCCTTCTTTCGTGCTCATCGCTCTGCTCGTTTATGCGTGGCACCATGAAAAATCGGGTGGAATTATTTTTCTGCTCATCGGCCTGATATCGTCACCCATCATCTTCAACTGGAATTACCGCATGAACGGCTCTGCGTGGCTTAGCCTCGGCATCATAGCCACGATCACATTTCCTTTTATTGTTGTGGGCGTTTTATTTCTGTTCCATCATGCGATGAAGCGAACTCCGCGTGAGGGGTAGAGAAGAAGACACATTGGGATTGGATGTATTGTTGGAGAAGAATTCAAACAAAGGCAGGTGAACTCCAATAAAGGCAACAATGTCAGGGGTAGATTAGATCTTAGCGTCACGCACAGTGACAGTGATCTTGCTTAAGAACAGTCCTAATTAAATTATACTTCCCGTTAGTGGTTTTATCTTTTTTTAACGTCACACTTTTAACGGGACGCTTCCCGAATTGCAATCAATAAGGACTTCGTATTTAATAAGTCATTTTCTGAATAATAATCATGGGAATATCGATTACGTTTTAGTTTCTTTAACGCCAAATTATAGATCGTCCGGTCACGCATTTAAAATCAATAACAATACATACAATGTCCAAGAAAGTAGTTACCCTCGGTGAAATCATGTTGCGATTATCAACGCCTGATTTCAAACGTTTTGTTCAGTCCGATACTTTTGATGTTACCTATGGTGGCGGTGAGGCCAACGTGGCCGCAGCACTTTGCAACTACGGATTAAATGGAACCTTCGTAACCAAAGTTCCTAATAACCCCATCGGCCAATCGGCCATCAATCATTTAAGACGCTATGGGGTAGACACTCAATTCATTGCCCGCGGTGGCGATCGACTCGGCATTTATTTTCTGGAAACCGGAGCTTCGATGAGAGCCTCGCAGGTAGTGTATGACAGAGCGGGAGCGTCCATAGCCGAAGTAGATGCTTCTGAATTTGATTTTGATAAAATATTAGAGGGAGCCGATTGGTTTCATACCACGGGCATCACTCCTGCCCTGAGCGACAAAGCCGCAGCATTAACGGAAGCCGCATTGAAAGCCGCCCGCGCCAAAGGCATCACCACCAGCATCGATCTCAACTATCGTAAAAAATTGTGGAGCAAAGAGAAAGCAAGAGAAGTGATGACCAGATTATGTCAGTATGTAGATGTGTGTATCGGCAATGAAGAAGATGCTGACACCACACTGGGCTTCAAGGCAAAAGATACCGATGTTACGAAAGGCGAGTTGAATCTTGATGGATTCAAAGATGTATTCAACCAGATGAAAGCAAAATTCGGTTTCAAATTTATTGCTTCCTCCCTGCGCGAAAGCCATAGCGCCAGCGATAACGGATGGAGTGCATTGGTGTATGATGGAAAAGAATTTTATCACACCAAGCAATACAATGTAAGAATTGTGGACCGTGTGGGCAGTGGCGATAGCTTCGCCAGCGGTTTGATTTATGGATTAGTCACCGGCATGCCCATGCCCGAAGCGGCAGAATTTGGTGTTGCAGCCAGTGCATTGAAGCACACCATTCCTGGCGATCTTAACCACGCTACGTTAAGTGAAGTAAAAGAGCTGATGAAGGGTGATGGCAGCGGCAGGGTGCAACGTTAAAATTTATTCTCATGATTATCGATTCATTGCATAACGCGTCAAAGTATTTCGGTTTACATCCTTCGTTTGCCAAAGCCTTTGAATACATTTCAAAGACGGACCTCAATGCTATAGAGCCCGGTAAATATGAAATCGATGAAGATCGATTGAAGGCAACGGTGTTTCAGAAAAAGGGAATGACCGTGGAGGAATCAACGTCCAAGTTTGAATGCCACAACAAGTTCATCGATATACAACTTTGCATTGATGGCGTAGAGAAGATGGGTTGGAAGCCGCGACAAAATTGTGTTACAGAAAAGGCCCCGTACAACGAAGAGAAAGACGTACTCTTCTATACCGATGCGCCAGATATGTTTTTCGAATTGCACAAAGGACAGTTTGCCATCTTCTTTCCAACCGATGTGCATGCCCCGATGATCAGTGATGATGAGATTAAGAAAATGGTAATTAAAGTAAAAATATAATATGAGTAAAAGTCAGCAGGCGATTGATGCGATTGTAACACAAGGTATTCTTCCATTGTATTTCAACCCGGATGAAAACGTAAGTCTTGAAATCCTTCGCGCCATACATAAGGCAGGAATAAAAGCCATAGAATATACCAATCGCGGTGAAGCGGCATTCAATAATTTTAAAAAGATGGTTGCCTTGCGCAATGCAGAAATGCCCGGTTTGCTTTTGGGCATAGGCACCATCAAAAATTTACAACAAGCGAAAGATTATATGAGCGCTGGTGCGGATTTCATGGTGAGCCCGGGTTTTGTTCCAGAAGTAGCAGCCTATGCCATCAGCAACGACATCTTCTATGCGCCCGGATGCATGACACCTTCGGAAATCATTGCCGCTGAAAATGCCGGTGTGAAATTCATTAAACTCTTCCCCGGCAATATTCTCGGGCCAGAATTCCTCAGCAGCAT
>CANIVF010000122.1 GCA_947470895.1 Bacteroidota bacterium
ACAAAGTGCTTTGTGTTTTGAAAAAAGTCCATCCCTATTCCAAAACGCATGAGCCACTTTTATTCCCCACTGTCAAACACAAAGACAGCAGCCTTTCATGAATTATAGGTTATTCCAGTAGATCTGCCAAAAGTCCGGATGTGTGTGATTCATAAGAGATTTAGCAATCAAATTGAGCCAAAAACAAAACTTTATTGCAGAATGGTGTTAAGTAACTCTGGTAGTTTTTCCTTTTCAAGTGTTTCTATCGACTTGTTGTAAGCCTCCTGACTAGACCTCTCATAATCAAGACTGAAACCCTTTACGCGATCAAGAGTAGTAGCATAAATTTCTTTATTATCCTTCATGGTGGCTACACGGATTACTGCAGTAACATACGTGATGTAAATACTACCCGACACAGCACCTTTTTCCGAATTGGCATTCACATCTAACAAAAGTTCGGCTCTGCTCTTATCATCAGTAAACTCAAAACCGGAATTGGATAAATAGTTTTTAATCTTATTGGTGAACTGTTGATTCGACTTATCTAAACCTAAACTTCTCTCAACGGAAGATATGTATACAATCGGCCGTTGCACCCTCATCAATAATGTTGCTTTGGGTACGATCATCTTTTTAGCGATCAGTGGATAAATTTCTGAACTACCCTGTCCGGCAAAACTCATGATATCAACCTTCACGGCCAAAGTTTGCTCCAAGTCTCTTGAACTGATTTTTGTTAATAAAATTTTTGTTCGACCAGTTACATCGGTTTTATACGAAGGAAACACATCACCAGATCCTTTCTCAAATGATGCTGTTAAAGGAAGTCCAGGAATTGCTTTTTGCGAACTCTTGTCGATGGCCCTGGCAATCACTGCTAAGTCATTTTGTGCCAGCCTTCGATTTAGCATAATTTCCTTGGGATCTAACGAGATGTCCATTTTATCCAGTAGCAACTGCATGCTGGCTATAATCTCATTGGTTAAGAGTATCTCCTTTCCTTCAAAATCCAAACGGATAGGTTCGTCAAGATATTTTTCAATAGAGCGAAATCCTTGATAATAAAAACCCAAAGCCAATACTGGATCAGAACTGCGCTCGGCATGTTTGGCTTTTGTGAAAAAATCGAGCCCTAATGAAACAGCATTGCGTTTTTTCTGATCCTTAATCTCTGTATAGCGTTGCTTGGATAAGCGATAGTAAACCCAATAATTACGTTCATCTTCCCAGGCTTCCACTTGCTCAAATTCTTCAATCTCATCAGCGGCTGTAGTTTGAATAATTTGCTCATATCTTTCCTGAAACTCCTTATTCGCATCAATCTGGCTTAGCACTGAGGTGGATGAAATATTCACTTTAATCTCAGAAACAAGATCTTCCAAAGCGCTGCTTTTAGCTGATTGAATGTAGTTATTTGTTCCATCCTTGGTGCCATGGCCAATACCCACAAAATAACCGGACTGAATCGGTTTGGCTGCTAACCAGGTTGGTTTCAACTTGGGATCAGATTTCTGAGTCGTTTTTGTTGCAGAGGGGCTGCATCCAAAAGCAAGTAAGAAAATAATAATGATTAGCCTGTTCACAGAATAACGGATTTGTAAGCCTAAAGCGAATATACCATATCTGTGCCAATTGAGGGGCATTCAGATATTTATTCTAAACATGTAAATCAGAAAAAACTCAATACAGCGAATTTTTATATCTTTAATGATGTAATGAATGAAAAGTGAGCCATGAAAAATCTATTGTTTATAATCGTTTTTAGCGCCCAGCTGATTTCCTGTCAGGAAAATGTAAGTACCAGCGATTTTACAGGAAATGAAACTACCTATGATCTGCAATCCGCTTCACACTACAATATTTCCGGTGCCTTTACTTTGAAGGAAAAAAGAGATGGAACAACACAGGTGGTCGTAAAACTGGTGGGTACTTCAGGAGAGTCAAAACTCCCAGTCCATCTGCACCTTGGTGATATTTCGACTCCCGGAGCTGATGTTGCCGCTTTGTTGAGTCCTGTAAATGCGAAAACAGGAACAAGTGAAACACTTTTGAAACAACTGTCAGACGAGTCGGAAGTGACCTATTCAGATCTGTTGAAGTTAAACGCCTGTGTTAAGATTCATTTATCCGATGTAGGTGTTGAAAGGAATATCGTCTTAGCTGGAGGAAATATCGGTACTTCCGTATCGAAGAGTATTGAAAATGGAAGAACGGGATTTGTTCCTTGCAAGAGTGAATAGAATATTGGAACTGACATTTAAGGAATATGCCAGGAACAAAAAAGACCAGGATCGATCCGGGTCTTTTTTGTTTTCCATCAGTTTATATTAATCGCCTCCTCCACCAGATTCAATCTGATAAGAACTTATCATGGCTCCAAAATACTCACGATTCATTCGGGCAATATTGGCAATCTTTATTCCCTTAGGACATTCCGCCTCGCAAGCGTAAGTGTTGGTGCAAGACCCAAATCCTTCTGCATCCATCTGTGCCACCATTTTTTCTACGCGCTCTTTTCTCTCCACTTTGCCCTGAGGCAATAAAGCAAACTGAGAAACTTTTGCTCCTACAAAAAGCATGGCAGAAGCATTTTTACATGCCGCCACACAAGCACCACATCCAATACACGATGCGGCATCAAATGCTTCGTCCGCAATTTTCTTTGAAATCGGAATTTCGTTCGCATCCGGAACACCACCAGTATTCACATTGACATAAGCACCGGCTTGTTGAATGCGATCAAAAGCAGTTCGATCTACTACTAAATCTCGAACTACTGGAAAAGCTTTGGCTCTCCAAGGCTCAATCGTGATGGTTTCCCCATCCTGAAATGAACGCATGTGCAACTGACATGTGGTCGTTTGCAATGGGCCATGAGGATGACCATTAATGTATAAACTGCACATACCACAAATGCCTTCGCGGCAATCGTGATCAAATGCAATCGGTTCTTCATTTTTCTTGGTAAGCTCTTCGTTTAACACATCAAGCATTTCAAGAAAAGACATATCAGCCGACACATGATTGTGTTCGTAAGTTTTGAACTCACCTTTGGCGTCTTTATTTTTTTGTCTCCAGACTTTTAACGTAATCTTCATACTTATTTATAGCTACGTTGTGTAAGTTTTACATTTTCAAATTTCAATTCCTCTTTATGCAGAGCTTCAGGTTGATTTTCACCTTTAAATTCCCAGGCTGCCACATAAGCAAACTCATCATCCTTACGAAGCGCTTCTCCTTCTGGAGTTTGTGATTCTTCGCGGAAGTGTCCACCGCAAGACTCAGTACGATTGAGCGCATCATCTACCATTAACTCACCAAGTTCTATGAAGTCGGCCACTCGTCCTGCTTTCTCGAGTTCTTGATTTAATTCAGAGGCTCCGCCCAACACATTGACGTTTGTCCAGAACTCAGCTTTTATGTCTTGAATGATTTTCTTTGCTTTCTTCAAGCCCTCTTCACTTCGGGACATTCCGCAATACTCCCACATCGTAAGACCTAACTGACGATGGAAGTCATCTACGGTTTTTTTTCCCTTGATGTTGATCAATTTGTTCATGCGATCATTTACAGCACTTATCGCTTCCTGAAATGCCGGGTGATCAGTAGATACTTTATCGTTCCATCCAATGGTAGCCAGATAGTCACCAAGTGTATACGGAATAACAAAATAACCATCAGCTAATCCTTGCATCAATGCGCTTGCACCAAGTCGGTTTGCACCGTGATCTGAAAAGTTAGCTTCGCCCAATGCATATAAACCAGGTACGGTAGTCTGTAAATTATAATCAACCCAAAGACCTCCCATGGTATAATGTACAGCAGGATAAATCATCATCGGTCCTTTGTATGGATTCTCTCCGGTGATCTGCGCATACATGTCGAACAGGTTGCCATACTTGGCACGAATGGTATCTTCACCATCACGATTAATGGCATCGGAAAAATCAAGGAACACGGCAAGACCTGATCCTACTCCCCTACCCTCGTCACACACCTGCTTGGCATTGCGTGAAGCCACATCGCGAGGAACAAGGTTACCAAAAGAAGGATATTTTCTTTCAAGAAAATAATCTCTTTCCGATTCCGGAATAGCAGCAGCATCTTTTGATTTTAATCCGGGCATCGCTTTTTTGGGCACCCACACACGACCATCATTACGCAATGATTCAGACATCAGCGTAAGCTTAGATTGATGTGTTCCCGTTACCGGAATGCAAGTTGGATGAATTTGTGTAAAGCAAGGATTGCCAAACAATGCACCTTTTTTATGTGCGCGCCATGCAGCAGTGACATTAGAACCCTTCGCGTTTGTTGATAAATAAAATACGTTACCGTAACCACCTGTGCAAAGCAATACGGCATCAGCGCTATGGGCTTCTACTTTTCCAGTTATAAGATTGCGCGTAATAATTCCCTTTGCCTTTCCATCTACCACTACCAGATCTAACATCTCGGTGCGGTTATACATTTTTACTTTTCCATTGGCGATCTGACGATTCAATGCACCATAAGCACCTAATAATAACTGCTGTCCGGTTTGTCCGCGGGCATAAAATGTTCTGGACACCTGTGCTCCACCAAAAGAACGGTTTGCTAACAATCCACCATACTCCCGAGCAAAAGGAACTCCCTGAGCTACACACTGATCAATAATGCTTACACTACTTTCGGCTAGACGATACACGTTGCCTTCGCGTGCACGATAATCTCCACCCTTCACGGTGTCATAGAAAAGGCGATAGATGCTATCACCGTCATTCTGATAATTCTTTGCTGCGTTAATACCACCTTGAGCGGCAATACTATGCGCTCTGCGTGGGCTATCCTGAAAGCAAAATGCTTTTACATTATATCCTAATTCTCCTAGGGAAGCTGCTGCTGATGCCCCGGCTAAACCGGTTCCTACCACAATCACTTCATATTTTCTTTTGTTGGCAGGATTTACAAGCTTCAGATTGAATTTATGCTTTGTCCATTTTTCCGCTACAATTCCTTCCGGAATTTTTGAATCGAGATTCATGATGTATGATTAAATGTTTTAAAAACTATTCGTTGAAAGATTAAACAAAAAACATGCTGATCGGAATCCATGCAAACAATGCCGGAACAACGATCGCAAATGCTTTACCAACCAAGTTGATAACACCGTTATACTTCATATGGTTTAAGCCAAGTGTTTGAAATGCACTGGTGAATCCATGCCACAGGTGAAAACCTAAGGCTGCCATACAAAAAACATAGAGGGCCACATACCAATCCACTTTAAACCAGCGAACTACTTCACCATATAAATCTTTTACTTCTTTACCATCATACACTTGAGTAGGTATGCTACCAAAATGCGCTTCGGAATAAAAGTGACGGATGTGTATTACCAGGAAAATCAAAATGATGGTTCCCAAAATACCCATATTTCTGGAAGTCCATGTTGATTTCTTCGGGGCAATGGCATACCCAACCTCTCCACGTGCCTGCCTGTTTTTTCTTGAAAGCATAATTGCCCAGATGATGTGAATAATAATCAGCGCAAAGTTTCCTTTCGAAACAAACTGAATCAAAGGGTTAGTACCCATGAACTCGGCATACATATTAAATGATTTACCTCCGTCATCTTTTAGCAGCTGGAGATTCCCGGCAAGGTGAACTGCCAGAAACATCGTTAAGAACAGACCGGTAAGCGCCATAAGCACTTTTCTTCCAAGCGAACTTGAAAAGAGATCAAGAAACCATTTCATGTGTTAATAATTGTTTGTTTAAAGGTCGCACGAAGTTCAGTAGCCGTCATGTTATCGGTTTGGATAAACAAGGCGTATGAATAATTCATAGTATAAAATTGAGATGAATGTTTGAATTGAACCAAAAATACTTCTCAAAGCTATACCAAACAATTATGAATGGTATTTAAACTACTTCTAATTATAGGATAATGCCCGTGTTAGAAGTTATCAGAAGAAATCAGAGGACCTCAAAGAGTACCACAATCAAGGTGATTGAGGTTAGCATGATCAACAGAAACCATTCCCTTTTTACGAAAGCCACAACAGGATTAATTAACTTTTTCATTTTCTTGTCTAAGAATCCACTATACTTCAAATCAACATCCAATATTATAAAGCATTAATAATTAATTAATTGAAAAATTCATTATTAGGAATAAGTCTCAATTTTGGATTTATTTTCGAAATTGGCACAATTTGGAAGTGATCGATATTCGCTATTTTTACCTCAACCACTTAAATTTCCATTCATGTACCTGATTTTTGACACGGAGACTACCGGCATACCCAGAAAAAAAACTGCACCACTCTCCGATTCAGAAAACTGGCCCAGATTAGTCCAACTTGCCTGGCAACTTCACGACAAAAAAGGAAAACTGATTTCGCAGCAGAACTACATCGTAAAACCTGAAGGGTTCGATATTCCATTCAAAGCTGAACAAGTTCATGGCATTTCAACCAAAAGGGCGCTTGAGGAAGGTTATGATTTGAGGACACTACTTGATTACTTTTTGCAAGATCTTAGCAACACGCAAGTTCTGGTTGGTCATAATATTGAATTCGATATTAATATCATCGGAGCAGAGTTTGTAAGGCAAGCCATTGAAACGGAACAATTCCTTTCTTTAGAAAAAATTGATACCGGACTTGTCTCTATAGAATTTTGTCAGTTGCCCGGAGGAATGGGTGGAAAACTAAAAATGCCCCGCCTGACCGAGCTACATGAAAAACTTTTCGGAAAAAGTTTTGAAGATGCCCACGATGCCTCTTATGATGTAGCAGCCACGGCTCGTTCTTTCTTTGGACTTATCATCAAAAAGGTAGTCAATCCTTTTGATAGCACTCCGTATGAAGAGATTGAATATGAGGAGCCAAACCTTGAGGCTGGCAACTCATCCAAACGGGAAAAGAAAAAAGAAATCACCTATCCGGGTTCAGGTACAGAAACGCTGATTGATAAACCATTCTGTCACCTTCATTTACATACACGATTCTCTGTACTTCAGGCTACCCCGGAAATTAGTGACCTGATCACGATCGCAAAAGCGCAAGGCATGCCGGCTGTTGCCTTAACCGATTTCGGCAATATGTATGGCGCATTCAAATTCGTAAGTGAAGCACTGAAACATCAGATCAAACCCATCGTGGGTTGCGAATTCTTTATTGCGGAAGAACGCAAAAAACTAAAATTCACTAAAGACAATCCAGACAAGAGGTACCAACAAGTACTTCTGGCCAAAAACAAAACAGGCTATCACAATATAGCTAAACTTAGTTCTATAGGTTTTATAGAAGGACTTTACGGAATTTATCCGCGCATCGACAAAGAACTGGTTACTCAATACAAAGAAGGAATCATTGCCACCACCGGTGGACTTCATAGTGAAATACCTTATCTGATCTTAAACATAGGCGAACGCCAGGCGGAAGAAGCATTTGCCTGGTGGCATTTGCAATTTGGAGAAGACTTCTATATTGAATTGAACCGTCACGGCATGCGTGAAGAGGATAGGGTGAACGATACGCTTCTTCGTTTCGCGGAAAAGTATCATGTGAAATACTTTGCAGCCAATGAGTGTTTCTACTTGAAAAAAGAAGAAGCCAACGCTCACGATGTTTTACTCTGCATTAAAGAAGGAGAATTTAAATCAACTCCTATTGGTGAAGGACGCGGCACACGTTACGGCCTTCCAAACACAGAATTCTATTTCAAGACACAGGAAGAAATGAAATCATTGTTTCATGATCTTCCACAAGCCATTGAAACGATCAGTGAAATAGTCAATAAAGTCGATTCGTATGAATTAAAACGTAATGTGCTACTTCCCAAGTTTGATATTCCAAAAGAATTTGAAACGGAAGATGAGTATCTGAAATACCTCACGTATGAAGGAGCAAAGAAAAGATATCCAGAAATCACGACTGAAATTAAAGAACGTATTGATTTTGAATTAGAGACCATCAAAAAGACAGGCTATCCAGGTTATTTTCTAATCGTTCAGGATTTCACCTCGAAGGCTAGGGAAATGGGTGTGTCCGTTGGGCCTGGGCGCGGTTCGGCTGCGGGCTCTGCGGTTGCTTATTGCATTGGTATCACCAACGTTGATCCGATAGCATACGATTTACTGTTCGAGCGTTTTCTAAATCCAGATCGTGTGTCCCTTCCCGATATTGATATTGATTTTGACGATGAAGGTCGTGATAAGGTGTTGGATTATGTGATTCAGAAATATGGACATAACCAGGTAGCGCAGATCATTACGTATGGTACAATGGCAGCAAAATCATCCATTAAAGATTGTGCTCGTGTTATGGAATTGCCACTTGCTGATGCAAACACGTTGGCCAAGTTAGTACCGGAGCGACCAGGGACATCATTGGAAAAGGCATTTGAAGAGGTAAAAGAGCTAAATGAAATCAAAAAAGGTTCTGACCTAAGAGCACAAGTACTCAAGCAAGCGATTATTCTTGAAGGATCTCTTCGCAATACAGGAACACACGCTTGTGGTGTGATCATTACTCCGGATGATCTGACAAAGTTTATACCCGTGTCGACAGCGAAAGATTCAACCATGTTGGTAACGCAATTCGACAACAGTGTTGTTGAAAGTGCCGGCATGCTGAAGATGGACTTTTTAGGTTTGACTACACTCACCATTATCAAGACAGCTTTAAAAAATATTAAAAAGCGCCATGGTATTGTTATCAATATCGATACGATTCCGCTTGACGATCAGAAGACCTACCAACTTTATCAACGAGGAGAAACTACCGGAACATTCCAGTTTGAATCGGACGGTATGCAAAGTTACTTGCGTGGATTGAAGCCCGACAAGTTTGACGACCTCATCGCGATGAACGCGTTGTATCGCCCTGGCCCCATGGAATACATTCCTAATTTCATTGCACGTAAACATGGTCGAGAGCCGATCAAGTATGATTTGGCAGTGATGGAAGAGAACCTTAAAGACACCTACGGAATTACGGTGTATCAGGAGCAAGTGATGTTGCTGTCACAAAAACTTGCGAACTTTTCCAAAGGCGATGCCGATGTGCTTCGTAAAGCCATGGGTAAAAAGCAGAAGGAAGTGCTGGATAAAATGAAAGACAAATTCATTACCGGTTGCAAAACCAACGGCCATGATGAAGTCATCGCAGAAAAAGTATGGAAAGACTGGGAAGCCTTCGCACAATATGCATTCAACAAATCTCACTCCACGTGTTATTCATTAGTTGCCTATCAAACAGCCTATTTGAAAGCCAACTACCCAGCCGAATACATGGCTGCAGTTTTAACACACTCTCAAAATAACCTCGATAACATTACATACTTTATTGAAGAATGTAGAAAGCAGGGGATCGAAGTGCTCGGTCCACACATAAATGAATCAGGAGTATTCTTCGAAGTAAATAAGAAAGGAGAAATCCGTTTTGGATTGGGTGCCATAAAAGGTGCTGGTGAAGCTGCGGTCGAGGCCATCATCGCAGAACGTGACGCGCATGGTCCTTATAAAGATATTTTCGAATTCGCTAAGCGGTTAAGCCAACGCTCGGTCAACAAAAAAACGTTTGAGTGTCTCGCACTGTCAGGAACGTTCGATTGCTTTGCTGACTATCATCGCAGGCAATACATCACCGGCAAGGAAGGAGACCTGTCTCTGACTGAAAAAGTAATCCGCTATGCCAGCAAAATGCAACAGGATGCTCAAAGCGCACAGGCAAGTTTGTTTGGTGGATCAACCGGCACAGCCATGCCTTCTCCAAAAATTGATGCTATAGAACCATTCAGTGAAATTGAAAAATTGCACTTCGAAAAAGAAGTAGTTGGTGTTTACATCTCAGGACATCCGCTGGATAATTTCAAATTTGAGATGGATGCATTCTGCACTACGTCATTAACAACACTCACCGATATCGAAGCACTGGAAGGTAGAGAATGCAAAGTGGGTGGAATTGTTTCTGCCGTAGAGCATAGAATGACCAAGACGGGAAGACCATTCGGTAAGCTCACCATGGAAGACTATAGCGGTAAATTTGAGTTTATGCTTTGGAGTGATGACTACCTTAAATTCAAATCATTCCTCATGCCAGGCCTCTTCCTCTTTGTAGAAGGAAACGTGGTGAAGAAAGCCTGGGGTGAACAAAATCTTGAATTCAAAATCCGAAACATTGATTTACTCAATGAACTGGCTGGCAAAAAAGTTCAGGGAATTGCATTACGGTTTTCTTTTGATCTTGTGAATTCAGACTTTAACACCACGATTGAAAAACTTTGCAAGAAAAACACAGGTAATTCAAACTTCAGGTTATACTTGAGTGATCCCACCGAAGGACTTCAAGTTGAATTACTTGCCCGCTCCTGTCGAGTAAAAGTGAGTAATGACTTTATCAGAGAACTAAAGAAATACGGTGAGGTGGGCATCATCACCGATAATGGTGTAGTGCGCTGGCTATCCGATAGCATTTCCAAAACCGCTCCAGTAGAAAAAACTGAAATTGGAACAATTTCGTCTACCTTTGTGTTGGAACCTGTAGATTAACCAAAACACTTTAATCATATAAATCATGGGTAAGACTTTAGAATTAAACGACTCCAATTTTGATGCGGCTATCAACGGTGATAAGCCAGTATTAGTTGATTTTTGGGCTGAATGGTGTGGCCCTTGCAAAATGATCGGTCCGGTAGTGGAAGAACTGGCTGGTGATTATGAAGGGAAAGCTGTAGTGGCCAAATTAAACGTGGATGAAAACCCTCAGATAACAGCCCGATTTGGCGTTCGCTCTATTCCTACTTTGTTAGTATTTAAAAATGGTCAGGTAGTCGATAAGCAAGTTGGTGCAGTACCTAAATCTGTTCTTTCACAGAAGCTACAGGCTCAGGTAGCCTAATTAATATTAATTCAAGTAAAAGCCAGTACTGATTCATGTACTGGCTTTTTTATTTTAACCCAGAATTGTCATTAGAAAGTAAAACTTAGTGGTGTTTTGATTGAGTTTGTGTTGATCCACAGTCCTGTAAACCATTCTCTTCGTTTCATGACCAGTGCTAGTTTGAGGATTCTTTTATTGCCATTTTTAACAATGTATCCGCCAATGGCAAAAATATTGTATCTCAAGGGTTTCATTTGCTGATGAATTTTCTGACCCAACACAACTTGTCTGAATAAACTGATGAAGTTGTAGGCCATCATCACAAAGTTCAAGGCTGCTTCTGTGGCATAAAAGCTTTGTTGATTGAAACTATCGGATCCAAAATCGTATTTGAGTTCTTTAATTCGATTCTCTGCATCGGCACGCTGTCGATAAAGCGTCCAGATTTGTTCGCACGGTAAATCTAAATTGGTAATGAAGCAACTGTATCAGTATTGTTTGTAAAGTAAGGATCCGCTAAAGTACATCTTTCAATGATTCCAGCACGGCTATAGTTTTGAGAAAAAGATCAGACTATGGAATCATCAGACAAGACCTTGGAGCAGTTAATGTTTTCATTAATTGAGATTTGGAAATCAAGTGGTAAAACCCAAA
>CANIVF010000123.1 GCA_947470895.1 Bacteroidota bacterium
AACTTAATACCACCCCAAGCAGTGACATTTTTATCCGTAAATAACACCTGTATCTCTTTCACCTTATTGGTTGTTTTAATCCTTTTAGTAAAGATAAATCAATCAAGCATTTATGAATAACTCTTCCGTCCTAATGAATAATCTGGGATTATCTTAGTTTTGCAGCCATGTTTAAACGTCAGGAGGCATCCCATCTGCGCGAAGAGTTCTGGACTACCTTCGGCCGTTATATGAGCCCCGTGCCTTCGGCAGAAGGAATGAAGATCAACTGGATCAATTATAAAACTTCGTTAAGAGATGTGCACTTCCGCTTGGATGTGAATCAGAAATCGGCCGTGATTTCGATCTCGATAGAACACCATGATGGCGATATCCGGGAGTTATACTTTCAGCAGTTTGAAGAATTGAAAACCTTGTTACATGCTACACTGCAAGAAGAGTGGGAGTGGCAAGCAGATACCGGTTTAGCAGAAGATAGAATCATCAGCCGCATTTATAAAGAGCTAACGGATGTGTCGGTCTTCAACAGAGATCAATGGCCTGAATTGATTTCTTTCTTCAAACCAAGAATCATGGCATTGGACCGTTTCTGGGAAGATGCGAAGTATAGTTTTGATTCGTTGAGGTGAATTCAGGTTTATGCAAGGTTTACTAAATGAATTATAATCCGCTAACTTGCCATACAAAATAATATTTCCATGACTGAACGAGAACTGATAAAACTGGAAGCAACGATTCGAAACAAAATGGAAGAAATAAAAAAGCAACGGGTTAGTTTGAAAGATTCGGGCATAGGCGGGTTAATTAATTCGCTCAGGAAAGTAGACGAAGCGCTGTATGAGAAGATTATGCCGGAATATAAAGAGATGGTGGCGAAGTACAACATCTTCAAGTAAGCGATAGGCATTTGCATTATTACTGTTTCTTAGATGAAGCAGTCGCACGGACCAACAATAAATTGCAGCACTGGAAAATCTTTTTTGAATAATCGATTTATGAGTAATACCATCGAAGATCCTGTTGCAGGATATAAGGTTCGTCCCCGATTTAAAATTGAAACCAACTATTCGGTAGCTATTTTAAGAAAGAAACTGCAGGATGGTCTTCGGCAAAGCCATGCCACATGCATCGGAATTGTTAATCCTTGCTATGTTACTATTTATATTCCGCACAAAGATCAGCACTATTGGTCGCCACAATTGAACCTTACCTTTGAGGAAACAGAAAAGGGCAGTGTGCTCCGCGGTTTATATAGTCCGCGCCCGGCTGTTTGGACGATGTTTGTATTTTTCTATGCTCTTATTGGGCTGGCCGTTTTATTTATTGGTGTTCTTGGCCTTTCGTATATCATGTTGGATAAACCCGCTACCATACTTTGGCTGGTGCCTGTTCTTAGTTTGATTTTTTTAAGCTTGTATATGGTGGCCCATTTTGGCCAAAAGCTAGGAGAGAAGCAGATGATTACTTTACATCACTTTACCGTGCAATGCACCGAACTGGTAATCTGAGTTACATTATCAAGGAACGCGATCGATCATAATCATCTGAGGGGCTATAGCGATCTGGGTTTTGTTAGATTCACTTTACAGATGAATGCAGTATTCAAAATCAATATCTTTAAGACTTTGATTACCCATCCAATGAACACACTCTTTGAACACATCCGCCAGTATTGCCGAATGAGCGATCCTGCTTTGAATAGTCTGGGAGCCGAGCTGCGGAAAGTGGCGTTGCCCAAGGGGGCTTTTCTAATCAAGGAAGGAAAGGTGTGCGATCAGATCTACTTTCTTGAAAAGGGTTGCCTGCGTGGTTTTTATAACCTTGATGACAAAGAGATCAGTTATTGGTTTGCGTTTGAGAATAGTTTTGTTACTTCCTTCTTTAGTTTCATTACCCGAAAACCGGGTATGGAAAACATTCACCTTCTGGAAGATTGCACGTTGTGGTCGGTAAGTTATGAACGTCTGCAACACCTTTACGCAACCCATCCCGATATGGAGCGCCTGGGCAGAATCATGCACGAACGATATTATGTTATGCTGGAAGAACGGTTTGTGAGCAACCACTTCAAAGAGGTACGCGAAAGGTATGAGAATTTAATGTTGCAAGCGCCCCACATTCTGCAGCGTGTTCCGTTGCGTTATGTAGCATCTTACCTGGGCATCACGCAGGAAACATTGAGCCGTATCCGCGGAAAACAATGAAAACCGATTCTTAGTCCATTATTATTTGATAAATGTCAAAGAGAGCTACCGAACAGGCAAATATCTTTGACTCATAAACCAATTTAATAATGGAAAACAAATTGTTTCAGAAACCATCGAACGCATTTGTTGCGGCATCGTGGGTGACCTTGTTGTCAGGAGTTCTGGCATTCATCATTGGCTTGTGGAATGCCGACATGGAGTTGAATGAAAAAGGATATTATTTTACCGTGCTCATGTTTGGATTGTTTGCCGCCATCTCTTTGCAAAAAGCGGTACGTGATCAGTTGGAAGGCATTCCGGTTACGAGCATCTATTACAGCCTGGCGTGGTTCTCTACGGTGCTTTCAATTGTGTTGCTCGTGGTTGGATTATGGAACGCGACACTATTGAGAAGTGAAAAAGGTTTTTACACGATGTCATTTACGCTAAGTATGTTTAGTGCCATTGCAGTCCAAAAAAATACGCGTGATAGTCAGCATTCAGAACAATCCACGGAAGTGAATTAAAAAGTGAAATTGTTTCTATGAAAAATAATCAAAGCCATACTGGAAGTTCACTTCCAGTATGGCTTTGTTATGATTAGTCAAAGTTTCTCTTGCAAATCTGAAGATCCTGGGGTGATTGACAACAAGACTAACGCAACCACCGAAGAGGCACACATCAACGCCACTGAAGGAATTGCATTACTTATATTAAATAACCCAACACCGGCCGACATCAACGAAGCCACACCGATTTGTATAAATCCAAGCAATGCAGAAGCACTGCCAACCGTGCGGGTAAAAGGTGCCAGGGCCAATGCATTTCCATTAGGGTTGGTAAGCCCGAGGCAACTTAGGCACATAAAAAACATAGCGATGATACCGTACAAATCGAGCAGGTTGGTACTCACACCAATCAGAAAGACAATACTGGCAACCACCTGTGCGATGAGTGCAGCCCGGAATATTCGTTCACTACTGAATTTTTTAGTGAGTAGTATATTCACTTGTCCTCCACCAATAAAACCAACCGAAAGCACTGCGAAAATGATTCCGTATACATTCGGACTTACGTGATACATCTCCATGAAAATTATGGGTGAGCCTGCCACATAAATAAAAAGCGTTGAAAATGAAAACGCACCTGCGATCACATATTTACGGAACGCAGGATTTTTCAGGATATCAAAAAAAGTAGATACCATTGGCCCCAGCTTTATCGAGATCGTTGGATCGGGGATATGACCTTCTGGTAGAAAGAAAATGACAAGCAACACAATGATTACGGTAATCACGACAAGAAAAATAAAAATCGCCTGCCAACCCAGTGAGGTAACAATGAGTCCTCCAATGGTAGGAGCTAATAAGGGTGAAACACCGATGATCAGGAACAGCAATGAATAAATGCGTGCACTGGCTTCAACAGGAAAAAAGTCGCGCACCATGGCTACAGCACCTACCCAGGCTACGCTTCCACCGAGTGCTTGAAGAAAGCGGAACGTCACCAACGAAGTCACGTCCCAAGATAAAGTACATCCAAAACTAGCCAGTACGAAAATCGATAGGCCAACATAGAGGGGTGGTTTTCTTCCAAAGCGATCCAGAAAAGGTCCGTATAAAATTTGTCCGATTGCCATTCCTATGAAATAGCTAGAAACAGAAAGTGAAATGGTGGCCGTGTTAGTTCCAAAATCTTTCGCCAGTTGTGCAAATGCAGGAAGATATAAGTCAATGGCAAAAGGCGTGATGGTGGATAGAGATCCTAAAATCCAAACGATTTTACGGCTGCTGTCGGTGTTTTTTTTCATCAAGCCGCAAACATAAAAACAAGTTTTAAACTTTTTCCAGAATAATGAGTGTTTCAGCCAAAATTAATTGATGCTTATCTGTAACCATACTCATCAGAAAACTTACCGTTCATGGCAATAATCATTTACCTTTAGCTAGAGATTAAATAAGTTTCCACTTAATAATTTCGACTATTATGAAACATTCCCGTAGAGATTTTTTGAATACTTCGGCAAAGGCGGCCGCAGGTGCAGGTCTTGCTACCGCTTTACCCTGGGAGTCATTCGCACAAGCGAAAAGCCTGATCTCCGCCAACGATAAGATTAACGTAGGCCTGATCGGTGTCAATGGCATGGGCTGGTCCGATTTAACTTCATTCATTAAAATCCCGGAGATCAATGTAGCAGCCCTCTGCGATGTGGATGATAACGTGCTCAACTTTCGCAAGTATGAACTCGCCAAAAGCGGAGTTCAAACCAAGACGTATGGCGACTATCGCAAGATGCTCGAGAATAAAGATCTTGATGTAATTATCATAGGCACACCTGATCATTGGCATTGTTTGCAAATGGTAGAAGCCTGTGAGGCCGGCAAAGATGTGTATGTTGAAAAGCCAGTCGGTAATTCAATCGAAGAGTGCAACGTAATGGTGGCAGCACAAAAGAAATATAATAAAGCCGTGCAAGCAGGACAGTGGCAACGCAGCATGCCTCATTTTGTTGATGCATTGAACTTTATTAAATCAGGTAAGCTTGGAAAAATCCGAACTGTGAAAGCTTGGGCTTATCAGGGTTGGATGCGCAATATCGAAGTGAAGCCTGATGGTCCAACGCCTGCCGGTGTAAATTACGATATGTGGCTTGGCCCTGCACCGAAGAGAGCATTTAATCCTAACCGCTATCATTTTAACTTCCGTTGGTTTTGGGATTATGCTGGTGGCTTAATGACTGATTGGGGAGTACACTTGATCGATTATGCCCTACTGGGTATGGATGCATCGTTCCCTAAATCAGCCGTAGCATTAGGGGGCAAGTACGCCTATCCTGATGGAGCGCACGAGACTCCTGACACACTGGCAACGGTATACGAATTTGATGGTTATAATATGATCTGGGAACAAGCACAAAGTATCAGCAACGGTAACTATGGCAAGGATCATGGCATCTCATACATTGGCAACAATGGCACGCTCGTTTTGTGGCGTGGTGGCTGGGAAGTGATACCGGACGAAAAAAGAATGGAAGCAATTCCTGTTCAAGCGAATAAGGGGTCTGGTCTTGATCTCCACACAGTAAATTTCATTCAGGCTGTAAAGAGTCGCGACTTTAGTAAATTAACCTGTTCCATTCAGGCCGGAGCTCATGTGGCCACGGTGTGCCAAATGGGTAATATCTCCTACAAAACAGGAGGGAAGGTAAGTTGGGATACTGCTAAAGGGAAATTCAACGAAGAGAAAGCAAATGCATTAATGGCCGCAAAGTATAACAACGGTTACAAGCTGCCGAAGGTATAATCGATCGCATTCGCGGATGAACCAAAAGTTTGATTACCTCGTCATTGGCTCAGGCTTTGGCGGGTCGGTGTCTGCCATGCGTTTGGCAGAGAAAGGATATTCGGTATTGGTTATTGAAAAAGGTAAGCGCTGGCAGGCCAATGACTTTCCTAAAACCAACTGGAATGTTCGTAAATACCTATGGCTGCCGTTGATTAAGTGTTTTGGTTTTCAAAAGCTAACCTTCTTCAAAGAAGTCTTTATTATTTCTGGTGTTGGCGTAGGTGGAGGCTCGTTGGTATATGCCAACACGCACATGATGCCCAAAGATAGTTTTTACGAAAACCCGATTTGGTCACATTTCAAAGATTGGAAATCAGCGTTGAATCCCTTCTATGAGAAAGCGAGGTTTATGCTGGGCAGTGAAAAATTCACCAAGGAGTATGAAGAAGATAATATCCTGAAGTCCGTAGCAGATGAGATGGGGCAAGGTGCATCCTACGATCGTGTAGATTATGTGGGTGTGTATTTAGGCGATTCAAAAAAAGAGAAGGATCCGTACTTTAAAGGATTGGGACCATTGCGCAAAGGCTGCATCGAATGTGCAGGTTGCATGGTAGGATGCAGGCACAACGCTAAAAACACACTCGATAAAAATTATCTTTGGTTTGCCGAAAATATGTTTGGTGCAAAAGTGTTGGCAGAAACACTGGTTACTAAAATTGAATTAGCTAATAACGAATACCATATTCACACTGAGCAAAGCACTTCCTGGTTTGGAAAGAAAAAACAAACCTTCATTACCTATGGATTGGTAGTAAGCGGTGGCGTGTTGGGCACAATGAATCTTTTGCTGAGACAAAAGCATGTATACAAAACATTGCCCGATCTCTCAGACCAATTAGGTCAGAACATATTAACCAATTCCGAAATGCTCTCCGGAGTAGTATCTGCTGACAGGAAACTTAACCATGGTGTTGCCATCAGTTCTATATTTAATCCTGACGAAGATACACACATTGAGCTATGCAAATTTCCTAACGGATCTGGTGCGATGGTCCGCCTTGCCGCTATGGCTGCGGGCAATGGAACACCGGTAGTGAGAACGTTAAAGATGTTTGGTAACATGATTACCCAACCGTGGAATTTGCTTCGATCACTATTCAATGTTAAGCTGGCAGAGACAAGCATCATTTTTTTAATCATGCAGTCGTTACCCAATGCCATGCAAATGAAATTGAGAAAAGGAATATTTGGACCAAGCCTCGTTATGAGCAATGATTCAGGTCAAAAAGTGCCAAGCTTTATTCCTATTGGTCAGGAAGCATTGTATCGCTATGCAAAGAAAGTAAAGGGTGTTCCTCATAACGCAATTAGCGAGATCATGTTTGGTCTTGCTTCGACAGCTCATATCCTCGGAGGATGCCCTATGGGCAAAACAAAAGAAGAGGGGGTAGTCAATGAAAAATTTGAAGTACACGGATACCCTAATTTTTATATTCTGGATGGCAGTATTATACCCTGCAACCTGGGTGTAAATCCATCGCTGACTATTACTGCACTAAGTGAGTATGCAATGGATAAGATCGCTACTAATGAGCATACCAATCCAGAAACGCTTGAAGATCGCCTGCGATCGCGATAGATCAATTGAGCAGCAGAAGAGATGGCTTCTTTATCATTAATTCGATCATTGGTAAAAGGTACTTAAAACAAAAATCGCCCTGAATTATCAGGGCGATTTTTTTTGGTAAGAATGGATTCTTTAGTTTTTATACCATTTGAAATCATTGTAGCTCACACTGATTGTCTTGTTGTTTGTTCTCATGTAATCCATGATCAAATCGCTGGTGTATAACTTGAAAGGTTGCCATTGATTAATGTAGAGTTCTGGTTTTCCAGGGTATTGATTAGAATTAGTAATATCAAAAACCGTTACAGGTTGTCCACCATCTTCAGTAATCACTAACTTAAATTTACCAGTACCCACATCACCTCGTTTAATGTAGATATCCATGGTGAACCATTTACCAATAGGAATGCGGGCCGTTGTTGCTTTTTGTTCCCAGATGACCTTTTCTGTTGGCTGCATATATTCGTGAGCGATATGCCAGTATAATGGTTGACCTGCACCGGTTTCCTTGAATAAGGATAAACTCATACGTGAACTACCGGCAGGGTCACCTCCCTGTGTAATATCTCTTAAATTCCACATTTCAAAAAGAGTGAACCATCTTATGTTGCTTGGATAGTTGCTTAGATAAGCGATATCAGGATTTAGATACATACGTTGTGTAGTATGCATCACCTCTAAACGGAGGTTTAAATCCAGAGTCATCTGCGCTCTGGTTGTTCCACTTCTACCAGGATCATCATCAACCGTTTGAGCGTATAAAACATTTTTCGTGGTATTCAGAGGATCCTTTCTAACCTCCTGAAAGGCAAAGGCACTTCCACCAACGTTGTTAAAATAAAATCCATCCAGATATCCCGTATTTGTGAGGCCAGACCATCCATTCAAGGATCCACCGGAAACGGTAACATTATCCATATTTCCTTCAAAATATAATTCTCCAGGTGTAGTGGAGGCGGCAGGTATAGGTATTGTGAAAACACCAGCACTGGTTGCAGTTTGATTATTTATAGTAACGGTAATGTTTCCCGTTGTTGCTCCGGCCGGGGTAATTGCGGTTAGGTTTGTAGAACTGACAGCTGTTACATTAGCCTTGGTACCATTAAATTTTACAATATTATTGATTAGTGTGGTACTAAAATTAGCTCCAGTTATGACAACTGGTGTTCCACTGGTCCCGGTTGCAGGAGTAAAACTTGAAATAACGGGAGAAATGGGAACGGCACTCGGATCTTTGCTTACGGTAATGACAACCACATCGATACCTATTATGTCGTAATTATCGGTCACTGTTAGCTGGAAGGAGTAAACCCCCTCAACTAAATTGCTTGCTGTAGTTTTACTAGACAACGGATCGGCAATTTTAAATGCATCCGGGCCAGAAATCTTAGCCCATTGATATATTTTTATGGAACCGCTACTTAATCCCGGTTTTGAAAGACTTCCGTCTAAAGAAACCGTATTGGTTGGTATTGCAATAATCAGATCATCCCCCGCAATGGCAGTCGGCTTATACCTACTTCGGGCATCAGCATCATCCATGGGTTGAGAATCAATAGGATCGTCCGTACAAAACGAGAGAAGTAATGAGATAAAGGCCAGAAACAACACAGTATTTAGTTTTCTTATCATTATTTCTTGATATAATTTTCTCGGATGCGATGTTACAAAAACATTTGTCCGGAACATAAGCCAAATCGGAAATCGAATTCATTTCTCGTTAAAAAAACTTTTCCAGATGATGAATGAAATGGTTCAAACACGTATTTGATGATTTTCGTCATTGAGTTAATCCGTTGGGCCTCTTTGATTTATACAAGATCAACTCAGATCTTACATACTTTTTATTTTAAACTCAACTCTTCGGTTGATTTCACGTCCATCCTGTTCATCATCATTAGAAACGATCGGTTTACTTTCACCATAACCAATAGTAGTTACCCTGCCGGTATTAATTCCCTTCGATGTCAGGAATTTCTTAACCGCATTGGCTCTTCCTTCAGAAAGGCTTTTGTTGTAGGCAATAGTTCCTTTGTTATCGGTATGGCCGGCAATTTCTATGGTGATTCCAGGTTTTTCATTCAGCATCTGAACTACTCTTTCCAGTTCTGGGAATGATTCTGGTTTGAGAACTACCTTAGCGAAATCAAAGAAAATACTGTTCATCGAGAACATAGCATCTTTTTCAAGATGCACGACTTCGATGGGCTTCAACTTAAAGACAATATTTTTCTTGTCTGTTCCAGCCTTTCGTAAATCCAGCGTCTGGCTTTCGGATATGAAATCATTTGCTTCCGCACGGATGCTGTAAAGGAATCCGACCGGAAGTTTGATTTCAAAATCTCCTGTTTTAGGATCAGATTGCCAGATTCCCAAATCCTTGCCATCAGGTAATCGTTCATAAATTATCTTTGCGCCCAGGGGAGTGTTATTTCTAGCGTCAACAAGTTCTCCTTTTACAGTAACCCACTCTTCCGGAGATTGAAGAATCGGAAGTTTTACATTAAAAATGTCTGTATTATTTTCCGAAACTCCCCGTGAATAATAAGCATAATCACTATTTGCAGGGATATTAAAGAATAAATCTTCAAGAGGTGAGTTAATGGTTTTTCCCATATTCTCTGGTGTAGACCACTTGGTCCAGGTGTCATCAAGTCGTTTTGAAACATAAATGTCGCTTCCGCCAAAGCCACTAAATCCATTAGAAGAGAAGAAAAGTGTTTTGTCATCAATAGACAGGAATGGAGATGATTCTTCCGCAGCAGTATTAACAACTTTGCCAAGATTTAAGGGCTCAGTCCACACACTATCATCCTTCATAAATATCACGTACAAATCCCGAGCTCCTTGAGAGTCATCTCGTTCCACAGACATCAGAAGTGCCTTACGGTTATTGGTTAAAAAATAATTTGCCTTATCATTATAATTATAATCATTGGTGATATTAAGACTTACAGGTTTTGTCCATTGGCCACCCACGTGAGAACTAATGGAAACACCGGCAACACTTTTTTTGCCATCCTTTAGATATTTATTCCCAAGCACCATAATAACAGACTTTCCGTCTGGTGTAGATGAAATTGTGTTGGCAAAGTTTGGATACTCGTTATTGAATTCTGCACCCATATTTTTAGCAAGTTTCCATTTACCGTTTTCATCTAATTCGGAATACCAGATGTCTTCTTTATCATTTACACCCCCAATGTTTTCTGGGTGGTTCTTGCGACTAAAGTATAATACTTTGCCGTCAGGTGAGAGGAGTGGATTGTATTCGCTATAATCACTATTTACATTCTTATCCAATCGTTCAATCACAATACCAGCAGCCAGATATTCCGCAAGGGGGATTTCGGCTATAATGGGGTAACTGGAGTCTGAGATTGCGACCGCATCAATGCCGAAATAATCCGCAATGGCTGCGCCATCAAACTCTAATTTAATGGCAGCAACATTATAAGGAGTAGGTTCGATAAATACAGTCAGCATCCTGCCCTTTAATGGAATTGAGCTGGGGTTGAGTGTATAAACCACATATTCATTATCCGCCCCATCGTAGGCAAGTATGCGAGAAATTGCACTTGGATTATAGGATTCGGCAATAGCTATTTGCCTTACATTCAATGGCGTATCAAAACCTAGTTTAAGAAATTCCTTCTTGTTCGGCTTATCGGGTACCCATGCATTAGGATTTTCTCCACCGGCAGGGAGTACGTTTGGTTTGCCCAACACCTGCTGGGCGGAATACTGACCCGGAGAAAGTTGAGATGAGAATTCAATTACTTTGGATGCCCACTGCACTACTTGTGCAGAGGAATTTGAAAAGCATACGAAGGAGAGTGCGGCAAATAGTAGACGTTTCATAAAAAACAATTTAGCTAACATAAGCAAAATTCATGTAATATAATTCCTACAAGGCTAGGGATTAATTTTTTTAGAAAAGTATTTTCAGTCACTGGATTGTTGACCGAAGACCAGTCAACTTAAGAAAGATAATTTCGCTTCTTTTAGCAGAATTTTCTGGTTGGTTTTTGCATAACCCAGACAGACCACTATATTTGCAGCCT